>JBMUBK010000011.1:0-21677 GCA_049457355.1 Aquiluna sp.
CAGGCTGGACAGCAGGTGGTGGCCACTCACTAAATGTGGTCTGTGATCTCTCGATCGCCTCGAGGCAACATGCCAAGTTCAAGCAAACAGATGCAGATGTTGGTTCTTTTGATGCCGGCTATGGATC
This sequence comes from Aquiluna sp., assembly GCA_049457355.1. Taxonomy (GTDB): domain Bacteria; phylum Actinomycetota; class Actinomycetes; order Actinomycetales; family Microbacteriaceae; genus Aquiluna. The sequence goes on from JBMUBK010000011.1 coordinate 128, forward strand.
AATGCTGCTGGCTAGGCAGGTAGGCCAAAAGTTTGCCCGAGAGATCTTCTTCTTGGGTCAGGAGTATGACGCCCAGCGGGCACTTGAGATTGGTGCTGTGAACAAGGTGGTGGACCACGAGCAGCTCGAGAGTGCTGGCCTTGAGTTTGCAGAGCAAATTCTAGGAAAGAGCCCGACAGCAATTCGAATGCTGAAGTATGCGCTGAACGCAGCCGATGATGGCATGGTTGGCCAACAGTTATTTGCCGGGGAGGCAACCAGGCTCGCCTACGGCACGGCCGAGGCGAAAGAGGGCAGAGACGCCTTCTTGGAAAAGCGCAAACCAAACTGGTCTGATACCCCCTGGCACTTCTAAATGAAAAAGCTCCGGGTCTGTCCGGCCAATGACACCTTTGGCGCTCTAAATCTGATTCTTGATGTTCTCGAGGGCAGCTGCGCAGGATTCATCTCCGCTCCTGAGGTGAACGGTGTTGCGCCTGAGGTTTCTCTTCCTAGGGAGGTTGCCGATGATGTCGGACTCATTGTTGAAAGCTCTGGCTCTACAGGCTCCCCAAAGCAGCTAGAGCTCTCCGTTGAGGCTCTTAGGCACTCGGCAACCTCGTCACTCGCAAGATTAGGCGGACCTGGGCAGTGGCTACTTGCCCTCACACCGCAGTTTATTGCCGGGTCAAATGTGCTGATCAGATCTGTAGTTTCTGATTCGCAGCCGGTCATTATGAACACTCAGGTGCCATTCACGACCGAGGCTTTTGTGAGGGGAGCATCTTTGATGGAGGGGGAGCGCCGCTACACCTCCCTTGTTCCCGCTCAGCTCCAACGGATAGCTGCCGAGGTCGATAGTGACGCGTTCCTGTTTTCAACTTTGAGAAAATTTGATGCCATTTTGGTGGGCGGTCAGGCGGCAGACTTCGCTCTGGTGGAGTCTCTCAGGGCCAAGGGTCTCAACATTGTCCTCAGCTACGGCATGGCCGAGACAGCCGGAGGCTGTGTCTATGACGGGGTAGCACTAGATGGTGTTGCCGTGCAAATCGTTGACGGGCTGATCGAGATATCTGGTCCTGTGTTGGCCAATGGGCTTGGTGGCAGCTACCTTTCAAACGACCTGGGGGAGATGGTTGATGGCAAGCTCAAGGTTCTTGGCAGGGCTGATCGGGTCATAGTTTCTGGAGGGCTAAAGGTCTCTCTTGAGCGAGTTGAGGAGGCTGCGCTTGCCATTGCTGGGGTCGAAGAGGTTGCGGCCTGCGCGGTGGAGAGCGAGTGGGGTCAGTCGGTGGGCATCGTCTATTCAGGAAGCCCAGAGGTTTCCTTTGAACAGCTGACCGAGGCAATATCCCCTGCGGCCAAGGCCAGAAAAGTTCTGAGGGTCGAGGCGCTTCCGCGTCTTTCCTCTGGCAAGCCCGATCTTGTAGCGTGCAGCAAACTACTCGCCGATTAGTCTTTTCCAATGTCTAAGTTTTCTACCTGGGTAACTGGCGCGAGAGTGCGAACGCTTCCACTTGCCGTAGCTCCGGTGTATCTCGGTTCGGCGGTGGCTTTCACCCTGGACCGCTTTGACCCAGTGCTTGCGCTTTTGGCGCTGGTGGTGTCGCTGTTTTTGCAGATTGGCGTGAACTACGCGAACGATTACTCAGACGGCATTCGCGGGACCGACGATAACCGCGTTGGTCCCCAGCGCATCACCGCAGCGGGCCTTGCTAGACCCGATTCGGTGAAGCGGGCGGCATTTGTAACCTTTGGCATCGCAATGCTCGCTGGACTGGCAATAGTTGTAATTACAGCTCAGTGGTGGCTCCTTGGCGTCGGGGCGCTAGCTGTATTGGCCGCCTGGTTCTACACAGGCGGCAAGTCGCCTTATGGCTACGCGGGTCTGGGTGAGCTGGCCGTATTCGTGTTCTTTGGTCTGGTTGCGACGGTGGGCACGAACTTTATCCAGACACTTCTTATCGATCCGCTTGCGGTCCTAGTAGGCATCGCGTTTGGGTTCTATGCGACCGCGGTTTTGCTGGTGAACAACATCAGAGACATTGATACCGATGCTGCGGTGGGGAAGAAGACCCTTGCGGTTCGGCTAGGTCGCAAGGCTTCCAAGACCCTCTTTATGCTGCTGATTTGGCTGCCGGTTGCGCTGAACTTCTTGATTCTGCTGGCCTATCCCGCGGCAATTCTGGGCATGTTGAATTTGCTACTGGTGCTGCCGGTAACGCTGATAATCATGGAGAGTAGAAACCCAGGTGAGTTGATCACAGCTTTGAAGCTGACCTCTTTTGCAGGGCTAGGCTTTGCCGTCCTGGTTGGCACCGGCATCGCCGTTGTCAGCTTTAGCTTCTAGGTCCAAAATCCGGTCCTCTTCGCTGGAGAGGTCATCTTGATAGCGACCAGAGGCATCCCTAGCCAGCTTCTTTGCCACCGCAGCGCTCATGGCATCACGTTGGCGGTCCAAAAACAGAAGTGCTATCGCGAAAGATACGGCTGCTGCAATAATTGCGGCGAAAAATGGGTTGAACTGAAGCAGTAGGAGTGTGAAAAAGACTCCGAAGAAGAGCCCGAGACGGATTAGCACGTAGCTGAGCCAAGGGTTTTTCACATCACCAGTCTAAGAGGAAGCGAAACGAACTAGGGTTGAAGGTATGACACGAGTGGCTCTTCTAACGCTTGCGTTCTTGATTATTTGGATGGTTTTCACAACCGTTTTTGCGATCAGCGCTGATAAAAACGAGGTTAGGTCCCTGCCAAAATGGCTTTGGGTCATCCTTTGCGTGATCGTGCCTTTCTTTGGAGGCCTCCTCTATCTAATGGTCGGACGCCCACTCAAGCGCGGCGACGAGGGCGGATTTGGTGGTCGCGGGAAGACCGTTGCACCCGATGACGACCCAACGTTCCTTCGTGACATCTCAAAGAAGATGCGCAAGAAGGACGATGAAGACGACAAGAAGTGACAAGTCAAGACTTTGCCGCCAGCCTGGTGGCGAATCTTGTCGCCTCTGGAGTTCAGTCCTTTTATCTTTCTCCCGGAGCTAGATCTCAAGCCCTAGCCATCGCTGCCGGACAGCTCGAAGAAAATGGCAAAGCCAAACTAACGGTTCGTCTTGACGAGCGCTCGATGGCCTTCACCGCCCTCGGAAACTCAATTGCTTCCGGCAGGCCAGTTGCCATTATCACCACCAGTGGCACTGCGGTCGCGAACCTTCACCCCGCGGTGTTGGAAGCCTCTCATGCCGGAGTGCCGCTGATTTTGCTAACTGCCGACAGACCCGCCAGGCTCAGGGGTAGAGGCGCAAACCAGACCACCTTTCAGCCCGGGATTTTTGCCCCGGCGACGGTAGCCGATTACGACCTTGAGGCAGTCGATGCCTCGGTGGCGGCCAAGTTTGCCTCCCAAGCGGTTATCGATGCCACCACTAAAAATGGTCCGGTTCAGCTCAATCTTCAATTTGATTTGCCACTAAGTGCTGCAGAGCCAGATGCCAACACAGTGCTTGCTGGACTGGGTGATATGCCCAAGCCTGAGACCCGCGAGAAAAGTGAACTAGAGGTTCCGGTAGATAACCACACCGTGGTTATAGCTGGTGCCGGTGGCTCAGGGGCGAGGGCCTTCGCCGAAGAGGCAGGCCTTCCGCTGCTTGCCGAACCAAGCTCTGGGGAGCGCAGCGGACCAAATGCGATCACCGACTACCTATCGGCCTTGGAGGCACTCGAGGACCAGGCAAGGAAGGTAGTGGTCTTTGGTAAGCCAACACTTTCTAGGCCTATCCAAAGGCTGATATCAACCAGTGCCCTTTATGTTCAGACATCCAGCTTCGGGAACTTTGACCCCTTCGACAATGCCATTGCATCCGCTGAGCGGCTTATGCCCTCGGGCGAGGTCGATGCCGCATGGTTAGAAAGTTGGAGAAGGGAGCCCGAGCTCGATAATCGCGGAGAATTTGTGCGGTTCGTCTGGGAGAACAGCCCAAGGCTGCTACTTGGAGCATCAGATTTGATTCGGGTGGCCGACAGGGTCGCTAGGCCAAGAGAGATTGAGGTCTACTCGAACCGCGGACTATCTGGGATTGATGGAACTGTCTCAACCGCAATTGGTATTGCTCAACAAAAGCAGGATGTGACTGCTCTGATTGGCGACCTGACGCTCCTGCACGATGCCAACGGGCTCAATAGAAGCGACCTTGGCGAGCTGAATGTGCGGCTAGTTGTCGGCAATGACAATGGCGGCCACATCTTTTCTCGGCTTGAGGTCAGTGAGCTATTGCCAAAGAAGACATTTGAAAGGCTCTTTACTACTTCTCAACAGGTCGATCTACATGCCCTTGCGGCTGCCTATGGCTGGAAGTACTTCCGCTGCGAAAATCTTGCCGAGCTAGAAAGCGCTTGGAGCGAATCCGGTTTTGTGCTTATCGACTATGCGCTCTAGGCGCCAAAGGCCCAACGAACTGCCCTGAACTTCAGCTCCGTCTCGCTCAGCTCCGCCTCTGGCTCTGACTCGCTGACGATGCCGCAGCCCGCCATTGCTCTGATTTGGCCCGTTTCGAGAACCCCGCCACGTAGAGCTATGGCAATCTCGCCCGAGCCGTCGGAACTTAGCCAACCGACAGGTCCTGCATAGCCAGATCTGTCAAAGGGTTCCAGCTCTTCAATGAGTGCCATGGCAGCTTCACGAGGTGTGCCTGCGACCGCTGCGGTCGGGTGCAGTGCACCAACCACATCCAAAAGTGAGGTCTTGGCCTTGAGCTTGCCCTTGACGTCGGTGGCTAGGTGCCAAAGATCTGGCAGTGCCAGGGAGAATGGCTCATCGTCGGCCTCAATAATGGAGCAGTAGGGCTCGAGTGCTGTGACCAGTGACTGCACGGCATAGCCATGCTCATGCTTGTTCTTGAGCGAATGAGAGAGGCCGTCAGCAATCGCGCGATCAACATCTGGGTCAGTTCCCCTGCCGGCAGTGCCTGCAAGCACCCTTGCCGAAACCTCTCCGCCCTCGGAGCGAATTAGCAGCTCGGGGGAAGCTCCAAAGACAGCCTCAACTTTGTAGGTCCAGCAGTGGGGATAGCGCTGGTGGAGCCTTAGCAGTGCCGCTTCCAGCTCGACCGGTTCAAGAGTTTCGAGCACGAGGTCTCTTGCGAGCACAACCTTCTCCAGGCTTCCCGCGCTGATTTTGGCTATGGCCTTTTCAACCGAAGCCCGAAAGCCCGCCGAGCTTTGTAGACCCTCTGCGAAATTGCCGGCTGGTGCGTTGCCCTTGTCGTAGCTCTCATCGCCGTCTACGACGACCTCGTAGCAGTGGCCCTCCTGGATGACAAGCGTTCTGGCGGGCACGATAATTACGGATTCGGCGCTGCTCTTTGGTGAAAAGGTTATTGAGCTAAGGCCAATTAGGCCGGTTCCGGGAACCGATACCTCATCTTGGATGTCGCTGGAGTCCACGAGCTCTTGCCACTTTGCAGATAGCTCTTGAATCCGGCCATCGCCCTTGGCGGCCAGTCGTTTAGCGACTCCGTAGCCGATGATGAGCTTGCCCTCATGCAAAAAGACATTGGCACCAGCTAGCTCAAGAACCTCAGGCACGGCCGCTTGCCTAATGTGAACCTTGAGGGTCAATTTGATTCCTAGCTTCCAGTTCTCTGAGAGTGCAGAAAGAATAGAGCAACAGCTTTTAGGCTTTTTATTCCTATTCAGTCTAAGCGGAGGCTTTTGTTGCGAAGAATTGCAGGTGTTGTCCTGATGGGTGCGATGCTGCTCGCTGGACCAGCCCTGGCAGATGATAGCGAGGACGACCTGTATCGCGAGGGCGATGAGATTGAGCAGGTCATACCCCCGGTAGTTGTAAACGGTCAGGTCGATCCAAATGCTGCGGAGCCGCTGAACCTGGACGAGATTCAGATCACAACCATGACGCCTGCGGATAGGTTCATGAATGCGACGACTCCGCTGGTGGTGGCACTGATGTTCGGGTCGGTTGGGCTAGTGGTTTATACCCTCGCCACCCAGGGCAGAGGCGATTCCTAGCCCGATTAGACTTGGCGGGTGACCAGGGCCGATTTAGGAAAAGATCCAAGCAGCGTTTCCGCGATGTTTGATGAGGTCGCCTCGGCCTATGACAAGACCAACGACCTTTTGTCTATGTATCAATCCCGGCTCTGGCGGCGCTCGCTGAAGGTTGCTGTGGCACCAAAAAGCGGTGAGCGAATCCTAGATATCGCCGCCGGCACGGGAACCTCCTCCATGGCACTTAGGGTTCCAGGCGCTGAGGTAGTGGCGGCTGACTTCTCTCAGGGCATGATTGCTCAGGGGAAGAAGCGGTACCCCGACCTAGAGTTCGTTTTTGCCGATGCCATGAAGCTGCCTTTCAAAAAGCCAGAGTTTCATGCGGTCACGATGTCCTTTGGTCTTAGAAACGTTCAGGACCACAAGGTCGCGCTAGGTGAGTTTCATCGGGTGCTGCTGCCGGGAGGCAGGCTAGTTATCTGCGAGTTTTCCAAGGTTCGAGGGTTACTCGGGACTCTCTACCGCTGGTACCTGAGAAACGTTTTGCCTATTGTTGCCAGGCTGCTCAGCAAGAACCCCGAGGCCTACAGCTACCTAGCCGATTCAATCGAGGCCTGGCCATCTCAGGAAGAGCTGGCTCAGGACATCCGAAACGCAGGTTTTAGTGATGTTTCATATCGAAACCTGACTTTCGGAATTGTTGCTATTCACACGGGGTTTAGAAACTGATGGCTCTCCTACCCCCACAGTTCCAAAAGCTCGGCGATAGCAAGCTTTTGAAGCAGATCGAAACCGATCTGAAGGTTGTGGAGACTCGCATTCAGGAGGCAACCGCAAAGACTGACTCGGTCGTTGACTCGATGTCGAATCACCTTGCGAAAGCTGGCGGTAAGAGGCTCAGGCCACTACTGGTGCTGCTCACATCGCACCTTGGATCGGGGACAAACTCCGACGTGATGGACGCCGCAGTGGTCATGGAAATCACTCACCTTGCCACCCTCTACCACGATGACGTCATGGACGAGGCTTCGACAAGAAGAGGTGTGGATGCAGCCCATGTTGTGTGGGGCAACAACATTGCGATTTTGACAGGAGACCTGCTGTTTGCAAGGGCTGCCAACATCGTTAGCCACCTCGGCACCGAAGCCCTACAACTTCAGGCCCAGGTATTTGAGCAGCTAGTTCTTGGTCAGCTTCACGAGACCATCGGACCCGGTGATTCTGATCCGCTCCAGCACTACCTCGATGTGGTTAGGGACAAGACTGGGTCGCTGATATCGCTCTCGGCAAGGCTGGGGGCACTGCTTGCAGGTGCAGATGATGCATATCAAGAGCCGCTCAGGCTCTATGGAGAGCGGGTCGGCATTGCCTTCCAGCTCGCCGATGACCTAATCGACATCAGGGCCTCCAAGAAAGACTCTGGCAAGGTTGCGGGAACTGACATTCTTGCCGGTGTTCCCACCCTGCCAGCACTATTGCTAGCTGACTACGAGGACGAGGACTCCAGGGCGCTTGCCAAAGATATCGCAAGCGCTGGCGAGGCTAATATTGCCTCTGTCCTCGAAAGGCTCAGGAACCACCCGGTTATCGCCAAGGCAGAGGAAGTCACCGACAGCTGGGCAGACATGGCCGTCGATGCACTTGAGCCACTACCCAGTGGTAGCGTGAAGTCCGCCCTTGAAGCTTTTGCCAGGGCTGTGGTTGACCGCAAAGGTTAGTTTTTAGAAAGAGACAATGTCCAAGCTACGTCTTGCAGTAATTGGTGCTGGTCCTGCCGGTATCTATGCATCAGACCTCATCTTGAAGGCTGAGCGGGACTTTGACGTATCAATCGACCTATTCGACTTACTACCTGCTCCCTACGGACTGGTCAGGTATGGCGTGGCTCCAGACCACCCAAGAATCAAAGGCATCATCAGGGCCCTGTTTGAGGTCTTAGACCGGGGAGACATTCGCTTCTTCGGGAACGTCAAATACGGTATCGACATCACCCTCGATGATCTGAAGCACCACTACAACGCGGTCATCTTTGCAACCGGTGCGATCAAGGACGCAGATCTGGACATTCCTGGAGCGGACCTTGAGGGCAGCTTTGGAGCTGCTGACTTCGTAAATTGGTATGACGCTCACCCAGATTTTCCGCTTGAGTGGCCGCTGGACGCAAAAGAGGTTGCGGTTATCGGCAACGGAAACGTCGCGCTCGATGTCGCAAGAATTTTGGTGAAGCGCCCAGACGACCTGCTATCTACCGACATTCCAGATCACGTCTATCAGGGTTTGAAGGCATCACCTGTCACGGACGTCCACGTCTTTGGTCGCAGGGGACCGGCACAGGTCAAGTTCTCACCGCTCGAACTGAGAGAGGCGCTTCACGTTGAGGGAGTGCAGGCGATTGTCTATGACGAAGACTTCCAATACGACGACGGCTCTCGCGAGGCAATTGATTCGAACAATCAGATACGAGTGATGGTCAAGACACTTGAAGATCTCAGGGAGAACCCCGCAGAACCCCAGGAGCGCAGGCTTCACCTCCACTTCTTCTCGACCCCTAGGGAAATTCTTGGCACCGATGGCAAGGTTTCGGGTATCAGGTTTGAGCGCACGGAGCTTGATGGCACCGGACGTGTTAGGGCAACAGGCGAGATGCGCGAGTTTGAGGTTCAGGCCGTATATCGAGCGGTCGGCTACTTCGGCAGCGAACTCGATGGCATTCCATTTGACGATGTTGAGGGTGTGATTCGGAACGAAGAGGGCAGGGTGCTCGACCAGACCGGATCGCACATCCCAGGCGTTTACTGCACCGGCTGGATTAAGCGCGGGCCGGTTGGTCTTATTGGCCACACCAAAGCCGATGCCATTGAGACCATCGGGCATCTGATGTCCGATCGAGCCAGCTGGTGGTCGCCTTCGGAACCGGGCGAAGAGGCTATTGAGGAGACCTTGCGCTCGCGCGGAGTTGACTTCATGGCTTGGCCCGGGTGGCTCAATGTTGATGGCGAAGAAAAACGCCTCGGTCAGCTAAGTGGCAGGGAGCGACTAAAGCTCCATAATCGTGCTCAGATGCTCGATATCTCTAAAGGACGCTAATTGCAGAGGCTGCCTGGCACAAGGCTCCGTAAAGCCCAGATTGGACTGCTTGCAACCTTTGTCCTGATGGGACACGGCGCTCTGGCTTCCGTGGCATGGGTCCCCGAATACATTGACAGGCTGGGGGTTTCCTTTGCCACCTGGGGCACCATCATTGGCTTTAGCGTTATCGGCTCAATAACTCCCCTGCTTTTTGCATCGAGGCTGATGATGCGCTTTGGGTCAAGGCCGTTGATTCGCTTTGCCAACTATGCGGGCATGATCTTCTTGGTCTCCTTGGCATGGACAAACGACCCGGCGCTCTGGATGCTTCTGAACATCTGCTTCAACTTCTCGATGTCGCTTTTGGGTGTGAGCGTGAACTCGCATGCGGTGCTGCTTCAGAAGCAGATCAGCATCAACATCATCGGTCGTATGCACGCAGGCTGGTCGCTCGGAGCTGTTGGCGCAGCCATTACGGGAGCAATCTCGACGACCTTTTTGTCGCTTGAGCTGTTTCTGATTCTTGTTGCCATAGCCACCATCATCATCTTTGAATTCACGCTGCGGTGGCTATTGAGCCCTGATGAGGACGGCCACGTCGAGGAGAAGGCGGGGGTTGTCAAGCGCAAGTTCTACCAAATGCCCTCGCAGCTTTGGTTCCTAGCAATCGGGCTCTTTGCCGCAATCTACCCGGAGGTCGCCGTCATCGACTGGGCGGCGGTATTTGCTCGCGATGTCCTAAATGTTGATGTGGCTCTGAGGTCTATACCCTTTGGGGTCTTCATGATTGGCATGATTGTCGGCCGGCTCTCGATGACCAGACTTGCTGAGAAGTACCACCCTCACACCATCGCTTCGAGGGGAGCATTCCTGGCAGCAGCAGCCCTTGCACTAGCGGCTCTAAGTGCCTCTGCGATTAGCAGCTTCAATACGATTTTGGGGTTGATTACTGCCTCAATTTTGTGGGGGCTCGCAGGTCTTGGATTGGCACCAGCATCACCCGCGTTCTTCTCGGCGGCAGGCCACATCCCCGGAGTTTCAACCGCATGGGCGGTAAGTAGGTTGAGCCTGTTTAACTCCTCGGTGGCAATCGGCGCTAAGGCAGGTATGGGGGCGCTTACCGAGGGCGTGGGGCTCTCGACAGCCTTTTTCTTCCCGGTGATTCTTGCCGTCATCTCCGGCGTCATTGCTGACCAGTGGGCCAAGCGGGCACGCAGAAGCGAGCTAAACGCTGCTGCACCACCCACCGGGCCAATGTCGGTGATAGTTGCGCCAGACGAGGATAGGTAGTCTGGGCAGGTGACACTGCTAAAGCTCACCAACTCACCAAAGCGCTATGCGTGGGGTTCAGTTGATCTGATACCTCAACTTCTTGGCACCGAGCCAGATGGCCAGCCGCAGGCAGAGCTTTGGTTTGGAACTCACCCATCCTCACCTGCTGAGGTCTTAGACCAAGACGGTGGCGAGCTTGCCGATCGCATCGAACCCCTTGGGTTCCTGGTCAAGTTCCTCGCGGCTAGCGCTCCGCTTTCAATTCAAGCCCATCCCTCGAGGGAGCATGCTTCCATGCGCTTTGCGGAGGGCTATCCGGGTTACTCCGACCCCAACCACAAGCCCGAGGCCATTGTCGCCGTTAGCGAGTTTGAGGCGCTTTGTGGTTTTCGTCCTGTGGCGACGATTCAGCAAGATCTGGAGGCTCTCAGCGAGGCAGATGCAACTTTCTCGCCTTGGCTGTTGGCCCTTGCGAGCGAGGGACTTCGTGGCGCTACCAGTTGGGCGCTCGAGGCCTCTAGCGAGCAAGTGGAGAGGCTCCTTGCGGCAGATAGTTCACTGGGACCTCACGGCGGACTGCTCAAGAGGATTGCCCAGGAGCATCCGGGGGATGTGGGGCTAATGGTGGCTCTTTTGATGAACCATGTCGTACTCAGACCAGGCCAGGCGCTTTACCTTCCTGCGGGCAACATTCATGCCTACCTCTCAGGTCTGGGAGTTGAGGTGATGGCAGCTTCAGACAACGTGCTTCGTGGAGGACTGACCAAAAAGCCGATTGATAGGCCAGAGCTAATGCAGGTGCTGGACTTTAGCGAGCTTACGAAGCCACTGGTTGAAACCCGTGAGCTAACTAGCGGCCTTACCGAGTATCAATTGGCAGCCGAAGACTTTAGCCTCTATCGCCTTGAGCCGAGCGGGGCAAGCATGCTCATCGACGTTGCCCTAAAGGGTCGAGCAATTGCGGTCTGTGTCGCCGGTGAGATTGTCATCTCAACCTCAAAAGAAGAGTCTCTGAGCCTGAGGCAGGGGGAAGCTGCGTACTTTGCAGACGCCGCCTATTTCTCGGTTCTCGGTAGTGGCACCGGCTACCTAGCTATGGGTTAGCGGTAGTTCACAAACTGCAGGTCAACATCGAGGTCTTTACCTCTTAGAAGAGCAATTAGCTGCTGCAGGTCATCGCGACTTTTTGAGCTAACCCTGAGCTCATCACCTTGAATTTGGCTCTTTACACTCTTGGGTCCCTCGTCGCGAATGATCTTTGAGATCTTCTTGGCATTTTCCTGATCGATGCCATTTTTCATTGTCGAGGTGATGCGGAACTCCTTGCCCGAGGGTTGGGGCTCTGAGGAATCCAGCGACTTTAGAGAGATGCCGCGCTTAATTAGCTTGGTCTGGAAGACATCGAGCGCAGCCTTTGCGCGCTCTTCCGAGTTTGCCTTGATGAGGATGCTCTCTCCGCTCCAGGAGATCTCAGCATCTGTGCCCTTGAAGTCATAGCGCTGCTGAATTTCCTTGGCTGCCTGGTTGAGCGCATTGTCAGTCTCCTGGCGGTCAACCTTGCTGACGATGTCGAATGATGAGTCTGCCATTTCTCTCCTAGGTCTTTGATTGGCGGGCGGTTGAGGAGCGCACCGTTAGGTCGATAGGCCAGGTGGTGAGCTGCTCGATGTTTGCAAGTTGCTTGACATCACCAGACTCGAGGATGTCGACGATCCAGTTGGCCCCAAATTCACCCTGCTCAGCGGTCTTCTGGTCAATAGTCGAAAGTCCATAGAACATTCCTAGGGGGTGGCCATCGAGTCCGATTACGGAGATGTCCTGGGGGACTCTGAGACCCAGGTCTCTGGCTGCCTGGATTGCGCCATAGCCCATCTCGTCACTTGCGCAGAAGATTGCGGTTGGGGCGCTTCGCGGGTCACCAAGCATCTGCTTGGCGGCGTGGTAGCCGCCGGCGACTGTGAAGTCTGCCTCTGCCATCCACTGCGGAACAAAGTCAAGGTTTGCATCCAGTAACGCCTCGTGATATCCGGTTTTACGGAGGTAGGGCTGGTGAAAATCCATCTCACTCGCTGGGTTTCCCGAGATCATTCCGATCTTGGTGTGGCCGAGAGAGATTAGGTGCTGGGTGGCTAGCCTTCCTGCCCCCTCGTCGTCGATGCTGATTGACCTAGCACCTGGAATTGGACCACCTATTCCAACAATTGGCTTTTTGAGGTCGGTTAGTCGCTTGAGCTCCTCATCGGAAACCTTGAGCGCAACGGTTAATACCCCGTCCACTCGCTTTCTCAGGACAAGGTCCTCAAAGACACGCTTTCGGTGGCCGGAGCCGCCTGAGAGGTTATAGAGGGTCACGTCGTAGCCACGATTCACCAGAGCATTGGCCGCGCCCTCGAGCACCGTTGAAAAGAACCAGGTAGCGGCAAAAGGCATCACAACGCCAATGTTCTTAGAGCGACCGGTGGCGAGGGTGTAGGCGGATGATGATGCCACGTACCCCAGCTCTTGAGCGGCCTTCAATACCCTCTCGCGCGCTCTTGCGGAAACGTGGGATTTTCCATTTAGGGCGCGAGAGACCGTTGCTGTAGAGACTCCGGCGCGCTGAGCTACCTCAACAATGCCGACCATGTAAAAAACTGTAAACGGTTATGGCTTTTACCGCTACTTTACAATTCCAAAATCGGGTAGTCTTTCTGATTGCGCCTAGCGCACGGCAAGTTACCCAAGCGGCCAAAGGGATCTGACTGTAAATCAGCTGGTGTATGCCTACGGGGGTTCGAATCCCTCACTTGCCACCAACTCCCCAATCTGAGGGAGAGTTTTCGGAACTTTATTTCTTTCTGGGCTGTTGAGTCTTTCCGTAGAACTGGAGAATCATGAACGCGCTGCTTCGTTACCTAACAGGAAAAACCACCGCACCACTAAACATGTTGGTAGCACTGGGGTTTGCCGTCTTTGCTTTTGTTGGCCTCCCACTTGAGGCCACCGAGACCACTCCGACCAACGGACTTCCCGATAGCGCGGAGAGCGTTCAGGTCGCAAAGATTCAGGAGAACTTCGATGTTGTCGAGGGCTCGGCTGCCTTCATTGTCTATTTCTCTGAGACGGAGTTCACCGAGACCCAACTCGAGTGGATTCAGGGAGCATTTGATCCTCAGAAGATGATGCCGGCGGGCGGAGCCAACGAGAAGTTTTTGGAGTTTTCGAATGCCGAGGTCATGGGAGAGCCTTTCGTGCCTCCGGCCGCCATCTCCGAAGACGGCACCACTGCGCTCATCACTGTCCCACTCGATGCCACCGATGATTTTGAACTCACCACCGAGCGCGTGGAGACGATGCGTGAGCTGGCTCCCGAGTCAATGCCGGGCGGTTTGAATGTCTATGTAACAGGGCCCGAGGCCTTCATCAAAGACGTTGGTTCGATTTTTGAAGGCGCTGACTTTCTTCTCCTAGCTTTTACTGCCGGCGTTGTTGCGGTGCTGCTCTTGGTCACATATCGCTCTCCGGTGCTATGGCTGATTCCGCTCGCTGTCGTCGGCACGGCCGACGGCATGGCGGGAATCATCGCGCGCAGAGTCGCAGACTTCTTGGGCTTCGTGCCCGATGGCTCGGTAACTGGCATCTTGTCGGTCTTGGTTTTTGGTGCGGCAACAAACTACGCACTGCTTCTGATCGCTCGCTATCGCGAGGAGCTGTTGAACTTTGAAGACCGTCGCGAGGCAATGCGAGTTGCAATTCGTGGAGCTGGGCCTGCGATCTTGGCATCTGGCTCGACCGTTGCAGTCGCACTTGCACTCCTGCTGCTTGCGGAAATTGAGGGCAGACAGGTTCTGGGGCTGGTTTCCGCTGTTGGAATTGTGGTTGCCATGGTCGCAGGCCTCCTTGTGTTGCCATCGGCCCTAGTGGTCTTCGGTCGTTGGATCTTCTGGCCGTTCGTGCCGAGGGTAGGCGGAAAGAACCCCTACGAGAAGTCAATTTGGTCAAAGCTTGGCAATGCCGTGTCCAAGAAGCCGCTGGCAGTTGCCGCAATTGGTGTTGCGATTCTAGGTGGCCTGGCCTCTGGCGGGCTGGGCATCAAGAACGGACTGAGCGCAACCGAGATCTTCATCGAGAAGCCAGAGGCGGTTTTAGGTCAAGAGGTGCTAGCAGACGCTTTCCCTGCAGGAAGCGCAACCCCTACCTTCGTTGTCGTTGAAACAGAGTATGTCGACCAGGCCAGGGAGCTAGTTGATATTCCTGGAGTAGTTGAGATTTCTGATGGACAAAGTGACGGAAACTACTCAGAGCTGAGGCTGGTGCTTGACGCAGATCCTGAGTCGACAGCTGCTCTGCAAGTAATCCGCGATCTCAGGACTTCACTTGACTCGCTGCCCGAAGGTGCCACTGCGCTCGTGGGAGGACAGGATGCCTCGACACTGGATGTGACAGATGCAACGGCTAGGGATCAGGCATTGCTTGTGCCACTGATTTTGGTCTCGGTATTCCTGATCTTGATTCTGCTGCTTCGATCACTTGCCGCACCAATCTTCCTGATGGTTGCAGTTGTTGGTTCATTCTTCTCGGCGCTCGGGGCGAGCTGGCTGATCTTCCAGTTTGTCTTTGGGTTCCCAGCTCTTGATCTGACAGTGCTGATTTTGGCCTTCTTGTTCCTGGTGGCTCTGGGTGTTGACTACAGCATCTTCCTCGTGACAAGAGCTCAAGAGGAGGCCAGAACCATCGGTACCAGGGCTGGAATGAGGAAGGCTTTGGGTGCGACTGGCGGTGTCATTACATCAGCGGGTATTTTGCTTGCTGCCGTGTTCACGGTGTTGGGCGTCTTGCCCCTGATTGCCCTGGCTCAGGTTGGAACAATCGTCGGCATCGGAGTGCTACTGGACACTTTGTTGGTCAGGACAATCATCGTCCCGGCTCTTGCCTTTGTTACTGGCAAGAAGTTCTGGTGGCCAAGAAAAGACTTCGCGGACTAGCGGGTCCAGGCAGTCTCGCCGGGTCGAAGCGGACCGTCTTCATTTCCCGATCGAATCAAGACGTCACCAGCTAGCTTTTGAGGTTCAGTGCCAAAGTTGTGGCTAATTGTCAGCTCTCCGTTTTGGTAGCTCAGAACATCACCGAGGCTGATCCAGTCGAAGCTTCCCTCGCCAAGGGCAAGCTCTTTGCGAAGCTTTAGAGCAGTGCGGTAGAGCTCAAGAGTTGAACCGGCTCTTCCCTCCTGGGTTTTTCGAGATAACTCCGCGTAACTGCTGGGTTGTGGAAGCCAGCCAGCTGCAGAGGAGAAGCCATTTGAAGGCTGGCCCTCTTCCCAAGGCAGCGGCACCCTGCAGCCGTCTCGACCTACCCGCACACCACCTGTTCTCTCGAACGTTGGGTCTTGGCGATGCTTTGGGTCGATGGTGGTGTGCTCGGGCAGTCCAAGCTCCTCACCCTGATAGAGGTAGCTAGCTCCGGGCAGACCAAGCATGAATAGCGTTGCACCCCGAGCTCTCTTAAGTCCCAGTTCGTTGTCAGGCTGGGGGTTATCTGGACCAATCCCATCTGAGGCGGTGGCTCTTCCATAGTTACCACCAAACCTTGAGGCGTGGCGAATGACGTCGTGATTGGAGAGGACCCAGGTGCTGGGAGCGCCCACCGAGTCGAAGGCATCAAAGCTCTCGTTTATTGCTGAGACCAAGGCCTCTTTGTCCCAACCGGCATCTAGGAAACGGAAATTGAAGGTCTGATGGAACTCATCGGGTCTAACCCACTTGGCCATCAGGCTCAGCGGCAGGACATATGCCTCGCCACACATCGCCCTCTCGCCCGGGTATTCATCGAGTATCGCTCTCCAGCGACGGAAGATGTCGTGAACCTCGTCCTGGAACCACATCGGAGGAGCCTCGCGCCCCTCAATGAACCCGGCACCCGCCTGATCGACATAGGGGTGATCGGGCAAGCCCGCGGCCTTTGCCATTGCATGCGGCTGGTCAACCCGGAAGCCGTCAACGCCTCTATCGAGCCAGAACCTGAGTATCTTCTCGAACTCACTTCTAACCTCAGGGTTAGACCAGTTCAAATCCGGTTGCGATGAGTCAAAGAGGTGGCAGTACCACTGACCGTCTTTGACTCTGGTCCAAGCGGGGCCTCCAAACATAGATACCCAGTTATTTGGTGGCAGCTCCCCGTTTTCTCCCTTGCCGTCCTTGAAGTGGTAGAAGTTTCTCTCAGGAGAGCCTTTGGGGGAGTTCAAGGCCCTTTGGAACCACTCGTGCTGATCGGAGCTGTGGTTTGGTACAAGATCAATCATGACCCTCAGCCCTAGCTTGTGAGCGGAGTCGAGGAGTAAATCGAAGTCCTCTAAGGTCCCAAAAATTGGATCCACATCGACATAGTTGCTGACGTCGTAGCCCGCATCGTTCTGAGGGGAGCTGTAAAAAGGAGAGAGCCAAACTGCATCCACACCCAGCTCTTTGAGTGCTGGTAGACCCTTTGTGATTCCGGGGAGGTCGCCCATGCCATCGCCGTTTGAATCAAGAAAACTGCGCGGATAGATCTGGTAGATGACGCCAGATCGCCACCACTGGGAGCCTTTACTCGGCTCGTGAAGTGCCATTGCTAGAGCTTAATCCAGGCCACCTGGTCGTGCTCCAACACTCCCTCCACATTCAGGTCATGCTGGGTAGTCACAAGAACCTCTCCGGCAGGCAAGGCAAGTGAGTCAGGTCCAAAGTTGGCCACCACCATTACCGAGTTGTTCTTGTAGGCAAGAGTCGACTCGGTGCAGAGATTCTCAACCCACTCGAGTTGACCATCTCCCATGGCGTGAGCCTTTCGCACACTTAGTAGGCGCTTGTAGAGCTCTAATGTGCTACCTGGCACCCCCTGCTGCTGGTCCCTGCTGTAGCGGCGATAGTTTTCCGGTTGCGGCAGCCAGCTTTTTCCGGTTGAGCTGAAACCAAACGCTGGCGAGTTCGCCTCCCAGGGGATTGGAACCCTGCAGCCATCCCTGCCGACTCTTTCTCCCTTTGTCCTAAAGAAGGTTGGGTCCTGACGGTACTTCTCCTCCAGGGTGGTGTGCTCGGGAAGGCCAAGCTCTTCACCCTGGTAGAGGTAGCTGCTACCGGGCAGCCCTAGCATGAAGGCGCTTGCGGCGCGGCCGATTCTCTGACCTTTAGCCTCGTCTGGCTGCGGATAGTCGGGGCCAATGCCGTCGCCCTGCTTAGGAATCTCTTCATAGGACAGCCTGGTGACGTGCCGGATGACATCGTGATTGGAAAGCACCCAAGTACTTGGAGCCCCGACCGCGCCGAATTCCCGCAGCGACTCGTCCACAACATCCTTGAGCCTTGTCGCCTCCCACTGTGTTGCGAGGTATTCGAAGTTGAAGGCTTGGTGGTACTCGTCTTCCCTGACCCACTTGGCCATCTTGCTCAGCGGCAAGATCCAAGCCTCGGCTGCCATTGCGCGGTCGTGATACTCGTCAATTACCTTGCGGAAACCGCGAATGATTTCATGGACACCCTCCTGACCCCAGTGCGGGTGAGGCTTGTCCTCTTTGGGCTGGTCGTCGCTACCGGTCATGGAGCTCGTAAGCTCCTCGACATCGGGGAGCCCGGGCTCCTTAATGAGCGCGTGTGCGACATCCACCCTGAAGCCATCAACGCCGCGATCTAGCCAAAACCGCAAAACTCGATGAAAGAACTTTTCGACCTCGGGGTTATCCCAGTTGAAATCTGGTTGCGAGGAATCAAAGATGTGGAGATACCACTGGCCATCCTCGACTCGGGTCCAGCTCGGACCCCCGAAGACCGACTGCCAGTTGTTGGGCGGCTCGTCACCATTGTCACCTTGTCCGTCAGCGAAGTGATAAAAGCTGCGCTCAACAGAACCAGGACCTGCGGCCAGAGCAGCCTCGAACAAAGGGTGTTCGCTGGAGGAGTGGTTTGGAACCAGGTCAACGATCACACGCAAACCCAGGCTGTGAGCCTTAGTTAGAACGGCGTCGAAGTCCTCCAAGGTTCCAAAAAGCGGGTCAATGTCGGTGTAGTTACTAACGTCGTAACCTGCGTCCTTTTGAGGTGAGGTCATAAAGGGGGAGAACCAAATGGCATCCACGCCAAGCTCCTTGAGGCTCTCAAGCCTGGCCTCAACTCCCCTAAGGTCTCCCATGCCATCGCCGTTTCCATCGGCGAAGCTTCGAGGATAAATCTGGTAGATAACTGCGTTGCGCCACCATTTTCCGGGCGCAGAGGAAGCTGCGTTAGCAGGGGTCATGGGCGAAATTGTATGGCTTAGAACTCACAAAAGCCTGATTATGAAAATCGACTGAAAAACCTCGAAAAACTGGCTTTTGGTCAGTATTTGAGCATCTGTAAACGATTACAGAATTCCCCTAAGACTGGGTGTAAAAAGCCGTTTGTTACCCAGTTGTTATCGTTGTAAACGCTTACAAGTTTGCGTCACACTTTCGCTAGGAGTGAACTATAAGAGCTTGCCGTTGCAGGCAAATCTATTTCCGTTTCAGGTACTGAAAGGTGCTCTATTGAAAACCACTAAGCGCAGCCTGTTTGCTGTCGGCGCAGTCGCCGCAGTTTCAGCGCTAGTTCTATCTGGTTGTGCAGCCGAAGAGGCTGAGCCAACCGCATCCGCTACCGCAACCGCGACCGAGGCTCCTGCCGAGGACACTCCAGACATCGAGACACTAACTGTTTGGGCTGACGACATGGTTGCTAAGTCCCTTGAGGGAGTTGCCGCCCAGTTCGAAGCTGACACCGGCATCGCTGTCGAGCTCGTAATCAAGGACTTCGGATCAATTCGCGACGAGGCAATCACAGCAATCCCAACAGGTGAGGGCCCAGACATCCTGGCCGGTGCTCACGACTGGACTGGCCAGCTAGTCGCTGCCGGTGTTGTTGCACCTGTTGAGCTTGGTGCCGCGCTCGCTGACTTCCGTGAGAACGCTGTTTCTGCCTTCTCTTACGACGGAGCACTGTATGGACTTCCATTCGGTGTTGAGAACATCGCCCTGGTTTGCAACAGCTCGATGGTCCCATCGCAGCCAGCAACCTGGGATGAGGTCGTAGCAGCAGGTGTTGAGGTAGCCATGGGCGAAGACTCTGGTGACCCCTACCACATGTACTACATCCAGACTTCGTTTGGTGCTCCAGTGTTCGTTCAGAACGCTGACGGCTCCTACACCTCTGAGCTAGGCATGGGAGGCGAGGGCGGTTTCGCATTCGCTGACTGGCTAGCTGCCAACGGAGATGTCTTCTCCTTCAAGGACTACGGAACCGTTGAGGCCGAGATGAAGTCCGGCGAGCTTGCTTGCTGGATCACCGGTCCATGGGCCGCACCATCAATTGCTGAGGGTCTGGGTGAGGACGGCTATGCCATCTACTCACTGCCTTCGGTTGGTGGCGAGACTGCTTCCCAGTTCATGGGAGCTCGTGGCTTCTACGTATCCAGCCAGACTGATGACCCACTGTATGTGAACAAGTTCCTAGGTGAGTACATCGGTAGCGAGGCCGCACAGACCGAGATCTACGAGATCGGTGGACGTATCCCTGCACACAAGGGTGCCTTCGAGGCCGCATCGGGCGACAAGATCACTGCTGGCTTTGGTGCCGCTGGTGTGAACGCCGCTCCAATGCCATCGATTCCAGAAATGGGTAGCGTTTGGGCCTCATGGGGTTCAACCGAGGCTGCCATCATGACTGGCAAGATCAGCGCTGCCGAGGGTTGGCAGAAGATGATCGATGAGATCAACGCCGCTATCGCTGGCTAACTAGCAACATCATCTGAGAAAGGGGGCGTCCGACAAAGGACGCCCCCTTTTTCTCTGATTAGAGCAGGATCGTTTTGAGCACAGAGACCCGTGGACCAACTTGGCAACTGCCCAAGGGCAGAACCAAGTCCAACACCGCGCTAAATGACGGTGGAACGCCTTCACTATTTGGAACCTTGGTGAAGATTGTTCTGCTGGGACTGATGTCTGCGGCCATGGTTTTTGCCATCATGATCCTGATTGGCAATGAGGACTACCTCTTTGCCGGAATTGTGGCTGTCGCGACACTGATTGTGAATTGGGTTTACCTACGGCGCGGAAGGCTTCCTGCCAAATACCTGGCTCCTGGACTCATTTTCATGGCCGTTTTTCAGGTCTATGTGGTTGGCTACTCGGGCTACATCGCATTTACCAATTACGGTTCGATGCACAACAGCGACAAAGACGACGCGATCAATGCGCTCTTGCTCAACGGGCAAACACGAATTGCTGGTGAGCCGGTATACCCACTGACTGTGGTGACCGATGATGCTGGCGAGCTGAACTTTCTTGTGACCCTCACTGATGATGCGGGCGCCATGCAGGTCAAGGTTGCTGCGGATGGCGAGGTTCTTCAGCAGGTCACTCCAACTGAATTCAACTCATTTGGCAAGGCCACTGCCGCCGAGGGCTACACCGAGCTTCCCTTCAGAGAAATCGCCGCAATTCAGGAAGACGTGGTAAGGGCCAAGCTTTATCTGAGCGATGACCCCGACTCATACTTCCTCATGACCCCAGACGCCTCCCAGGCTGTTGTGTTTGGGCCAAGGCTTGATTACGACGCGGTGGCTGACACCATGACGCGAGTCGAGGACGGGAAGCTTTTCACAGATTCGGGAGAGGGCAGTTATCGCAGCGCAGATGGTGAAGAGCTTGCCCCAGGTTGGAGGGTCGAGGTTGGACTTCTTAACTTCGAACGAGCGGTTACGGACCCCGGTATTCGCGAGCCACTTGTCAGGGTGACGATCTGGACCTTTGCCTTTGCGATTATTTCCGTTCTCTCAACCTTTATTCTCGGTTTAGGCCTGGCCCTACTTTTCAACGATGCAAAGCTTCGTGGTCAGCGTTGGTACCGGGTTGCAATGGTTCTGCCATATGCCTTCCCAGGCTTTCTTTCCGCCTTTGTTTGGCGAGCGCTCTACAACAAGGACTACGGGTTTATAAATGTGGTGCTGTTTGGAGGGGCGGAGATACCCTGGCTCACAGACGAGTTCCTGGTGAAGATATCTATCTTGCTGGTAAACCTCTGGCTCGGCTTCCCCTACATGTTCTTGATCACAACAGGCGCTTTGCAGTCAATACCTTCGGATTTGATGGAGTCGGCTCGCATCGATGGAGCAACCGCATGGCAGCAGCTCAGGCTCATAAAGCTGCCACTGCTGCTAGTTTCTGTTGCGCCGCTTTTGATTACTTCTTTTGCCTTCAATTTCAATAATTTCA
>JBMUBK010000012.1:0-20249 GCA_049457355.1 Aquiluna sp.
ATAAACCTGACATCGTCGATGCGCTCTCTGGTTCCTCCAGCTGTTACCGTGACGGTCTTGCCGGTCAGTGGGCTTGCCGCAAAAAGGAAGTCAATGATCTCTTCAACCTCAGGAAGCCTGCCGGGTCCTGTGTCATCGCCTGTGAGGCGGCCAGATGCCGGCTGCATAACCCTGATACCTCGGGAGCGCAGGGTCTCTACGTTTTCAATGGTCGCCTGGTTCTGCCACATCTCGGTGTGCATTGCTGGCACCACAACTACCGGTGCCGTTGACGCCAGTAGCGCATTGAGAAGGAGATCATCAGCAATACCGGCCGCGTATCGCCCCAAGAAAGCTGCAGTTGCGGGTGCAATGACTATCAGGTCGGCCTCTTGGCCGAGTTGGACGTGCCTGACGCTCGCGACATCACCGTATAGTTCTGGGTCAATATTCTTTCCGCTTAGAGCTTCGAGCGTTGCCTCGCCTATGAAGCGGAGGGCATTTTGCGTTGGCAGCGCGGTTACGTCATGCCCGAGTTCCGACATAGCCCGGAGCAGGCCAGCGGCCTTATAGGCAGCTATTCCGCCGGTGATGCCAAGCAGAATTCGCAATTTGGGCTACTAGTCGGTCTTCTTTGTTAGCTTGCCCTGGTGTAGCTCGTGGAGGGCGATGGAGAGCGCTTTGTCGTCAATTGAAGAATCGACAAGGGGGCCAACGTAGTTGAAAAGCGATCCCTCGTGCAGTGCAGAGTAGTACTCGTTGATCTGACGTGCCCTCTTAGATGCAAAGATCACTAGCTCGTAGTTGGAGCCGACCTTCTCTAGAAGTTCGTCAATTGGTGGGGCAATAATGCCTTCGGCCTGCGTCATCTGTCTCTTCCTCTAACTGTCATAACGATTTCCTCTGCACACTCTGAGAGATTGTCGTTGGTGACCTGGTGTTCAAACTCCCCCGCGGCAGCTATTTCCGAGCGGGCTGTAGCAAGTCTAGTTTGAATTTCCGATTCTGTCTCGGTCGCCCTATCGCGCAGCCTGCGCTCGAGTTCTTCCCATGAAGGTGGATGAACGAAGATCTGGATAGCTTCTGGCTCGTGCTCGCGGATCTGCCTCGCGCCCTGCAGGTCAATTTCAAGAATCAGGTGCTTCCCAAGGGAACTCGCTCTTTCCAGCTCTGCTCTTGGGGTTCCATAGAGGTGCTCTCCGTGAACTGTGGCATGTTCAAGTAATTGATTGCCAGCGATCATCTCTTCGAATCTCTCGCGACTGACGAAGTGATACTGAATACCGTCTTTCTCTCCCTGTCGAGGTGCTCTGGTCGTGGCAGAGACAGACAGCATGAAATCCTCATGTTTGGCGAGGATCTGCTTCACAAGCGAGCCCTTGCCGACACCGGCAGGACCAACCAACACAACCAAGCTCATAACTGCGACTTTAGCTGCTCGATTGAGCGAATGATCTCGTGAGGCCCCGCTTCTGTCGCGGCTCGCGAAACGTTACAGATGACCCTCTTCGCGCTCTTTCCAAATATTTGATCTACATCCCCGAGCGAGGCTCCCTGATGCCCAAACCCGGGTGCAAGTATTGGAATACCAATGTCAGACTCCAAAACTGTCTCCAGACCGAACTGTTTTAGGTCTTGGGTAGCTCCTATGACCACTCCGCAGCTGGGACCGAGCTTCTTAGCCTGCTCGACAACCTTTGCTGCGACTGTTCCTTTACCAATCTTGGCAGTCTGAAGCTGTTTAGCCTCGGGGTTTGAGGTGGCTGCTAAAACAAACAAGCCCGCCCCAACGTCTTCCGCGTAACCAAGGGTCTCGGCCAAGGAAGTAGGCCCAAGGTAGGGAGATACGGTAAGAGCGTCCGAGCGAAGTGGTGAGTCGTCTCCGAAAAAAGCCTGGGCGTAGCCCAACATGGTTGAACCAACATCACCGCGCTTAGCATCGGCTATGACAACGAAGTCTGCGTCTCTTGCTGCCTGAAGCACCTCTTCAAGGGCACTTAGGCCCGCTCCCCCAAAACGCTCGAAGAATGCCACCTGAGGCTTCAAGATTCCAACACGACCCTCCGCTGCTTCGATCAGTGCAAAGGCGAACTCTCTCAGGCCATAGGGCGAATCAGGTAGACCCCAGTCAACAAGAGTCTGCTCTGCAGGGTCGATACCAAGGCAAAGCGCTCCATACTCAGTCCGCGCTGCAGCGAGTTTCTCGAGGTATTTAGGCATCCAACAAGGCCCTTCTGTTTGCCGCATGCTCCTGCAGTGGGGTTACGTCGAACTTGCCCTGCCGTATTACCTCAAAGGACCCAATAGCAGCGCTTAGCTGAGCAGCCGTAGTGAAAATTGGCTTATCGGCGGCAGTGGTTGCAGCCCTGATCTCATAGCCATCGACCCTGGCAAAGGCGCCAGAAGGTGTGTTTACCACCACGTCTACTTCTCCGTCGGTAATCATTTGCACAATAGACCTTTGCCCCTCGGTCGCCTTTGAGTGCTTGATAACGGTCTCGGCTTGAATTCCATGTCTCTCGAGCATTCTCGCCGTTCCCTCGGTTGCAAGGATGCGATAACCCATCTGTGAGAGTCGTGCCACTGGAAGGATGATTTGCGGTTTGTCTCTATCTGCGACGGATACAAACACTGACCCAGACAGCGGAAGCGCTGAACCTGCTCCTGCCTGGCTTTTTGCGAAGGCAGCAGGGAAAGTCCTATCGATTCCCATTACCTCTCCGGTCGAGCGCATCTCAGGACCTAGCAAGCTATCCACGTAGCGACCATCTTTGGTGGCAAAGCGTTTGAACGGCAGCACAGCCTCCTTTACAGAGACTGGAGTGCCACTTGGAAGGTGCTTACCATCCGCGGCTGGGAGATGGCCGTCTTTGATTAGGTCATCAATGCTCCTGCCGATCATCACAAGCGAGGCGGCTTTGGCAAGGGTAATACCCAGTGCCTTTGAAACGAACGGCACTGTCCTGGAGGCCCTAGGGTTTGCCTCGAGAACGTAGAGCACATCAGATGCAAGGGCAAACTGAACGTTAATCAGCCCTTTGACCCCGAGACCCTTTGCGATTGCCTCGGTTGCCTCTGCAACCCTTTCGATTTGTGCGTCGCTCAGCGTAATTGGTGGGAGCGTGCAGCTCGAGTCCCCCGAGTGAATCCCCGCTTCTTCGATGTGCTCCATGACGCCACCCACATAGAGACGCTGGCCGTCATAGAGGGCATCAATGTCAATCTCAATTGCATCGTCTAAGAAGTGGTCCACCAAGAGTGGATGTGTTTCATCGACAAGGGCGTGCTCGGCAATGCGGTCAAAGTAGCCCTCAAGGCTCTTTTCGTCGTAGACGATCTCCATGCCCCTACCGCCCAGCACAAACGACGGCCTTACCAGGACCGGGTATCCGATTCGCTTCGCGATCTCCACCGATTCAGCCAAGTTAGTCGCGGTTCCGTTTGCAGGGGAGATAAGACCGGCATCGTCAAGAATTCTCTGGAACGCCCCGCGCTCCTCAGCCTTGTCAATCGCCTCAGGGGTGGTGCCAAGAATTGGCACACCAGCGGCCTCGAGACCGTTAGCAAGCCCCAGGGCAGTCTGTCCCCCTAGCTGCACCATCACACCCAGCAGCTCCCCTGACTGGCTTTCAGCGTGGATAACCTCGAGCACATCTTCTAGGGTGAGGGGCTCAAAATAGAGCCTGTCCGAGGTGTCGTAGTCAGTAGATACGGTCTCGGGATTGCAATTGACCATGATTGTCTCGATACCAGCATCACGCAATGCAAAGGCAGCGTGAACGCAGGAGTAATCGAACTCAACTCCCTGGCCGATACGGTTCGGGCCGCTGCCGAGGATTACAACCTTTTGTCTATTCGATGGCACAACCTCGGTGACCTGGTCGTAGCTGCTGTAGTGGTAAGGGGTGAGCGCAGGGAACTCCCCCGCACAGGTGTCAACGGTCTTGAAGACCGGCCTGACATCCTCCGCGTAGCGCTTGGCCCTGATCTCCTCTTCACTTACACCCCTTAGCTGCGCAAGCTGGCTGTCGCTGAACCCGTGCTTCTTCGCTTTTCTGAGCGAGGCCGCATCGAGACTCTCAAGTGAGGAAACCCACTGTGCAACCTCATTTATGAGAACGATTTGATCAATAAACCAAGGGTCAATCTTGGTCCGTTCAAACACCTCTTCAGCTGTTGCGCCCAGCCTCAGTGCTTGTTGGACCTGAACGACCCGCTTATCGGTTGGGGTTGCAATCAGCTCAAGTAGTTCATCTTTGGTTTGGTCACTGACGTCCCAGTGGAAAGAGCTGCCGCGCTTTTCTAGCGACCTAAGTGCTTTTTGAAGTGCTTGTGTGAAATTTCGGCCAATTGCCATCGCCTCTCCCACACTCTTCATAGTTGTGGTGAGGGTTGGGTCCGCGGCCGGGAATTTCTCGAAGGCAAAACGAGGCGCTTTTACGACGATGTAATCGAGAGTTGGCTCAAAGCTGGCAGGGGTGACCTTGGTTATATCGTTTGGAATCTCATCGAGTGTGTAACCGATGGCGAGTTTTGCCGCGATCTTGGCAATCGGGAACCCAGTTGCCTTTGATGCCAGTGCCGAGGATCTTGAAACCCTGGGGTTCATCTCAATGACAATGACCCTGCCGTCAGCCGGGTCAACCGCAAACTGGATGTTGCAGCCACCAGTGTCAACGCCAACATCCCTGATGATCTGGATGCCGATGTCCCTGAGATTTTGATACTCGCGATCGGTTAGCGTCATCGCAGGTGCCACGGTAATTGAGTCACCGGTGTGGACACCCACAGGATCAAAGTTCTCGATAGAGCAGACGACCACAGTGTTGTCGTTTTTGTCTCGCATGAGCTCGAGCTCGTACTCTTTCCAACCCAGGATCGATTCTTCAAGCAGCACCTCTGAGGTTGGAGAGGCCTGGATGCCAGCTCCAGCAATCCGCCTCAGGTCCTTCTCGTCATAGGCGAAGCCTGATCCAAGACCTCCCATTGTGAAGCTCGGCCTCACAACCAGCGGATAGCCAAACTCAGCCGCAACCTCAAGGCAATCCTCAATGCTGTGAGCTATCGCACTGCGGGCAACATCAGCACCAGCGGCTAGCACAAGATTCTTGAACTCCTGCCTATCCTCTCCAGCCCTGATGGCATCGACGTTTGCCCCGATTAGCTCGACGCCATACTTCTCGAGTGATCCACGCTCGTAGAGTGCCATTGCAGCGTTTAGGGCTGTTTGACCACCCAGAGTCGGCAGGATTGCGTCTGGCTTCTCCTTTTCGATTATCGACTCGATCACCTCGGGGGTAATTGGCTCTACGTAGGTGGCATCTGCAAAGTCGGGGTCGGTCATGATTGTTGCCGGATTTGAGTTGATCAAAATCACCCTGATGCCCTCTTCCTGGAGCACCCTGCAAGCTTGAGTTCCGGAGTAGTCAAACTCGCAAGCCTGACCGATGACAATCGGACCAGACCCGATAACCAGAACCGAGTTGATATCTGGGCGCTTCGGCATTAGTTCTCCTCGATTAGGGTCAAAAATTTGTCGAAGAGGTAGTGGCTGTCGTGGGGGCCAGCTGCCGCTTCGGGGTGGTACTGGACAGAGAACGCTGGGATGTCAAGACACTCAAGTCCCTCCACAACATTGTCGTTGAGCCCGCGATGTGATACTCGCACCCGTCCAAAACCCTCTGGCGAAATCGCCTCGTCCTCTTCGAGCTTGACGGCAAAACCGTGGTTATGAGCGGTGACCTCAACCTGCCCGGTTGACTTGTTCTGAACGGGTTGATTGATACCGCGGTGACCAAAGGTCAGTTTGTAGGTGTCAAAGCCAAGAGCCCGCCCGAGAAGTTGGTTTCCAAAGCAAATTCCAAAGAAGGGCTTTTTTGCTCTAAGTAGTTCTCTTAGCATTTCCACCTGGGATGCGCTTGCCTCCGGATCGCCTGGCCCGTTGCTAAAGAAAACAGCATCTGGATTGCTCTCGAGTATCTCTACCGCAGTTGCGTTTGAGGGGAAGACCTCAACGTCAAGTCCACGCTCGTTTAGGTGCTCAAGCGTAGAACGCTTGATTCCCAGGTCTAGAATCGCGACGCTTCCCTTTCTTGGTCCTGCGGCTGGAAGCAGGTATCGCTCAGGAGCGCTCACCTCACCAGAGAGATTCTGTCCCTTCATCTGTTTCTGAGCACGGACCTCCGCGAGCATCTGCTCTTCCGAAGAGACGTCAGGGCCAGAGAAGATTCCAGCCCGCATCGCACCAGCATCTCTGATTCTTATGGTGATTGCGCGGGTGTCAACTCCGGAGATGCCGACTATGTCTGACTCTGCAAGTGCAGACCCGAGATCTTTCTCTGAACGGAAATTACTCGCAATTCGGCTGGGCTCTTTGACTACGTAGCCTGCTACCCAGATCTTGCTTGATTCGTCATCACGGGCATTGGTCCCTACTATGCCTATGTGTGGAGCGGTCTGGAGAACGATTTGGCCGGCATATGAGGGGTCGGTCAGCGTCTCCTGGTAGCCAGTCATGCCCGTTGCAAAGACCAGCTCACCAAAGGTTTTACCCTGCTTGCCGTAGGACTCTCCGGAGAAGACAGAACCGTCCTCGAGGACCAAGTAGGCGTTATCCAATGTCCGCTCCTGTCACGTGTGCAAGTTGTCGCAAGAATCCCCCTGGGTCGCTAACCACTCTCAGATGTGTCACGAGGCGCTCTTTGCCATGTGACCAGTGGATGGCAATTAGACCATCCTGCTCGACTCCCTTATCTATGGTCGCCGTCTCTCTTGTAAAGCCCGCGATTGAGGCGGAAGGTATAAGAAAGTTACTCTCCCCAACACGCTCTATAGAGACGCCGTCCTCAGAGGCAAAGATCTTTGATTTACCTCGTGAGCCAAGGCCAAATGCCCAAAGCCTATCCAGTGGCCTAGCTGCAAAGACGGTTGAAACATAAAGGGCAGAACCAACCTCAAGACCACCTTTTGACTCAAGCAACCTGGGGAGCGTGGATTCCTGAACTCTCCTTCGGTTTGCCACTGAGCGCCAGATTCTGAAAGCGATAGCGAAAACTAGGGCTATCAGCATTGCTCCAATGAGCTCCCTAAGCATTTTTGACCTTTCCGTCTCTGAGGCTGAACTTGCCCCTGAAAATTGTGTGAACCACTCGGCCCTTCAGCTCCATACCTGCGAAGGGGTTGTTGCTAGAAAGCGAGTGAGTAACTGCGTCTACCGTCCGGCTTCCAGCTGGATCAATTAGCACTAAATTGGCGGGCCGTCCCTCGGCAATGGTGCCGTGTCCTTCGAGTGATCCAATCTCGGCTGGCTTCGAAGACATCACCTCGCTCAACCGCTTCCAGTCAGATGCTCCAGATTCAATGAGCACCTCTTGAGCCACCGATGCCGCGTGCTCGAGACCAACCATCCCAAAGGCTGCCTGTTCCCACTCGCAATCCTTCTTTTCTGAGGAGTGCGGCGCGTGGTCTGTGCCGATTATGTCGATGGTCCCATCGACTAGGGCTTCACGCAGCGCGAGGGTGTCTTCCATTCTGCGTAGTGGCGGATTGACTTTGTAGACAGGGTCGTAGCTCCTTACAAGCTCCTCTGTGAGCATTAGGTGGTGAGGTGTCACCTCTGCTGTGATCTGAATCCCTCTTGCCTTGGCCCAACGAACCACATCTACGGCTCCGGCAGTGGTTAGGTGGCAAATATGGAGCCTTGCCCCAGCCTGTTCAGCGAGCAAGGCATCGCGGGCAATGATCGATTCCTCAGCAACACTGGGCCAGCCCTTGAGGCCCAGCTCAGTTGAAAGTTCTCCAGAGTTCATCTGCGAGCCCTCGGTTAGCCTTGGCTCCTGCGCGTGTTGCGCAATAACTCCCCCAAGACTCTTTACGTAGGTGAGTGCACGCTGCATGACAAGTGGGTCATGCACGCAGTGCCCGTCGTCGCTGAATACCCTTACCTTCGCGGCAGACGTGGCCATTGACCCAAGAGCGCTTAGTTCAGTGCCTGCAAGTCCCTTGGTCACTGCTCCAATTGGCCTGACTTCCAGTAGTCCCGCTTCTTCACCGAGCTTGAATACCTGCTCAACAACAGATGCATTGTCTGCAACCGGATCGGAATTAGCCATCGCGAAAAGTGCGGTGTAACCGCCAGCGGCCCCAGAGCGTGACCCACTTAGGACTGTTTCGCTAGCCTCATAGCCAGGTTGCCTGAGGTGGGTGTGAAGATCGACAAAGCCGGGAAGTGCAATGAGACCTGAGCAATCCAGACCACTCTCCTTTGTCTTTCCGACCTTGGTTACATTCGAACCTTCAACGGTGATGTCGGTTGTCTCGCCGGAAGCAAGTTTGACTCCTTTGAAAACCTGCATTAGCCCTCTCCTGCCATGAGCTTGTAGAGGACAGCCATGCGAACTGCCAGGCCATTTCTGACCTGTGTCAGGACTGCGCTGCGCGGGTCGTCGGCGGCCTCGTTTGAGATCTCAAAGCCCCGGTTCATCGGTCCTGGGTGAAGGATTATGGTTTCGCTGCCGAGCATCTTGAACCTCTCACCCGAGAGTGACCACTTCGCAGCGTATTCGCGCTCTGATGGGAAAAAAGTTCCCTGCATTCTCTCCCGCTGAACCCTCAGCATCATCACTACATCAGGCTTCGCAGATAGAGCTTCTTCGAAGGAGTGCGAAATCTCGCATCCCAGAGCCAAGAATGTTTTGGGCAGTAGGGTCTCGGGTCCCGCCAGTGTTACCTGAGCACCCAAGAGGCTAAGGAGCAAAACGTTGCTGCGGGCCACTCTCGAGTGCTGAATGTCACCAACGATAAGCACCTTAACTCCAGCAAGGTCGCTGCCAGACTTTTTCAGCTGCCTTATGGTCAGAGCGTCCAAAAGTGCTTGTGTGGGGTGCTCATGCGAACCATCTCCCGCATTCACCACTGAGCCAGATATCCAGCCTTTGGTGGCAAGGGTGTGAGCAGCACCACTCATGGGGTGGCGAATCACAATTGCGTCAGCTCCCAGCGCCTCCAAGGTCTGGGCAGTGTCCTTCAGGCTCTCGCCCTTACTAACGGAGCTGGTGGCCGCGGCAAAGTTGATGACATCGGCACTCAGTCTTTTTGCTGCGATCTCGAAGCTAATTCGGGTTCGGGTTGAATTTTCGTAGAACAGGTTCACCACGGTCTTACCTCTGAGCGCGGGGAGCTTCTTGACCTCTCTCGTATTGACAGCTCCAAGCTCATCGGCATTATCCAGAATCGCGATTGCCGAAACTGTATCCAGTTCCCTTATTGAGGTGAGGTGCTTCATTGCTCAATCACCACCTGATCCGAACCATCGGTATTTGCGAGCATCACATTGACTCGTTCGGCTGCGGAAGTCGGCAGATTCTTACCGACGAAATCTGGTCTTATTGGAAGCTCGCGGTGTCCGCGGTCAACCAGAACAGCTAGCTTCACCTGTCGCGGACGTCCAATGTCTACAAGGGCATCCAAAGCTGCCCGAACCGTTCTGCCTGAGTAGAGGACGTCGTCTATCAGAACCACGACCTTGTCGTCTATGCCAGATTTGGGGATCTGCGTCGGGCGGATTTCCCGCTCTGCATCGAGTGAGTCGTCCCGATACATAGTGATGTCTAGAACCCCGAGGTTGGATACGTAGCCTGGATCAATATCAGCAAGGCTTGTGTCTATTCGTTCTGCGAGCTCGACACCACGGGTCGGAATGCCAAGAAGAACTAAGTCCCCAGAGCCGGAGTTGGCCTCAAGGATTTCGTGAGAGATGCGCTTAATCGCTCTCGAGATGTCAGAGCTATCTAAGACGGTGCGCAGCGGCATGAGCCTCTCCTTCTTCGCCTCGCTGGACGAACTTAAAGGACATTTGCCAAAAGCATAACAGCTCTAGATAGCTTCGCTACCTTTCGCTAGGCGAGCCAGAACTCCGTTGATAAATTTTGGGGAGTCATCGGTTGAAAACTCACTTGCAAGATTGACGGCCTCTGAGATTGCAACCTCGTTAGGTACTTCTGGGTTATGGAGGATCTCCCAAGCGCCCATTCTCAGAAGAGCGCGGTCGAGATTCGGCATTCGCTCAAGCTTCCAGCCTTCAGCCAGATTCTGGAGCCTCGCATCCAATGTGCTCAGCTCGGTAGTGACTCCTCTGACAAGGGTCTCTGCGTAATCAAAGATTGCGTCCTGGTTTTGACGTCCTTCAGCCGCGGTTTGGGCATCGGACAGTAGTTCCATTGCATCGAGCTTGTTTAGCTCTGCCGCGTAGAGAGCGTCCAGGGCTCTTTTACGAGATTTACTGCGGCTACTCAACTATTCACTCGCCCGGCCGAGATACTCACCAGTTCGAGTGTCGACCTTGACCTTGGTGTTGTTCTCGATGAAGAGCGGAACCTGAATCTGGTGCCCAGTCTCAAGAGTTGCTGGTTTTGTTCCGCCGGTGGAGCGGTCTCCCTGCAATCCGGGCTCGGTGTACGTAATCTCCAGAACCACTGATGGTGGCAGTTCGACATACAGCGGTGAACCATCGTGGATTGCCACCGTTGCCATCTGGTTTTCGAGCAAGAAGTTTGCAACCTCACCAACAACAGCTGAATCCAGGGACATCTGGTCGTAGGTGGTGTTATCCATAAATACGTAACCGCTGCCATCGTTGTATAGGTACTGCATGTCGCGCCTATCAACGGTTGCGGTGTCGACCTTCACACCAGCGTTAAAGGTCTTGTCTACGACCTTGTCGGACTTTACGTTCTTGAGCTTGGTTCTAACAAAAGCCGGCCCTTTGCCAGGCTTGACGTGTTGAAACTCAATGACGCTCCAGAGCTGCCCATCAATTAGCAGCACCATGCCGTTTTTAAGATCGTTTGAGGTTGCCATGAATCTCCCTTGCTAAACCTGAAGCAGTTTAGCCCTTAGCCAGCTGCCTGAGCGCAAGTGCGTAGGAGTCGAAACCGAAGCCAGCAATTTGACCGGTAGCAACCGCTGCGATCACAGAATTCTGGCGGAATTGCTCTCGGGCGTGTGGATTAGATATGTGCACTTCGATCAGCCCAACCCCACTAGAGGTCAGAGCAGCGCAGGCATCCCTGAGCGCATAAGAGTAATGCGTGAACGCTGCAGGGTTGAGAACTACTGGCGATTTGGCCTTCAGGGCCTCGTGTAGCCATCCAATTAGCTCGTCCTCGCTATTGGTTTGCCTAAAGTCCACCTCGCAACCAAGCTCATTTGCCTCAACTTCAAGCTTGCTTTCTAGGTCTGCAAGTGTCTCAAGTCCATAGACATCTGGCTCTCTGACGCCGAGCAGGTTTAGGTTAGGGCCGTTTAGAACGAGGATCTTCATACTCTTACGCTATTCCACAATCGACTGAAAGGCCGTAAAGAGAAGTTCTGGAGTTGGAGCCGAGAGAATCGTAGGCTTACCTATTTTGTCCAGTACGACAAACCTTAGGGACCCGCCCCTTGCCTTTTTATCCCTTTGCATTACCTCGAGAAGCTGTGGCCACTTGTCAGATTTATAGGTGGTCGGAAGGCCGATCTTTTCAAATACCTTCCGGTGCAGTTCAACATCAGACTCAGGGAGTTTGCCGGAGAGCATAGCTAGTTCAGCGGCAAAGACCATGCCTATCGATATCGCTGCTCCGTGACGCCACTTATAGCGCTCGGCATGCTCGATGGCATGACCGAGAGTATGTCCATAGTTGAGAAACTCTCGCTTTCCGGCCTCTCTGAAGTCTTCGTTTGTCACGCTTTCCTTGATCGCAATTGACCTTGCGACCAGGTCAGCAAAGACATCGGATTTTGAATCGGTGGCACTCTCGTTCTCAAGAACGATGTCAAGAATCTCAGGGTCGGCGATAAAGCCGTATTTCACAAGTTCCGACATCCCCGCGAGCAGCTCGTTACGGGGCAAAGTGTCAAGCGTGTCTAGGTCCACAAACACCTTGGTAGGCATGTGGAAGACGCCGACGAGATTTTTTCCCTCTTGAGTGTTCACCCCAGTCTTGCCGCCAATAGCTGCATCGACCATGCCAAGAAGCGTTGTTGGAATTAGGTAGGTACGTACCCCTCTTAGCCAGGTTGCACCAACGAATCCGGCAAGGTCCGTTGTCGAACCTCCGCCCAGGCCAATTACTGCGTCGTTTCTATGGAAATCAGCCTGTCCCATGATGCCCCAGCAAAATGCCGCAACCTCAACCCTCTTCGCCTCCTCGCTTTGCGGAACCTCGGCCAATAGGGCCTCGTAGCCACTCTGCACCAAGGTCTCCCGCAGTAACTCGGCAGTCGCAGCAAGGGGTTGCGGGTGGATGATGAGAACTTTGTTAACGCCGTCTAAGGACTTTGGAACCTCATGAAGAAGACCGCGACCAATCACGCTATAGGACATTTCTAGCCTTACTCTCAAGCTCCTCTAGGACGACCCGGATTGGGCGATTGGCTGTAATCACAGTCTCATCCGCTAGTTGCCGATAGTACCCGAGTCTTTCTTCGTAGAGCCTTGACCACATGCCTGGATCCGCTTTCAAGAGTGGCCTCTTTTCCAGGTTAATTCTCGCTAGAACCCAGTCGCTGTTGGTGTCCAAAAAGATTGTGGGTATGCCAGTAAGCAGTTCACGATTTTCCTCGGTGACTACCACCCCTCCCCCGGTTGCAATGACACCGGGGGTCATCAAGGCCTTTTTGAGGGCCTTGGTTTCCAGCGTTCGAAAGGTATCCTCGCCCTGCGTTTCGAAAATTTTGGTTATTGGACCGTGGCTTGCACTAACCAGCCGGTCTGTGTCAATGAACTTACGCTCCAATACCTTGGCTAGCTTGCGACCCAGAGTTGTCTTGCCGGCCCCCATGGGCCCAATTAGGACAATGGGATTAGTCACTAGGGCTTAGAAATCTTCGACTTGAGGGTCTCTGGAATTGACGCTAGGTATGCCTCCAGGTTGCGTTTGGTCTCGGGCACTGAGTCGCCACCGAACTTCTCCAAGACAGCATTAGCAACTACCAGTGCGACCATGGCTTCAACCACTATTCCCGAAGCAGGCACTGCACAAACATCGCTGCGCTGGTGATGTGCTGTGGTCTTCTCTCCAGAGGAAGTGTCAATGGTTTCTAGTGCCTTGGGGACGGTGCTGATCGGCTTCATACCAGCACGAACACGCACTATCTCCCCGTTGCTCATTCCACCTTCGATGCCGCCCGCACGGTCGGTCTTCCTGGAAACCTCGCCGTCTTCACGAACAATCTCGTCGTGGGCCACAGAACCGCGTCGTTTGGTGGTCTCAAGACCATCGCCTATCTCGACGGACTTCATTGCCTGAATGCCCATCACCGCGGCGGACAGCTGGGCATCAAGTCTTCGATCCCAGTGAACGTAGCTACCAACTCCTGGGGGCATGCCGTAGACGAGAGTCTCGACAACACCGCCCAGGGTGTCACCTGAGGCATGACAGTCGTCAATCTCAGCAACCATTGCAGCAGATGCTTGCTTGTCAAAGCAGCGCAGCGGATCGGCGTCGAGCGCCTCAACATCCTTTGGTCTCGGCAGCGCCTCGCTGGTATTGGCAACTGGACCGATAGCGACGGTGTGGGTTACTAACTCGATTCCAAGCTCGCGTAGGAAGTTCTGGGCAATTCTCCCGAGAGCAACCCTCGTGGCCGTCTCCCTAGCACTTGCGCGCTCGAGTACAGGCCTGGCCTCATCGAACCCGTATTTCTGCATCCCGGTAAAGTCTGCGTGTCCCGGTCTAGGCCTGGTTAGCTTGGCTGCCCTGCCTCCCGTTAGCTCCGCTTCGTCAACGGGAGCCGCACTCATTACCGTCTCCCATTTTGGCCACTCCGTGTTGGCAATCCTCAGAGCGATTGGGCCACCCTGACTGAGTCCAAAACGGATACCAGTTGAAAGCGTGACCTCGTCTTGCTCGAACTTCATCCTTGCTCCGCGGCCATAACCGAGTCTTCTTCGTGCGAGCGCGTCTTGAATGTCCTCAACCAGAACAGGCACACCTGCAGGGAGGCCTTCAATGACCCCAATTAGCTCGGGCCCATGGGATTCACCTGCGGTCAACCATCTAATCATCTGCCTATTCTCCCATGCCTATCGCTGAGCGCATTGCAGCCAACACAGCGACCTCGTCCTCCAGTGGCGATTCGAATTGGCCGGTTCTGAACAATCTCTGTTGTCCTACCGCCTGCCAAAGAAGCATCTCCAGGCCCGAAATGCTCGACGCAAAGTGAGAGCCAGTGCCCTTGTTTGCATATGCGACGTCTATGAGCACGCCCTGATACTGGGTCCCCAATAACGGTTCCAGAGCCCCTGCGGGCAGTGTCGAGACTACGAGGTCGCAGCTAAGGGCGTCATCCAGGGAGGAGACTCTGCCGCCGTAGCTTTCGGTTATTGCCATTGCACGATCAGTATTTCTTGCCCAAACGAGGACCTCGTAATCCTCGAATGCAACCGCCGCACTCCTGGCAGTCGCGCCGTTGCCCAAGATGCCTACTGTTTCAAAAGTCTGATTCGAAACTGCTTGTTGGAGCCCCATGACATCAGTGTTGTAACCAAGCCAAGCACCAGATACACGAATCAAGGTGTTTGCGGCTCGCGTAGAGATTGCTAGGGGATGTAGCTGCTCGGCGACGTCCAGCGCCTCTTCCTTGAGTGGCATCGTCAGTGAAAGTCCCTGCCAACTCTCGTCCAGTGTCGATACGTAGTTGGCCAAACCACCAGCAAGCTCATGCGTCTCATAGCTGGCTTCTATGCCAGATGCTGCAAATGCGGCTCTGTGCAGGGCGGGCGACTTAGAGTGGGCAATTGGTGAGCCGAGAACTGCGTAGTTACTAGTCATCCCAACCCGGATTATCTCTTAGCCACTGCCTGTACAGCTCGGCAGCACGCTCATGCTCAGCAAGAGTCTCGGAGAAAACTGTCTCTCCGGTTGCAAGGTTGATAGAAACAAAATAGAGCCAGTCCCCGGCTACAGGGTTTATTGCTGCATCGATGGCAGCTGCTCCTGGCGAACTGATCGGCCCAGGAGGCAATCCAGGGTAAACGTAGGTGTTGTAGGGGTTTGCAGTATCAGCAAGACCCTCCTGGAAACTCTCTATCGAGCCCTCGTAGTAGTACTTCACCGTCGGGTCAGACTGGAGAGCGATGTTTCTCTCAAGCCTGTTGCTGAAAACCGTGGATATCTTGTACATGTCGTCCTCGGCGCGTCCCTCAAGCTGAATTATTGAGGCGAGTGTGAGGTACTCAAAGCCGTCCTGAACACCAAGACCATGTCCTTCAAGTTCAGCATCCATTCGCGCGAGCATCGTGTCGATCACCGTGCGCTCGTCTACGCCAGGATCAAAGGTGTAGCTCGCCGGAAATAACCATCCCTCAAGTGTTTCTCCAGGTCGCTCGGCATTTGCCAGCTCGATTGCCTCAAGTAGCTTGTCTTCCGATAGCCCAAGATCGGCTACTAAGACGGAAACAATCTCAACAAGCTGAAGGCCCTCAGGGATTGTGACCTGAACAACAACCCGGTTCTCACCCGCAAGCAGGATTTGCAGAGCTTCTAGCCCTGGTATCTGAGTAGGGAACTCAAAGTGTCCCGGATAGATGATCAGGTCAACGTTGAGCATGTCTCTGTAGATTGCATCAAAGCTCTTGATCACGTCCGCCTCGACAAGCTTGCGAGCTACGTCCTCACCGGTGTCACCCGCTTCAATCACAACAACAACAGGTGGACCAGGGTTGCCGTCGTAGTCCTCTACGCTAAAGCGACTGATAATTGCCCCGACGCCTCCTGAGAAGGCATCTCTGAAGGCAAAGTAACCTGCCGTTAGACCACCACCAACAATGGCTATTGAAACCAATGCGGCTACCCAGGATCGTGCGCGCTTTGGCTTCTCCTCCGTGGCCTCAAACTCGTCAAGCATCGAAATCCCCAATTTTCATCGCAGAATGCGGCGATTCCAGCGCAAAATCAAGAATCGCTCTCGCACTCTCCGCATCAATCATCGACTTGGTCTGCTTGGTATTTTTTCCTGCTTCACGTAACAATCGCTGCGATGAGACTGTCGATAACCGCTCGTCGATTACAAATACTGCAGCATCCGTGAGCGCTGCAAGCTGACGGGCAAAATCGGCAGCCATCTCAGTGCTTTTGGTGCGCTCACCGGACAGCGACAAAGGAAGTCCCACGAAAATCTCATTGACACTCTTCTCGGCAGCAAGTTCGGATAGGCGTCTCGCAGCTGAGTCATTCGCAGCCAGGGTTTCATGGGCGAGAGCAAGGGAACCCTCAGATAGGGCAACACCGATTCTCACAGCCCCTACATCGACTCCCATGGACCTCAAAGCATTGCCTTAGCCTCGGCGATTGCTTGCTCAAGCTTTGAAAGTTCAGGACCACCGCCCTGGGCAAGGTCTTTCTTGCCTCCACCGCCACCACCTAGAACCTCAGCGGCCTTCTTCGCGAGCGCTCCGCTGTCCTTGCCTGAAGCAACAGCTTGGGTCCCGGCTGCCACCATTACCGTGGCGCGGTCAGACGAGCTTGCCCCAAGAATTACAACTGAGTCGCTGCCCATACGCTCCCGTACCTGAAGGATAAGTTCCCTGAGCGAATCGGAAGTCAGCTCTCCAACTGACGCGGCTACGAGCTTGCTTCCGGAAACCTCAGTAGCACTAGCCAAAAGGTCAGGTATCAAGGCCATGGCGGCTTTGGTATTGGCTTCGGCCAGGAGTTTCTGGGCGCGCTTTACCTCCTCCAGAGCTTCGGAAATCTTTGTCTCAACCTCAGCAGCGGGCGCCTTAAAGCCAGCAGCGATCCGGCGGACTACATCTCGCTGCTGGATCAGGGACCTCAGTGCTTCAATGCCGACCTCGGCTTCGATTCGGCGACTTCCCGATCCGACTGAGGACTCTCCTGTGATTGACACCAAGCCAATCTGGGCGGTGCGGGTTACATGTGTCCCACCGCATAACTCGCGAGACCATGGACCTCCAACCTGCACGACACGGACCATCTCGTCATAAGTCTCGTCAAACAGGGCAATTGCTCCCCAAGTCTTTGCCTCCGGCAGAGTCATGAACTGTGCGCTGACAGCTAGGTCTGAACGAATGGCCAGGTTTGAGACCTCTTCTATTTCGCTCTTGGTGGCTTCGCTGAGTGCCTCGCCCCAAGCAAAGTCCAGCCTCATGTAGCCGGGCTTGTTGAAAGACCCGGACTGAAGAGCCTGTGGGCCTAGTACCTGTCTAAGGGCTGCGTGAATGACGTGGGTAGCGCTGTGGGCCTGGCAGGCGCCTAGCCGCCACTGAGGATCCACCTTTGACAGCGCCTTAGAACCCTTTGAAATCTCGCCTGAAACCACGCGCACGCTATGCGAAAAGAGGCCCCTCACCGGTTTCTGGACATCCAGCACCTCAAGTTCAAAGCCGTCTCCGACAATGTGGCCTGCATCCGCGGCCTGGCCTCCAGACTCCGCATACAAAGAGGTGCGATCCAGAACTACTTCGCCAAGCTGTCCCTGAGCCAATGAGTCAACAGCGCTGCCTTCGCGGATTAGTCCGAGTACCTTACCTTCAGCCTCTAAGGTTTCGTAGCCTGCAAAGTCGGTAGCACCGGTGGAGCGGAAGTCGCTGTAAACCTGAAGCCCTGCTCCTCCTGTCTTCTTGGCCTTTGAGTCAGCTTTAGCGCGATCTCTTTGCTCTTGCATCAGCTCGTCAAACCTGGGCCTATCGACTTCCAGATCGCTCTCGCCCGCAATTTCGACTGTGAGGTCGATGGGGAACCCGTAGGTATCGTGGAGAAGGAAGGCCGTCTCGCCATCCAAGAGATTTGAGGCCTTGCTGATTGCTTCCGCGAGTACTACAGATCCGGTTTCTAGGGTTTTTCGGAAGCCAGTCTCTTCCTGAACTGCTGCACGCTTTACTCGATCGAAACTCTCGGCTAGCTCTGGATAGGCCTCCACCATTGCTTCATACGAGGTCGTGAAGAGTTCATCAAACGTTGGATTATCTATGCCTAGCAGTCTCAGCGCCCTTACCGAGCGCCTAAGCAGGCGGCGCAGTACATAGCCTCTACCTTCGTTACTGGGCGTAACGCCGTCGCTCATGAGCATCAGTGATGAGCGGATATGGTCTGCGATAACCCGCATTCGCACATCGTCTATCTCATTTGCGCCGTATTGCTTATTTGAAAGCCGGCTTACCAGGTCGATCAGCGGCTTGACCTGATCGATCTCGTAAATGTTTTCGACTCCCTGGAGGAGGAAAGCGACTCTCTCAAGGCCCATTCCGGTGTCGATATTCTTTTTGGGGAGCTCCCCCAGGATCTCAAAGTGATCCTTGGTCCCGCCATCAGCACGTTCATACTGCATGAAGACCAGGTTCCAAATTTCGATGTAACGGTCTTCGTCAGCTTCTGGGCCACCCTCAACCCCGTATTCGGGGCCTCTGTCGAAATAGATCTCACTGCAGGGGCCGGCAGGGCCGCGCTGACCTGTTGACCAGTAGTTGTCGGCCATACCTCGCTTTTGAATTCGCTCCTTGGGAACGTCAGTCTGCTCGAGCCAGTACTGGATTGACTCCTCGTCGTCCTTGTAGACGGTCACCCAGAGCTTGTCCTTGTCAAAGCCGTAGCCGCCGTCTTCAACGCTGCTTGTCAACAGCTCCCATGCGAAGGAGATCGCCTCCTTCTTGAAGTAGTCACCAAAGGAGAAGTTTCCATTCATCTGAAAGAAGGTGCCATGCCGCGTGGTCTTGCCGACCTCTTCAATGTCGAGGGTCCTAACGCACTTTTGAACGCTAGTTGCGCGCTCGTAAGGGGCTGGCAGCAACCCAGTCATGTAGGGAATGAATGGCACCATCCCAGCGACGGTGAACATCAGAGTGGGGTCCTGGCTCACCAGTGAAGCACTGGGAACGACGGTGTGGTTCTTCTTCTCGAAGAACTCAAGCCAACGCCGCTTTATCTCAGCGGTCTTCATCTACTTTTTCGGGGTAGTTGGTCGCTTGGCTGGCTTGTTAAGTTCTTCCTCACGCTCGCGGTAACCGTCTGCAACGGCAGCACCGAAGTCCTTTGCCGCCTCATAAATCTCATCTACAGCCTGCTGCGCCCTTGGGTTGTCACGAAGCTGAACAACAGCGAAAGCGCCAAGTCCAATACCCGCGAGGAACCATGAGAGTCTCGACATTTTCTACCTCCGCTTTCCCAGGGTCTTTGCCACACCCTGGACGACACCGACAAGTTTAGTTAGTGGAGCTCCAACAGATGCTGTGAATACCGCCACGAGAGAGTTGATGTTCTCGGTGACCTGCTCAACATCCTCGGTAATCTGATCGATCCGCTTTAGCTGACGATTCGCCTCTGCCATGGTGGTCTTAGCCTCATCTAGCAGCGGCTCAAGCTCATTGTTGAAGATGCGAACTGTGCGGGCAGATTCGTCGATTAGACGTCCGAGCTTCACAAGCGGCAAACCAAGGAACAAAACCAGTAGCGCTATCGCGCCACTGATGATGATTCCCGCTAGCTCACCGCCGGACAAGTTACTTACCTTGCTGCGTAGTACTCAACCACGAGCTGAACGTCACAGGTCACTGGAACCTCAGCGCGCTTTGGCTTGCGAACGAGTGTGGCGTGGAGTTTGTCCAGCTCAACAGATAGATACTCGGGAACAGCTGGTAGCACATCTGCGTGACCACCGGCAGCTGCAACCTGGAAAGGCTCAGTGCGCTCGCTCTTCTCGTGGACGTGGATCATCTGACCTGGCTTGACCCGGAACGAAGGCCTGTCAACGCGCTGACCATCAACGAGGATGTGGCGGTGAACAACCAACTGGCGAGCCTGAGCCATGGTGCGGGCAAAACCAGCGCGCAAAACGAGTGCGTCAAGACGCATCTCCAAAAGCTCAACCAGTGTCTCACCGGTTAGACCATCGGTGCGCTTAGCCTCCTGGAAGGTCTTACGAAGCTGTGCCTCGCGAATTCCATACTGCGCGCGCAGTCTCTGCTTCTCGCGAAGGCGAACTGCATAGTCAGAGTCTGACTTGCGCTTGGTGCGGCCGTGCTGTCCTGGCCCGTAGGGGCGCTTTTCCATGTATTTTGCAGCCTTCGGAGTCAGTGCGATCCCGAGCGAGCGCGATAGGCGCGTCTTACTGCGTGTTCTTGATGTCTTAGACAAAAAGGTACCTCTCAAATAACTTGTTTTTGGATTTTGCTCTAATTCCAGCCGCTGAATCCGAGCAACCCAAGAATCTTAGCAGTCTGGAAACTACTTGTCACTAGAGCCGAGAATCTTCCTGATCTGCTCTAGACGCTC
>JBMUBK010000013.1:0-19424 GCA_049457355.1 Aquiluna sp.
TTTCAGGCACTGCTCCCAATCAGAGGCAAGATCCTCAACGTGCAGAAGGCCTCAATGGCAGACATGCTCTCGAATGCGGAGTGTGCGGCAATCATTCAGGTTCTGGGCGCAGGATCCGGCAGGACCTTCGAGCTGGAGGCAGTCCGCTACGAAAAGATCATTCTCATGAGTGATGCCGATGTCGATGGTGCTCACATTCGCACCTTGCTACTCACCCTCTTCTTCCGCTACATGCGCCCGTTAGTTGAGGCAGGGCGGGTGTATGCAGCAGTGCCACCACTGCACCGCGTGATTGTTGGCACTGGAAAAACGAAGGAAACCATCTACACCTACTCCCAGGCAGAACTAAACGAGTTACTTCGAGACTTGGAAAAGCGAAACAAGAGCTATCAGCAGCCCATACAGCGCTACAAGGGACTGGGGGAGATGGATGCAGACCAGCTAGCGGAAACCACGATGAATCCCGCTCACCGCCTTCTAAGGCGTATTACAGCCAAGGATGCGGCTGCCTCTGACCAGATCTTTGAGCTATTGATGGGTAATGAGGTAGCTCCTAGGCGCGACTTTATTGTTGGGTCAGCCGATGAATTTGATCGAGAGCGGATCGACGCCTAGCAGGCCCCTTGGATGTAGCCAGCAGCTGTTGAGCCACTGGCGTCGCGCTTCGGCTCAACCTGTGGAGTATCAAGAGTCTGCCCTGAGGAATCAAGGACAACAGGCTCGGATGAAACAACCCCGGCAAAGTAGAGCTGGTCTTCCCCCTTCAGCAGCCGCTGGCAGCGCACACCCATAGACCCGCGGCCCTTGCTAGGAAAAGCAGAAAGTGGAGTGAGTTTCCAGCTGCCAGGATCGGTTGCTCCAAGTGCTTGAGAGTTATTCGCAGCGGTAAGAAGCAGGCTTTCCTTTGTGCCGGAACCGAAGTAAATTACTCGACTATCGGCTGCATTAATACCCGACATTCCCGCGGCGGCGAGACCCTGAGGCCTTACAGCATCCGCGTTGAAAATAAGTGCGTTGGCGGCGTCCGTAACGAATACCAGGTCGGC
The DNA here is from genome assembly GCA_049457355.1 of Aquiluna sp. Taxonomy (GTDB): domain Bacteria; phylum Actinomycetota; class Actinomycetes; order Actinomycetales; family Microbacteriaceae; genus Aquiluna. Next base: position 1,047 of record JBMUBK010000013.1, read on the forward strand.
ACCTACCTCAGTCTCTGAAACGCCAACGAGGGCATCGCCTTCTTTGAGTGAAATCAGCGATACCTCATGCTTGTCAGGAAACGGGCCTGTAATCCTCTTCACAACACCTGAGCGTGTCCCGAGCGCATAGGTCTTCTCCGATTGCCACTCCACGATTCCAACTACAGCGCTTTGCAACCCCAAGAACTCGGAGGCGTCGTTCTCTGCAATGGAACCAATCGCCTGGGTCGGCAAATCGGAAACATGTACCTGAATTGCTCTGCCGTCCTCGAGTACGAAACCGACGTCCTTTCTTAGCGAGGTCCGCATTGCGGTGCCGAGCCCTGGAACATCTGACCGGGAAATTCCCCCGAGTGGACTGAGGGTCACAAATGTCTCGTTGTCTTCAATCTCAGTTACCTGAACGGGCTTTCGACTTATCTCAACGCCACTGGCATCGATTATCTGACTCCTTCTCGGTGTTCCATGCAGCTTGGCAACCTCTCCGAGCTCCCTCGAAACAGTACTTCTTAGGAGTGTTTGGTCAGCAAGGAGTGCCTGCAGCAGCTCTATCTCCTTGCGGAGTTGGTCGGATTCCTGCTCTAGTTCGAGGAGGCTGAACTTAGTGAGCCTGCGAAGCCTGAGCTCAAGGATGTATTCAGCCTGCAATTCGCTTAGGTCAAAGATTGTGCGCAGTCGGGCTCGAGCATCCTCTGCGGTGTCAGAGGTGCGGATAACCTCGATCACCTCATCGATGTTCAAAACAGCTAGCTGCAGACCCTCAATAAGGTGCAGTCGAGCATTGCGCTTGTCTAGCCTGTTCTGACTGCGCCGCTTAGTCACAGCCAGGCGATGGTCGAGGTAAACCTCAAGCAGCTCCTTGAAATTTAGTTGCTGCGGTCTTCCGGACACGAGAGCAACATTGTTAATTCCAAAGGAATCCTCGAGGGGCGTTAGGCGATACAGGGCCTCGATGACCGAGTCTGGGTTAATCCCAGTCTTTAGCTCAATTACTAGCTTGAGACCATTTTCGCGGTCAGTGAGGTCCACGACGTTGTGGATGCCCTCAAGTTTCTTGGCGTTGACCGCATCTCTAACCTTCTCTATTACCCTCTCAGGACCAACTAGGTAGGGAAGTTCAGTTACAACCAGGCCCGTCCTTCTGGGACCCACCTGTTCCACCGATATCTTTGCCCTGGTTCGGAAGGTACCTTTGCCGGTTTCATATGCCTCGACAAGCGCCTCATTCGCAAGAATTACGCCACCGGTAGGAAGGTCCGGGCCCGGCACCAATTTGAGTAGGTCCGAGACTGAAGCCTCCGGCTTCTGAATAAGCTTCTGCAGCGCCGCAACAATTTCGTTGAGATTGTGAGGGGGCATGTTGGTTGCCATTCCAACAGCAATTCCGCTGGCTCCGTTGACTAGGAGGTTTGGAAATGCGGCCGGAAGCACTTCCGGTTCAGTTAGCTGTGCATCGTAGTTTGGAACAAAGTCGACGACATCTTCATCGAGTGATTCGTTGAGGGTGGCTGCTGCAGGTGTAAGGCGTGCCTCTGTGTATCTTGCGGCGGCGGGACCATCGTCTAAGGAGCCAAAGTTTCCGTGGCCGTCAATGAGCGGAAGTCTGAGCGTGAATGCCTGCGACATCCTTACGAGGGCGTCATAGATCGCACCATCGCCGTGGGGGTGGAGCTTGCCCATCACCTCGCCTGTTACCCTGGCGCACTTTACGTGCCCACGATCTGGACGAAGACCCATCTCACCCATTTGATAGATGATTCGCCTCTGAACAGGCTTTAGCCCGTCGCGAGCATCTGGCAAGGCGCGAGAATAAATAACCGAGTACGAGTACTCCAAGAAGCTTTCGCGCATTTCGCTGGCGACATCGATGTCTACGATGCGCTCTGTGCTTTTGTCCATTGGTCCTTGCTGTGCGAAACTTGGCGAGTGAATCCGACTCTACCTGCACCACCTAAGGGATTCGGTTCAATTTCACACGTGTTCTCGTCCGCTCTTGAGGCCGTCTTGGAGCGACCAAACAAGTTCGGGCTAGCGGTCAGAGACAACATCATCGTGGCTGTGATCGATGGGCTTGGTGCGGAGCAGCTTCAGCAGAGAGCCGGCCATGCTCCCTTTCTGGCTAGTGCGCTAGGCCCCAAGTCCATTACGTACTGTGCGTACCCTGCAACCACGAGTGCGAACATCGGTAGTTTTGCCACCGGCCTCATGCCGGGGGAGCACGGCCTGATTGGACATCAGGTCTGGGACAAGCAGCACAACGAGAGAATAAATCTCTTAGTTGGTTGGAACGAACGTACGGATCCGCTTGTCTGGCAGCCTCATCAAACGGTTGCCGAATTGGGTGTTGCTGAGGGAGTTGCGGTGAATGTGATTGCCGCAGAGGAATACCGATCAACTCCCTACAGCGTGGCAACCATGCGGGGGTCGAATTTTGTCTCAGCAGATTCCATCAGCGAGCGCATAGAGGCCGCCATCTCGTTGGGAAACGCCAAGGGTAAGTCCATCAGTTATCTGTATTTTCCTGAGCTGGACAAGTACGGCCATAAGTACGGATGGACATCCCCGGGCTGGGCAGCTCTCTTGGAAGAAGTTGGGTCAGGCCTGCAGCGACTTAGTAGTTTGCTTGGACCAAAAGCTGGTCTTGTTGTGACTTCCGATCACGGAATGATTGAGACTCAGAAGGATCGTCAACTTGTGCTCGATGAATACCTGGAATATGGCCTGGAGTTCTTTGGTGGGGATACAAGAAGTAGCTACATCTATCTGCGTGATGCGTCAGCGGCTGGCGAACTCTTGGAGGGCCTAGAACCACTTGGACATGCCCTAAGGGGTTATCTGGCTGTCGATCTAGTCTCTGCCGGATGGTTTGGCAATGTTGGCAAGGAGGCTGCGGCCCGAATGCCTGACGTGATTCTTCAGGCCCGCTCGAATTTCACTCTCTACCATTCAGGGTTTTCCAAGCAGAGGGCTTTCGACATGGTTGCTCATCACGGCTCAATATCGCCGGCCGAGATGCGAATACCGCTACTGCGCTTCGGGCTCTGAGTTCGAGGTGCCGAGCACTATCTCATCCCAGCTCGGCAGCGAGGCTCGGCCTTTTGCGGTTGCCGGCTTGATTGGCTCTTTTTGCCTTCTTGAGCGAAGTTCCTCGACAAGATCATGAACACTCGCCTCTGGAGCTTCTTCAGGCTCCTCAACCACCTCGATGGTTGAGGTAACTATGTCTCTGCTTGCGTGGACCTTTGCAACCGAAGATGCGTTCGGGTCCATGGGCTCAAGGTGGCGAGCTTTGTTGTCATAGTGCCAGAGCATTTTCTTTACTCCCGAGACTGTAACCACCCACTTCTCATCCTCGCGATGAAGGGAAAAAGAAGCTTCTGGATCTTCCTTGGTTATCAGCTCTCTGAAAGGCACCATCTTGTTGCCGTCGTTGACCTCTGTGGCAAGAGCAGCCTCAAGCACATAGTTGAGCTCATCAAGGATGGGTGCCGCGAATGGCTCGATGGTGGAGGTGGGCACGCCAAAGGTCTCCGCGATCTCTTCAATTTGCTCACCTGCCCTGATCCTGTTCTGGACTTCCCGAGGAGAAATACCCGAATTAGTTATTTGTTGCGAGTTGCGGACTGCGTCCCGGAGTTGGTCGTCAACCAAAGCTCGGAGCTTCTCGCCCTCGCTTGTCTCGAAGACTAGAAAGTCACTCTCACGGTTTACAAATCTGAGTTCCATTAGAGACTCCTTTGCCTCAAAGTTTGACACCAGGATTGGGCAAAGGGCTTATTTGACAAGGGCGAGTTCTTAACAGTTTTAGAAACACGCGAGTTAGATTTGCAAATTTGCCCCTGCTAGGGCATAGTTCACGCGCAAGAAGCACAGGAGGCTTAATGGCAACCGACTACGATGCGCAGCGGAAGACCGACGATGACACTGAGTCAATCGAGGCCATCAAGGAACGCATTCCGTCAAAACCCTCTCTCTCCGACGACGATGCAGATAACGCGGACAGCTTCACCATTCCTGACGTCGTAAACGAAGAGCTTGAGGTGGTTGTTCTGCCGCAGCAGGAAAATGAGTTCACCTGCATCAACTGCTTCCTTGTGAAGCCGAGAGCACAGCTGGGTAAGAAAAGCCGCCTAGGACCTGTTTGCATCGAGTGCAATAGCTAGCTGCTCCGGATTTCGAGAGCTGATCAGCAAATAAGGAGTCGGGTCATCTGGGTCGGCGACCTCGATCTTCACTCCACCAGACACATAACCTCGGATCATGAGCTGGGCGCGTGGGTCGGCATTGGGCCCAAGAGCCTTTGAAAACTCCTCCTTGTTCAATGCTGAGGCCCGCCCCAATGCCTCCACAGGGATTGAAATTCTGTCCGCTACAAGCTGACCATCGGACACGCTTATTTGCGGGGCGAGCAGCCGAACAATCACATTCAAACTCAGGGGAACCAGGATGCCAAGGGTAATTGCAAGTGGCGCTCCAAATGGCAGCGCTGCCAAAAGGACCATCGGACCTGAGAGGGCTAGTGCTATTGAAAAGGACACTGATGGATATAGACGCTCTTTGTAAATCGCTAACTGCACCCCAATAGATTACGCTCGTCGGGTGAACTTAGAAGTGCTGATGGTTGCTGAGCCAGGGTTTGAGCCTGTCTACGCGAAACCCGGTGACGCTGGAGCCGATCTCAAGTCCACGGAGGATCACACAATCCCCGCTGGCGGCAGGCAGCTTGTGAAAACTGGAGTCAGAATTGCTATGCCGGATGGAGTCGTTGGACTAGTTCACCCTCGCTCAGGATTGGCAGCTAAGCACGGCATAACAGTTCTCAACACTCCTGGAACCGTAGACGCCGGCTATCGCGGGGAGATCATGGTCACTTTGCTCAATACTTCCAGTGAAACCTTCGAGGTTGCCCGTGGCGACCGAATCGCACAGATTCTTTTCCAAAGAGTCGAGCGCGCCGACTTTCTCGCGGTTGAGCAGCTTCCAGAGTCAGCTCGAGGCGAGGGCGGTTTTGGCTCGTCGGGGAGGAACTGATGAGCGAGAAGATTGCTCCGGCCGACAGGGCAACCAAAGGTCCTTTCGATGTTTCAGAAGTTGGTCTCCTGACTCCCTATTTGGATTTTGGCGCCATCAGAATTTCCCCCCACCCGGAGATGAAGATCCGTGCGGATGTGGATGAGAAGACCAAGCGAGTGATAGCACTGACTCTCGAGGTTGATTCTCACAGGATCCAACTCCAAGCATTTGCGGCAACGAAAAACGAGGGGCTTTGGTCCACCACGCTTCGAGCATTGGCCGATGGAATTGGCTCTCAAGGAGGCCAGGCGGAGGAGCTAAATGGGTTATTGGGGCCTGAGCTCCATGCATCGGTTCCTGCCATTGCGGGACAGACGAAGGTCATGCGCAAGAGCGTATTCGTGGGAGTTGACGGGCCGAGATGGTTTTTGCGAGGCGTAATGTCGGGACCTGAGTTGCTCGGTCCAAACTATGAGCGACTGGTGTCCATTTTCCGCTCCACCGCCGTAAATCGTGGAGACATCGCGATGCCACCAGGAGACTTGCTACCTCTGAAGCTACCTACCGGTGACAATGAGTAATCCCGACGATGTTGCACGCCGACTCGGGCTCGAGAAGTCTGAGAACGGTTACGACCTAAATTCCAAGTCCCTTCTGGCCGGTATTGGCGGGCCGCTGGGAATCGCCGAGGCAGTCCTTCCCGCTACTACTTTCTCCATTGTCTTTGCCATCACCTCGGAGGCTGTTTACGCGGTTGGGGGAGCGGCTGGTCTCTCTTTGATCTTTATTCTGGCTCGTTTGGTGAGGCGCCAATCACTGCAGCAGGCAATCATTGGCGCACTTGCAATTGCGCTGGCCGCCTTTTTGGCGTTGCGAGACGGGGGACAGGCTGCCGACTACTTCCTACCGGGTTTTTTCACCAATGCTGCTTACGGCGCCGCCTTTTTGATTTCAGTTCTGATTCGTAGGCCGCTAATGGGCTATGCAGCACAGCTGCTTTTTGGCCTTCAGGGTTGGCGCTCTGGCGGGCAGTACAAGCGGCTGAGGCTAGTGACCATCATTTGGGTAGGGTTTTTTGCAGCACGACTTGCTGTGCAGGTGCCGCTGTATCTGGCTAACGAGGTAGAACTGCTTGCCGCTTCCAGAGTCGTGATGGGAGCACCGGCCTATGCGGGGCTGCTGGCTCTGACCTGGATCATGCTTAGGAATATCGCGAAAGATGCACAGGGTAAATTAGAGGCAGAAAACAAGTAGGAGAGAAGCTTTTCATGACAACAGATCTATCGCGCGCAACCAACTTGGATGTTGGCGGAAAGACCTACAAGTACTTCAGCATGGAAGAGCTTGGAGTCTCAAAGCTCCCATACTCTCTCAAGATTCTCCTCGAGAACATGCTTCGCACTAAAGACGGTTCTAACGTCACCGATAGCCACGTTGAGGCACTCGTAAATTGGGACCCAAGCGCTGAGCCGAATACAGAGATTCAGTTTTCTCCCGCCCGTGTGATTATGCAGGACTTCACTGGAGTGCCCTGTGTTGTTGATCTGGCGACAATGCGCGAGGCAGTAAAGGAGCTGGGCGGAGATCCGCAGCAGATTAACCCGCTAGCACCCGCCGAGATGGTAATCGACCACTCGGTTGTAATCGATGTCGCCGGTAGCGCAGATGCGGCCGAGCGAAACGTCGAATACGAGTATCAGCGCAACGGCGAGCGCTATCAGTTCCTGCGCTGGGGACAGACCGCTTTCGACAACTTCAAGGTGGTGCCCCCTGGAACAGGTATTGTCCACCAGGTCAACATTGAGTATCTGGCACGCACAGTGATGACCAAAGAGGTAGACGGTCATATGATTGCCTACCCAGACTCATGCGTGGGAACCGACAGCCACACCACCATGGTGAATGGACTTGGAGTGCTGGGCTGGGGTGTAGGAGGAATTGAGGCAGAGGCCGCAATGCTCGGGCAGCCTGTCTCAATGCTGATCCCAAGGGTCGTCGGTTTCAAGCTCACCGGCGACATCCCAGTTGGTGCAACCGCCACCGACGTGGTTCTGACGATCACCGAAATGCTTAGGAAGCACGGCGTAGTAGGAAAGTTCGTGGAGTTCTATGGTGAGGGCGTCACAAGGGTTCCGCTTGCCAACAGAGCAACCATCGGGAACATGTCGCCAGAGTTTGGTTCAACTGTGGCTATTTTCCCGATTGATGAGGTGACACTTGACTACCTGAGGACCACCGGCCGCTCCGAGGAGCAGGTCGCACTAGTCGAGGCCTACACCAAGGCCCAGGGCCTCTGGCATGACCCAGCCGTTGAGCCAACCTACTCCGAGTACTTAGAGCTTGACCTCTCTACGGTCGTTCCATCCATTGCCGGTCCCAAGCGGCCACAGGACCGAATCGCTCTTTCCTCTAGTAAGGGCGCATTTGAGAGAGACCTAAAGAATTACGCGGCATCATTCAGCGCCCCGGTTCCAGTGAAGGGCAAGGACTACTCGATCGACCACGGGGCGGTGACGATTGCATCCATCACTTCCTGCACCAATACCTCTAACCCGTCGGTAATGCTTGCAGCTGGTCTGTTGGCAAAGAAGGCGGTAGAGAAGGGTCTTACAGCAAAGCCCTGGGTCAAGACTTCGTTGGCGCCGGGCTCGAAGGTTGTAACCGACTACTACGAGAAGTCTGGGCTTACTACCTATCTCGACAAGCTTGGCTTCAACCTTGTCGGCTACGGCTGCACCACCTGCATAGGTAACTCTGGTCCCCTAGATGAGGAGATCTCAAGCGCAGTAAACGATGGTGATCTTGCGGTGACCGCAGTCCTCTCGGGGAACAGGAACTTCGAAGGACGCATCAATCCAGATGTGAAGATGAACTACTTAGCATCTCCGCCGTTGGTCATTGCATATTCCCTTGCTGGCACCATGGACTTTGATTTCGACAAGGACTCCTTGGGTAAGGATTCAGCTGGACAAGATGTCTTCCTCGCTGACATTTGGCCGACGCCTGATGAGGTTCAGTCCACAATAGACAGCTCCATCAACAGTGAAATGTTTACCACTCAGTACGCATCAGTCTTTGACGGGGATGAGCGCTGGCGTTCACTTCCAACTCCGGAGGGTGCACTGTTTGAGTGGGACGAAAAGTCCACCTACGTTAAGAAGCCCCCTTACTTTGAGGGCATGCAGCTCACGCCAGCGCCGGTTAGTGACGTTGAAAACGCAAGGGTTCTTGTGAAGCTAGGCGACTCGGTCACCACCGATCACATCTCTCCTGCGGGCTCTATCAAGGTTGACTCTCCAGCGGGTAAATACCTCAGCGATCGCGGGGTATCCAGAGTCGACTTCAACTCCTACGGCTCCAGACGCGGAAACCACGAAATCATGATTCGCGGCACCTTCGCCAACATCAGGCTCCGCAATCAGCTCCTTGAGGATGTCGAAGGAACCTACACTCGCGACTTCACAAACCCTGAAGGCAGCCAAAGCTTCATCTTCGACGCCTCAGAGAACTACAAAGCTGCAGGGGTTCCACTAGTGGTGCTGGCTGGTAAGGAGTACGGTTCGGGCTCCTCGCGCGACTGGGCGGCAAAGGGAACCTCGCTTCTTGGTGTCAAGGTTGTTATCGCTGAGAGCTTCGAGCGCATCCACCGCAGCAACCTAATCGGCATGGGTGTACTGCCTCTGCAATTCCCTGAAGGTCAGGACGCGAAAAGCCTCGGTCTTGATGGAACCGAAAGCTTCAGCTTCACTGGGATTGAAAAGCTAAACGAAGGGGTAACGCCGAAGACCATTTCGGTGGTTGCTGCACCAACATCTCACTCTCCAGCTGGTAAGCAAGAGATTCGCTTTGAAGCCGTGGTTCGTATTGACACTCCCGGTGAGGCTGACTACTACCGGAATGGTGGAATTTTGCAGTACGTACTTCGTTCGTTGGTTGCCTAGGGCATACGAACAGCAAGAGAGGGGTTGAACCCAACATGCTTGAGCAGATTAGATCGCCTGAGGACCTGCAAGGCCTAACTGAACACCAACTGAAGGAGCTTGCCGAGGAGATACGGTCTTTTCTGATTGACACTGTCTCCAAGACCGGTGGACACTTGGGGCCGAACCTGGGTGTAGTCGAGCTAACTATTGCGATGCACAGGGTGTTCAACTCTCCAAGCGATGCAATGGTTTTTGACACCGGTCACCAGTCCTATGTCCATAAGTTGCTCACTGGCAGACAGGATTTCTCGGGCCTAAGACAATCTGGTGGTATCGCTGGTTACCCTCAACGCTCCGAGTCCGAGCATGACATTGTCGAAAACTCGCATGCCTCGACCTCGCTGTCGTGGGCGGATGGAATATCAAGGGCCTTCAAGGCAACCGGTCAGGCCGATAGGCACGTGGTAGCTGTAATTGGTGATGGTGCGCTCACCGGAGGCATGGCTTGGGAGGCCCTGAACAACATCACAGATGACAACGATCGCAACCTTGTGGTCATTGTCAACGACAACGGTCGCTCCTACGCTCCGACCATTGGTGGGCTTGCGCGGGGTCTTTCGAAGGTTAGAACCGAGCCTTGGTACCGCGAGGGTTATCGAGTCTCGAAGCGAATTTTTTCAGTTTTCGGTCCTCTCGGCAGAGTCCTCTTCAATGCCACTCACGCCTTCATAGATTCTCTCTTGAGCTTTGGGGTTCCAAAGGGCATCTTCCCCAACCTAGACATCAAGCATCTCGGTCCAGTTGATGGCCACGATCTGGTGTCTCTGGAAAAGGTTTTACAGCAGGCAAAGAACCTGGGTCAGCCCGTCATCGTTCACGTCATTACTCAGAAGGGCCGGGGTTATTCTCCGGCACTCGAGGACGAGGCAGATCAGTTCCATGCCGTTGGCAAGATAAACCCCGAAAGTGGACTACCCATTAAGTCCTCCAGCGAGCCAAGCTGGACGTCCATCTTTGGCGATGAGTTAGTCGCCAGAGCAGACGAGGACGACAAGATCGTAGGGATAACCGGAGCCATGCTGATTCCGGTTGGCATGGATGCCATGGCCGAAAAGTACCCTGACAGGGTCTTCGATGTGGGCATAGCTGAGCAGCATGCGGTAACCGCTGCCGCGGGAATGGCCTTCGGTGGTTTGCATCCGGTAGTCGCTGTCTATTCAACATTCTTAAATCGTGCCTTCGATCAGGTGTTGATGGACGTAGCACTGCACAAGGCCGGCGTTACGTTCGTGCTGGATAGGGCGGGAGTTACAGGACCAGACGGAGCGTCTCATCATGGAATGTGGGACATGTCAATTCTCCAGGTTGTCCCAGGTATTCAAATTGCAGCTCCAAGAGACGAGGCATCCCTGAGGGAAAGCCTCCGAGAGGCCGTTGCGATAGAGAATGCCCCGACCGTTATCCGCTTCCCTAAGGGAAGCGTGGCGAAGCCGCTACCTGCTCTCAAGAGGCTCGCTGGTGGAACAGATGTTCTCTTTGAGAGCGCGGCAAAGGATGTACTGATTGTGGGTATCGGACCCTTTGCCCACCTCGCAGTGAGAGTTGCAGGACTTCTTGGACAGCAGGGAATTGGAGCCACGGTTGTTGACCCGAGGTGGATTCTCCCTGTGAGCGAGGACCTGGTGAGACTTTCTGCAGAGCACAGACTTGTTGTCACACTGGAAGATGGCGTCAGAGTTGGTGGCTTTGGTTCGAGGCTTCGGCAGAGCCTTAGAGTTGCCCAGATTGACACCGGATTGCACGAGGTAGGCATTCCGGCAGAGTTCTTAGAGCACGCTGAGCGCGACGAGATACTTTCCAGATTGGGACTTACCGACAAGCAGATTGCCATGGAGGTAGTGGAGCAGGTTGTTGGGACCCGAGTGCCTAAGGCTAAACCTCAGCTGTCGGAGGAGTTATCGCAAGATCAAGGCCAGCGCCAATAAGCGGAGCACACAGCTCAACCTGCCACTTCCTAGCCCCAAGAAGCGCTAGCTGAGCCTCAAGATTCTCAGCGGGCTCAAAGCACACTCTCCTGAGAATGTCAGGGGTTAGCAGGTTTTCCACCGGCATAGCAAGCTCTGTCGCCTTATCTACAATTAGGGGCCTTGTGGCAGCCAGTCTTGCGTGAGCCTCAGGGAAGCGCTTCTCCCAGGATCGATGATTCGGGATGAAATCAGAACTGCGCACTTCTTCGCCGAGTTCCACTGATTCGGCCTCCGAGATTGAACGCCACCATAGGTCCAGCATCGTTCTTGACGCCCTGCCTTGGAACTGCTTATTTGCTGCCAATTGCGACTTTGATTTTGGGGGATCCGCTACGACGGCAGCAATGGAGCGATCTGGAATCAACCTTCCCGGTGCAACGTCCTTTTCCATGGCTACTCTGTTGCGAGCAAGCCACAACGAGGCCGCAATCTTTTGCTTTCGCTCGTCCTTGATCTTGCTCATGCCGGGAAGCTGTCGCCAGGGCTCGGCTGCCTGCTCTTTGGCCTTGAAGCCAACAAGGTGCTGAAACTCTTCCATGGCCCATTCCAGTTTTCCTTGCTCCGTGAGCGCATGCTCAAGAGCCCCCCAGAGCTCGAACAGCACGTCAACATCCAAAGCGGCGTAGCTAAGCATGCTTTCGGGCAGGGGTCGTTGTGACCAGTCGGCAGCTGAGTGCTCCTTGGCAAGCTCCATGTCCAGCAAAGTCTCTGCCAGCGAGGCAAGGCCAAATCTTTCTAGGCCCGCTAACCTCGCCGCTAGCTCCGTATCAATTAGCGAAGTCGGTTTGATTCCGAGCTCCGCAAGGCATGGCAGGTCTTGAGTGGCCGCATGGAGGATCCAGGTGGTCTTAGCCATTGCAGCTGCAAGATCCTGAGCCCACTGGTCGTCTTCGAAGCCCTCTGGATCCACCAGGTAGATGGCAACACCCTTGATAGCTATCTGGATTAGGTAGGCCCGATGCGAATAGCGAAACCCACTTGCTCGCTCTGCGTCCAGCCCGATGACGTCAACAGCATCGAGGTCTTCGATGAGGGCTCTGAGCGACTGAGCGTTGTCTACGTATCTAACTTCGAGACGGGGAGCTTCTAACTTCAATCCAGCCTCACGACCTTGCCGTCTTTCGGCGGAAGGCCCGAGATTAGCGCGACCAGCTCAATCCAGCCTCGCAGGTGATTTGAGAGATCAAAGTCGAGGGGCGCCCAGCTTGCGCGAATCTCAAGCTCGCCATGCTGAGGTTGAGAAACTAGCGAACCATGGCCCGTAGAAATTACGGTTGTTGTTGTGCCGGCCTCGTGCGCAAACTGCGCCCCTGATGCCTTTAGGCAATCCTTGAGCCATTCCCATGGCATGGCGGCTGTGTAATCGTCCTTTGCCATCTCAAGCTCAATAGGGCTCTTTGCGTAGCCAATGATTCTGAACTCAGAGTTCCAACCCTCGGGCATTTCGGGGTCTCTGCAGTAGACCAGACGACTCACCCCATGGTCTGACGCAGTTTCGTGTGCCACCTCAGCACTGATAGCTACGGCTTCTGGGGCGATGCCCTTTGGAGAAGGTATCTGGGTAAGAATAATTTCTTCTCGAGGGGTGACCTCACCTAGTCCTGACAGCATTCCTTGGAAAGTGTCAGAAAGGTCTGTCAGGTCAAGCTTCACAGTCGAAAATTACCCCGACTTCACCCATTTAGTGGACAGCCACGCTGCCGATGCGGGCAATAAATAGGCCATCGGATGAAACTAACTCAAATTTGACTCCGTGCTTGGCCGTGAAGCTTTCGATGCCTCCCATAGTTTCAGAGCTGAGGTATGCCTCGACCATGGATTCCGAAGTCAATCCCAGAAATCCCGTGGGCCCAAACTCGCAGTGGATCTTCTCAAACCCCAGCGACAGAAGGTGCTTGACTGCATCTCCGAAGGTGCTTGCCTGACGTTCTGAAATGTGGATTACGCCTGGGGCAAGGTCTGCTTCTCGAAGACTCCTAGAGAACACGGCAAGTTTTGCATTTGCCGGAACAACATAGTGCTCATCTAGGTAGCTCCTTCCCGAGGTCAGTATTACCTCGGCCCGTCTTCGCACCGAGACAAACCATTCGAAATCCGAAGGACCACCTAGCGACCTGCTTGTCCCATCAGGTCCCACATGTTCGCCGTCTGCCCCAACTACAAGGGTTGCGGTAATTGGACCCAGGTTGAGCTGGCTAGGTATCAAGTAGCTCTTTGGTCTTCCGCTTAATGCGGAACAGCATGCCCCGCATCCCTCTTACCCGAAGTGGTGAGATCAGTTTCTCGAGTCCGAGCTGTCCTGGAAAGTCGTCATCCAAGTCTGTTATTTCTTTTGCGGTCTTGCCGTTCAGAGCAGCATGCAGCACAGACGCGAAGCCTCTGGTTGTGGGAGCCTCTCGAGGGGCCGAGAAATAAAGTTCAACAGCATCCGCACTACCCTCAACGGCGATAAAAACCGGTGCTTGACATTCCTCTACGCGCTCCATTAGCTCGGGGTTCTCGCCGTATTTGGCGGGAACTTCAGGCAAATTCTCGCTGTATTCGAGGAGAAGCTGAAGTTTCTCTGAGTCTGGCATCAAGCCAAATTCCTCGACTATCTCGGCAGCACTCAAGCAAAAACTCCTGGAGCCTCACCCTGGGCTATGGGAACACCAACCAGGTTTCCCCACTCGGTCCAGGACCCGTCGTAGTTACGAACATCCTTGACGCCAACTAGGTACTTCAACGCGAACCAGGTGAGCGAGGATCGTTCGCCAATCCTGCAATAGGTGATGAACTTGTCATCCGGGGCTGAGCCGGTTTCCTCAAAGAGAATTGTCTGAAGCTCATCAAGTGGCTTGAAGGAACCGTCCTCTTGGACCAGCTTGCCCCATGGGACATTCTTTGCACTAGGTATGTGACCGGCCCGTGCTGCACCCTCATTCGGATAGTCAGGCATGTGCAGGCGCTCACCGGTGTACTCCTGCGGAGAGCGAATGTCGATAATGGGGGAGGGCTGGTGCTTAGCGATGTCGTCTCTAAAGGCGCGTATCTCGTCATCCTTGCGAACCACCTCAGGGTAGTTACCCTCTGCTCTTGCAGGCTTATCCGTTGTCAACTCTCGGCCTTCAGCAATCCACTTCATCCTGCCGCCGTCCAGCAGCCTCACATCCTCGTGTCCAAAGAGCTTGAAGACCCAAAAGGCATAGGCGGCCCACCAGTTCGACTTGTCCCCGTAAAGCACGATGGTGTCGTCGCGGGAGATGCCCTTGGAGCGCATCAATTTTGCGAAGTGCTCGCCATCTAGATAGTCACGCCTAACCTGATCGTTTAGTTCGGTGTGCCAGTCGAGTTTCACAGCACCGGGAATGTGCCCAGTGTCATACAGGAGAATGTCCTCGTTGGATTCCACGAGTGTGACGGCGTCTAGATTCCCTGCCAGCCAATCGGTCGTGACCAAGGCCTCTGGGCTTGAGTACTGGGAAATCTTCTCTTGTTCACTCATTGGTTGTATTTATCTCCATAAACTAGCGGTTTGGTGGTGATGTCTTTTGGGTGAACAGCGGTCTTCGGGGCCTGATTCCCTATGCAGCCATTCGCCTAGCATCTCTGCTGAAGAGCTTATGCGACAGTTGGCGCCTCCTCCAGAGTTTGAGCAAGCCACCTTTGAAAGTTATAGGCCAGATCCCCGGTTTCCCAGCCAAGAACAGGCACTCAGATCCGCTAAACAATTTGCAACAGGATCGAAAGGGCGCATGTTCACACGAGGTGAAAGCGCACCCGGTGTTTACCTCGACGGGGGATTTGGTGTCGGGAAGACTCACTTGCTAGCTAGTATCTGGCACCAATTCAAGGGAAAGAAGGCCTTCGGGACATTCCTTGAGTACACCTCGATTGTTGGATTCCTTGGTTTTCAAGAGGCAGTGCGGAGACTCGGCGAGTTCTCGCTCATCTGCATAGATGAGTTTGAGCTAGACGACCCTGGAGACACAATGATCCTCTCCCGACTATTGAAAGAGCTCTCGGCCAAAGGGGTAAAGTTTGCTGCCACCTCCAACACTCCTCCCAACGCACTAGGTGAGGGCAGGTTTGCCGCCGAGGACTTTGCCAGGGAGATCGCGGGTCTCGGAGAGCGTTTTCAAGTGCTGCAGATAGACGGTGAGGACTACCGACACCGGGACCCCGATTCGCACGCACCGGTCCTCTCTGTGGAGGATATAAATACGTGGATTGGTTCTCGTCAGGGGGGCTTTCTAGATGGCTTCGATGAGCTACTGGCTCACCTAGCGACGCTGCATCCAACAAAATATAGGAAGTTGCTTGCGCCAGTTAAATTCCTAGCAATTCAAGGTATCTACGAGTTACACGACCAGGTACCCGCACTCAGGTTCGTAGTTTTCGTGGATCGGTTGTATGAGCTTCAGATACCGGTTCGGGGAGCTGGCTCGGTCGCCATCACAGAAGTCTTTTCTAGTTCCATGATTCAAGGTGCCTACCGCAAGAAATACCTGCGAGCAGTAAGCCGACTGGGAGCCCTCTCGGAGCTCTAGCTGGCATTCTCCTCGCGGTGCTTTTGCATGTAGTAACGACCTCGCCTCTGAGACAGCCACGCTCCAAATGCCATGGACAAGAGGGAGCCAATAATCACGGCCAGTGTTGCCTCGGCAAGGATCTGGGTGTTCTCGAAGAAGGCAAGATTTGCCATTAGCAGCGATACCGTGAAGCCGACCCCGGCAAGTCCGGCCACCGCGGCAAAGTCTGGAAGTTGAAGCTCGAGCCTGGCGTCCTCGCTTGCAATCTTGTTTGCGACGTAAGCAAGGAGTGTGATGCCAAGAATTTTTCCAATCGGCAGCGCGAGGGTGATTCCGGTAAAGACGCTAGAGAAGCTGCCGTCAAAGGTCGGCAGCGCTATCGCGACCGCGAAAAAAGCAAAGACAGGAAGCGAGACGGTGTTTGTCCACGGTTGTATCTTCCCGACAAGCGAGTGGGTCTTCTTAGCGGGGATGATGAGGCCTAGGGCAACACCTGCAATGGTGGCATGCACGCCTGATTGGTAAACGGCATACCAGACCAGTAGAAATGTAAGCACCCTGACATAGTTGATGGGCAGTTTGTTGAACTTTTCGGCCAGGGCGTGACCCCCGAGGACGATTGCACCGGCGAGTAGCCACTCAATTCTGACATCGTCGGTATAGAAAATTGCGATTATCAAGATCGCCACAAGATCATCGAAGATTGCCAGCGCTAAAAGAAATACTCGCGCGGACTTGGGCATTCCTCGGCCAAAAATTGCCAGGATTCCAAGTGCAAACGCAATGTCGGTTGCTGTTGGTATCGGCCAACCAACCATGTAATCGGTACCCCAGTTAAAGGCGGTATAGATCAGCGCTGGGAGAAGCACCCCGCCAACACCGGCAAGAATCGGCACAAGGGCGGTGGAGGGCTTGGAGAGAACACCTACTGTCAACTCGTACTTAAGCTCTAAGCCTGCGACCAAGAAAAAGGTAGCCAGCAGTAGGTCGGACACCCAGTGCTCAACACTCAGCTTGAGGCCGATCTCTTCGAACCCGAAATAGGAGAACTTGAAATCTAAGAACGCCGGCCCAAATGGACTATTCGCAATCACCAACCCCAAAATGGCAGCGCCCATCAAAAGTAGGGCCGCTGATCTATCGCTTTTCATTGCACTCCTAGTAATCCAGTAAAGGATAAGAGATATCGGAGGGAATTCATTTCCTGACTGGCGTCAGCGCAAATCGCTCGTAACGCGAAGTTAACAAAACTCGTCTTCTTTTGAAACATGCAAGCTCAATCATTTTGGCTATTGGTCGTCTGACCATTCAAAGGAAGGTATGTAAATGTTGGACACAGGTTCACTTAGCTGGGCGGTAACTGCTACCGCCTTCGTCCTGCTCATGACGCCGGGTCTGGCCTTTTTCTACGGGGGACTAGTAAAGGCAAAGAGCGTTGTAAGCATGATGATGATGAGCTTCGGCTCGTTGGCACTCATTGGAGTGCTCTGGATTCTCTATGGCTTTAGCATGTCAGCGGTTGAGAGCCCAACTGACTTCTCTGGCAATCCGTTCGCCACATTCGCACTCGATGGGTTGGGTAATGATGACCTGATCGGTGCCGCTTTTGGTGCAACCTTTGCGATTATCACTGTTGCCCTAATTTCTGGGTCTATTGCAGACCGAGCCAAGTTCGGCCCTTGGTTGGTCTTCGCGGGAATCTGGGCCACCCTCGTCTACTTCCCTGTGGCTTCCTGGGTATGGGGCGGCGGCTGGATTATGGAACTCGGCACCTGGTTCGGCACCGCAGACGTAATTGACTACGCCGGTGGTACTGCCGTCCACATCAACGCAGGTGCTGCAGCTCTGGCACTGGCAATAGTTCTCGGCAAGCGCTTTGGCTTCGCCAAGGGGATCATGCAGCCTCACAACGTTCCTCTCGTGCTGCTTGGAGCTGCCCTACTGTGGTTCGGTTGGTTCGGATTCAATGTTGGTGCGGAGTTCCTCAACAACATGGAGAACGTCGGACTAATCACCGTCAACACTTTGGGTGCGACTGCGGCGGCAATTCTCGGATGGCTAGCAATCGAGAAGGTCAAGGAAGGTAAGGCGACCTCAATTGGTGCTGCATCGGGAGCTGTTGCTGGACTGGTAGCGATCACTCCGGCCTGTGCCAACGTGACCCCATTCTGGGCTCTCGTCCTTGGTGTACTAGCTGGTGTTCTATCGGCTCTGGCAGTAGACCTGAAATTCAAGCTCGGCTATGACGACTCTCTCGATGTTGTCGGTATCCACCTTGTAGCAGGTCTGGTTGGAACTCTCTACCTAGGCTTCTTCGCTATCGACACCGGTCTCTTCACTGGTGGAGATGCAGGCCAGCTGCTTGTCCAGACAGTGGCTGCCTTCGGAGTCCTCATCTACAGCTTCGTGCTTGCACTCGTAATTGGTTTCGCAATCGAGAAAACAATTGGCTTCCGAGTCAAGAGCGAGGATGAGATCGCGGGAGTTGACCTGGTGGTCCACGGCGAGGCTGCCTACAGCTTCGGACAGGACCCAGAGGCCAAGTCCTAACCAAGGCGGAATGTGCAATAGGGGCGGGAGCGATCTCGCCCCTATTGCATTGCCCATGGAAGTTTCTTTTGTGGCATAATTCAACAAGTTCCATTTGGAATGTGCGGATGTAGCGCAGTTGGTAGCGCACAACCTTGCCAAGGTTGGGGTCGCGAGTTCGAGTCTCGTCATCCGCTCTCAGAGGTTTCACCCTGAAACGGTGGAGTGGCCGAGAGGCGAGGCAGCGGCCTGCAAAGCCGTATACACGGGTTCGAATCCCGTCTTCACCTCTTAGTTACAACCCGGGCGATTGGCGCAGTGGTAGCGCGCTTCCCTGACACGGAAGAGGTCACTGGTTCGAACCCAGTATCGCCC
>JBMUBK010000014.1:0-18991 GCA_049457355.1 Aquiluna sp.
TGAGATGTTGGGTTAAGTCCCGCAACGAGCGCAACCCTCGTCCTATGTTGCCAGCACGTAATGGTGGGAACTCATGGGATACTGCCGGGGTCAACTCGGAGGAAGGTGGGGATGACGTCAAATCATCATGCCCCTTATGTCTTGGGCTTCACGCATGCTACAATGGCCGGTACAGAGGGCTGCAATACCGCAAGGTGGAGCGAATCCCAAAAAGCCGGTCTCAGTTCGGATTGAGGTCTGCAACTCGACCTCATGAAGTCGGAGTCGCTAGTAATCGTAGATCAGCAACGCTACGGTGAATACGTTCCCGGGCCTTGTACACACCGCCCGTCAAGTCACGAAAGTCGATAACACCCGAAGCCGGTGGCCTAACCGCAAGGAGGGAGCCGTCGAAGGTGGGATTGGTGATTGGGACTAAGTCGTAACAAGGTAGCCGTACCGGAAGGTGCGGCTGGATCACCTCCTTTCTAAGGAGCATCTCGAGAGGCTCACGCCTCTCATAGAGAGCCAGTAGTAAGGCACACGTCCTTACCTGGTTAGCTCATGGGTGGAACATCACATTGGATTTGTAATCAAGACCATTTCACAAGTACGCCCCCTGGGGTTGGAACGGATTTGGACAAGAGAATTGATCAGCACGCTGTTGGGTCCTCGGGGATCGGAAGATAACCGAGGGCCATAAAGGTTTAATCAAGCCTTTAGGGTCTTTTGGCTCTTTGTAACCGGGAAACCGGGTGCACTGAGACCGCCCGTAATTTGAGAACTACATAGTGGACGCAAAGCATCTGATCTGGATTTATCCAGGTCAAACTAAAAAATAGTGTGTCAAGTTTCAAAGAGCACACGGTGGATGCCTTGGCAATAGGAGCCGAAGAAGGACGTAGCAATCTGCGATAAGCCTCGGGGAGCCGATAAGCGGGCCCTGATCCGAGGATTTCCGAATGGGGAAACCCAGCCAGACTCGATCTGGTTACTCCTGCCTGAATGTATAGGGCAGGTAGAGGGAACGTGGGGAAGTGAAACATCTCAGTACCCACAGGAAGAGAAAACAACAGTGATTCCGTTAGTAGTGGCGAGCGAACGCGGAAGAGGCTAAACCAATCATGTGTGATAGCCGGCAGGCGTTGCATGTTTGGGGTTGTGGGACTTTTCAGCAGATCTGCCGATCTGCAAGAGTAGGTATGTTGTGTAGACGAATGATCTTGAACGATCAGTCATAGAGGGTGCGAACCCCGTAGTCGAAACGCTGCAGCCGCTCGAGAAGTATCCCAAGTAGTACGGAACCCGTGAAATTCTGTGCGAATCTGCGAGGACCACCTCGTAAGCCTAAATACTACCTATTGACCGATAGCGGACAAGTACCGTGAGGGAAAGGTGAAAAGTACCCCGGGAGGGGAGTGAAATAGTACCTGAAACCGTGTGCTTACAAACCGTTGGAGCCAGCTTGTTCTGGTGACAGCGTGCCTTTTGAAGAATGATCCTGAGAGTTAGCGATCTGTGGCGAGCTTAACCCGAGAGGGGTAGGCGTAGCGAAAGCGAGTCTGAATAGGGCGATTCAGTCGCAGGTCCTAGACCCGAAGCGAGGTGATCTATCCATGGCCAGGTTGAAGCGACGGTAAGACGTCGTGGAGGACCGAACCCACTTCAGTTGAAAATGGAGGGGATGAGCTGTGGATAGGGGTGAAAGGCCAATCAAACCTCGTGATAGCTGGTTCTCTCCGAAATGCATTTAGGTGCAGCGTCTTGTGTTTCTCTCTGGAGGTAGAGCTACTGGATGGCCGATGGGCCCTAAAAGGTTACTGACGTCAGCCAAACTCCGAATGCCAGAGAGTCAGAGCAAGGCAGTGAGACTGCGGGGGATAAGCTTCGTAGTCGAAAGGGAAACAGCCCAGACCACCAACTAAGGACCCCAAGCGTTTGCTAAGTGGAAAAGGATGTGGAGTTGCACAGACAACCAGGATGTTGGCTTAGAAGCAGCCACCATTAAAAGAGTGCGTAATAGCTCACTGGTCAAGTGATTCCGCGCCGACAATATAACGGGGCTCAAGCAGACCTCCGAAGTTGTGGCATTTGTACATTGCCCGGCCGTAAGGTCCAGGCGTACAGATGGGTAGGAGAGCGTCGTGTGGCGAGCGAAGCGGCGGTGTGAACCAGCCGTGGATGCCACACGAGTGAGAATTCAGGAATGAGTAGCGAAATGCGGGTGAGAAACCCGCACTCCGAAAGACTAAGGGTTCCAGGGCCAGGCTAATCCGCCCTGGGTAAGTCGGGACCTAAGACGAGGCCGACAGGCGTAGTCGATGGACAACGGGTTGATATTCCCGTACCGGCGAAGAACCGACCAAACTAACCCAATAATGCTAAGTGCGCGAATTCCAGTCTGAAGCCTTCGGGTGGTGGATTGGAGCTAGTTCACGACCCTAAATTGGTGCGGTTAACGTATTAACAGGTGTGACGCAGGAAGGTAGCCTCCGCGGGGCGATGGTTGTCCCCGTTTAAGGATGTAGGGCGAGAGATAGGCAAATCCGTCTCTCACATAGCCTGAGATCTGATGATGAGTCCTTACGGACGAAGTGGGTGATCCTAAGCTGCCAAGAAAAGCATCGACGTGAGGTTCTAGCTGCCCGTACCCCAAACCGACTCAGGTAGTCAGGTAGAGAATACTAAGGAGATCGAGAGAATCGTGGTTAAGGAACTCGGCAAAATGGCCCCGTAACTTCGGGAGAAGGGGCGCCTGAGGCGTGTATGGATTTACTCCAGAAGCGCTGTATGGCCGCAGAGACCAGTGAGTAGCGACTGTTTATCAAAAACACAGGTCCGTGCGAAGTCGCAAGACGATGTATACGGACTGACGCCTGCCCGGTGCTGGAAGGTTAAGAGGACGGGTTAGCAATTTATTGCAAAGCTCGGAATTTAAGCCCCAGTAAACGGCGGTGGTAACTATAACCATCCTAAGGTAGCGAAATTCCTTGTCGGGTAAGTTCCGACCTGCACGAATGGCGTAACGACTTCTCAACTGTCTCAACCACGAACTCGGCGAAATTGCACTATGAGTGAAGATGCTCATTACGCGCAGAAGGACGAAAAGACCCCGTGACCTTTACTATAGCTTGGTATTGGTGTTCGGTGCTGCTTGTGTAGGATAGGTGGGAGACTTTGAAGCGAGGACGCCAGTTCTCGTGGAGTCATTGTTGAAATACCACTCTTGTAGCCCTGGATATCTAACCACGAACCGTAATCCGGTTCTGGAACAGTGCCTGGTGGGTAGTTTAACTGGGGCGGTTGCCTCCTAAAAAGTAACGGAGGCGCCCAAAGGTTCCCTCAGCCTGGTTGGTAATCAGGTGTCGAGTGTAAGTGCACAAGGGAGCTTGACTGTGAGACTGACAAGTCGAGCAGGGACGAAAGTCGGGACTAGTGATCCGGCAGTGGCTTGTGGAAGCGCTGTCGCTCAACGGATAAAAGGTACCTCGGGGATAACAGGCTGATCTTGCCCAAGAGTCCATATCGACGGCATGGTTTGGCACCTCGATGTCGGCTCGTCGCATCCTGGGGCTGGAGTCGGTCCCAAGGGTTGGGCTGTTCGCCCATTAAAGCGGCACGCGAGCTGGGTTCAGAACGTCGTGAGACAGTTCGGTCTCTATCCTCTGCGCGCGTAGGAAATTTGAGAAGACCTGACCCTAGTACGAGAGGACCGGGTTGGACAAACCTCTGGTGTGTCAGTTGTCCTGCCAAGGGCACCGCTGATTAGCTACGTTTGGGAGGGATAACCGCTGAAAGCATCTAAGCGGGAAGCCTGCTTCAAGATGAGATTTCCATGACTTTATGTCGAGAGGGCCGCAGCTAGATTACTGCGTTGATAGGCGGGATGTGGAAGTGCTGAAAGGCATGGAGCTGACCCGTACTAATAGCCCGATAACTTGATAAATCACTATTTTTCTGCAATGCGTCCACTGTGTGGTTCTCGAGTTACGGTCGAGAACCGAAGATTGATTTCTTCGAAAGACTATAAAAACTCAATAGTGTTTCGGCGGCCATAGCGAGAGGGAAACGCCCGGTCCCATTCCGAACCCGGAAGCTAAGACTCTCAGCGCCGATGGTACTGCAAGGGGGACCTTGTGGGAGAGTAGGACACCGCCGGACTTACTTTAGAAATGGCCACCCGAGAGGGTGGCCTTTTCTATTTAATAACTGGAGAATCATGGACAAACCAAGAGGCCAAAGGCCAGAGCGCAAGGGCGGATCTGGCGCACCCTCCAGAGGCTTCAAGGGCAAGGGAAAGCCCCGCCCAGGTGGCGATCGGCCAAACAGAGACGGAAGGCCCAGGAGCTCAGCACCGAGGCGTGATGA
This sequence comes from Aquiluna sp., assembly GCA_049457355.1. Taxonomy (GTDB): domain Bacteria; phylum Actinomycetota; class Actinomycetes; order Actinomycetales; family Microbacteriaceae; genus Aquiluna. The sequence goes on from JBMUBK010000014.1 coordinate 4,348, forward strand.
TCGCGAAAAGCGCGAGGACACCCGTCCTAAGTTTGATTTCCCACTGATTCCAGACGAAATCCTTGCTGAGGACCTTCACATCTCCGTCAGGGCCCAGCTCAAGACCCTGAGCGATGAGAACCAGGAGATGGTCGCTCGTCACCTATTGATGGTCTCGATGCTGATTGAGACTGATCCGGAACTTGCGCATCGGCACGCCCTTGCGGCCAGTAAGAAGGCCGGCAGAATTGCCGTCGTTCGTGAGACCTTGGGCGTCACCGCCTACACCACCGGCGACTATGCCCTTGCACTTCGTGAGCTCCTCACTCATAGAAGAATCTCCGGCTCCAACGACCAGCTTCCTCTGATTGTCGACTCTGAGCGAGGTCTTGGACGACCGGTGAGGGCCATCGAAGCAGCGAGCGGTATTGACCGCTCAAAGTTGGAGGTTGGTGTCAGGATCAATCTGGCAATTGCACTGAGTGGAGCAAGGCTTGATCTGGGTCAAACTCAGCAGGCTCTGCAGGAGCTTGAAATCAAGGAACTCAGCCCAAACACCGTTTTTGAGCAGTCTCCGCTTTTGTTCCGCTCCTATGCCGAGCTTCTGAGAGAGCTAGGCAAGGATGAGGGCGACTGGGATCGCTGGGCAGACATGGCAGAAAAGGCCCTGGCCGAAGTGGATGGTGAGGTAGTTGACCTCATTGAAGAACTCAGCATTCCACAGAAGAAGCCCGTAAGGAAGCCGGAGCGAAAGCCAGTCAGACGGCCAGAGGGAAGGCCCGCGAGAAAGCCAGGCGATGCTGCTCGATAGCTTTGACTCCCTGTTACTTGATCTAGACGGCGTTGTCTATAGAGGCAAGCAGGCCATACCTGGAGCTGTCGAGGCTATAAATCGTGCCCAAGCGCAGGGCAAGAAGATCGGTTACATCACCAATAATGCTTCTCGAACACCTCAGCAGATAGCTCAGCAGCTTAGAGAGTTTGGTTTGAGGGTGGAGGCTGAGGAAATCATTGGCTCCGCAAGGGCTGCAGCCAAGATCCTGGCCCAGCGCATCCCACCAAAAGCCAAAGTGCTGGTCGTTGGCGGAGAGGGACTTAGGTCCGAAGTCTCCGCACTCGGCTTCGAGCTGGTTGAGTCGGCAAGTGAGTCTCCAGTTGCGGTTATTCAGGGGTTTAGCCCGAGTGTCGGCTGGGAGCATCTTGCCCAGGCCGCTTTCGCCATCCAGGCAGGAGCCATTTGGATTGCAACGAACCAGGACTGGACCATTCCTCTTGAGGCGGGAATTGCCCCTGGCAACGGGACGCTGGTTGGTGCCGTCCACACTGCAGTCGGCCAGCTGCCGGACTTTGCCGGCAAACCGTTCAGACCAATCTTTGATTCAGCCCTCGAGCAACTCGACATTGAGTCCCCCCTTGTTATCGGGGATCGGCTCGATACCGACATCAAAGGCGCAATTGGTGCGGGTCTCCAGTCGGCTTGTGTTCTAACCGGCATTGCAACCAAAAAGGAGCTGCTGGGCGCCAAAAGCGACGAGCGTCCTGACTTCATCCTTCGGGACCTCAGTGAGTTATTCCTGGACTACCCGGAGCTGAAAACCACCAAGCGCGGAGTTAGGTGCAGGGAATCGGAAGTGGAGCTTCTCGGAGACAAGATTGTCTGCAGTTCTCAAAACCCTAAGGAATTGGACTCCCTACGCGCGGCGGCAAGCCTAATCTGGACAAGTGGCAGGCCAATATATGGTCTTCAGGTAGAGCAAGAATTGATGGGCTAGGTAATTTCCGTGGAAGACGACTACGAAGCTCGTATAAAAGAAATCGAGAACATGGAGCCAGAGGCACAAATTGAGGCTCTAAAGCAATTGGTAGCAGAGCTCGAGGAGTTGCTGGGTAGTTGAGGCTAGATGTAGCGCTCACAAGTCGCGGAATTAGTAGAAGCCGCAACCAAGCAGCGAGGCTTATCCAGCAGGGATCAGTCACCGTAAATGGGCAAACCCAAACCAAACCTTCGCACGTAGTTTTAGAGTCTGATGCCATAGAGGCCCATCAGGTAATGGCAGTTTCAAGGGCAGGTGGCAAACTCTCCTTCGCACTAGAGGAGTTTGGGATAACTCCAAGTGGCGTGTGCCTGGACGTTGGAGCTAGCACTGGGGGATTCACCGAGGTGCTCTTAGGAGCTGGCGCTGAGAAGGTAGTTGCGATAGATGTTGGGCACGATCAGCTCTCACCTGAACTTCAATTGGACCCGCGAGTAGTGAACGTTGAGGGCACCAACGTCAGAGAGCTGAGCCTGAGTCAGCTAAGGAAAATAGTGCCGGAGAAACCGAGTTTGGTTGTGGTAGATCTGAGCTTCATTTCACTCACTGTGGTGGCAAAGAAGCTTCTTGAGCTTGCTCAGGGAGCAGAGCTAGTGATTTTGATAAAGCCGCAGTTTGAACTGAGCAAGGAAAAGCTCAGGGCTGGTGTGGTCAAGGTAGATAGTGATCGAGAGGCCGCTAAGGACAAGGTCTTGGCTGTATTCACCGGGTTAGGAGCTGAGGTGTCAGGGGTTTGTGTCTCTCCGGTTGTCGGAACCAAGGGCAACACCGAGTTCCTGGCACACCTCCGATAGGACAGCGTGCTAGAGCTGTAATGGCTGTTGAAAAGTCCACGCGAGGACTGAACGCAGTAGCCTTTTGGTTATAGGAGTAATGGGCATGCAGAGAGTTTTGATTGTCATCAGTCACGCTGACGATGCCGCTGCCCAGGAGGCGACAAACGCCTGTAAGCATCTGGCCCAAAGAGGCATTTCGTGCGTGTTTGATAAAGAAGACCTAGAACACTTCGCCGCTCTCGGTGCTGCCCAACCGGAGGGCTCAACGGCCTACTCTGGCGAAGATCTTGATCTGGTTATGGTCCTTGGCGGCGATGGCAGCATCTTGCGGGCAGCTGAGATTGTAAATGGCAACCCGGCACCAATACTCGGCATCAATCTGGGTCACGTTGGCTTTATGACCGAGGCTGAGCGCTCTGAAATCCCGGCTGTCCTGGATGCGGTGGCAGCGGGCAAGTTTTCGACCAGTGAGCGCACCACTCTTGAGGTGAAGGTGTGGCAAGAGGGTAAAGAGGTCTTTTCGAGTTGGGCAATCAATGAGGTTGCCGTGGAGAAGAGCGCTCGCGAGCGAATGCTCGAGGTTGTGCTGGAGATTGACGCAAGACCCGTATCGAGCTTTGGTTGCGATGGGGTACTAGTCAGCACCCCAACCGGTTCAACCGCCTACGCCTTCAGCGCTGGGGGACCTGTGGTCTGGCCGAATGTGGAGGCCTTTGTTGTCGTGCCCCTTAGTGCCCATGCTCTATTTGCCAGACCTTTGGTTATTGACCCAGAATCAACCGTTGCGGTAGAGGTCCTCAGGAGGTCTCCCGGCAGCGGGGTGCTGTGGTGCGATGGTCGCAGAACATTTGACCTAGGTCCAGGTGCTCGAATTGAGGTTGCCAAGCGTCCTGTTCCGGTAAAGATGGTCGTTCTCGACAACGCTCCATTCGCCGACAGGCTCGTTAGAAAATTCTCACTTCCAGTATCAGGGTGGCGAGGTCCGGAGGCTGAGGCTTGATTGAGTCACTCTCGATTCGCTCAATTGGCGTAATCAGCTCCGCAAACCTGGAGCTCGCCCCTGGTTTCACCGCCCTCACCGGAGAGACAGGTGCCGGCAAAACCATGGTCCTAACAGCCCTCGGCCTGCTGCTTGGTGAGCGTGCCGATTCGACCAGCGTTAGAACAGGTGAGAAGCAGCTATTTGTTGAGGGAAGGATTCGTTCTGCTAACTCAGAGCTGCTCGGGCGTCTCGAGGAGCTAGGTGCCGATGTAACAAGTGGCGAGGTCATAATCAATCGGTCGGTGAGTTCTGATGGTCGATCTCGTGCCGCAATTGGTGGGGCATCAGTCCCGATTTCGACTCTCAATGACATTTCAGAGGAGCTCGTTACCGTCCACGGACAGTCCGATCAGCTGCGGCTGCGCTCCAGCTCCCGGCAGCGCGAGGCCCTGGATCAATTTGGAGCTGATGAAATCTCGGGCGCTAAAAATGCTTATGCCCAACTCTTTAGCCAATACCGAGAGCTTGAGCAACGTCTCGAGCGGATGCGTGGTTCCAGCGAGGCAGACGCCATAAGGATTCAAAGGCTTCGGGAGCAGATAGCAGACATCGAAAAGGTCAACCCCGAATCGGATGAGCTTGGAAAAATCGATGAACAGGTAAAGCGCCTGAGCAATGTCGAATCGCTCAGGATGTCCGCCGGTTCCGCCCACGATGCTCTCACCAGTGACGAGGGGCTAGACGCCAGTGGCCTACTTGGCCAGGCGAGAAAGGCTCTGGAGTCCTCAGGTGATTCAAAGCTGCAGGAGCTTGCGGCGCAGGCTTCCGAGGCAGCAGCTATTGCCTCGGATCTTGCTAGCGAGCTGACTTCCTTCTTGGCGGAACTAGACGCTGACCCTGCAAGGCTCGAGCAGCTAATGGCAAGAAAGGCGGAGGTCATTGCCCTCGAGCGACGCTACGGCAACTCGTCTGAGGAGCTGGTTGCGATGCTGCCTGCCCTTCACGCAGAGCTACTGGACCTTGACTCCTCTGATGAGCAGCTAGAGAAACTTGAGATGCAGTTTGAAGCAACCTCCTCGCAATTGTCATTTGCCGCAGGGCAGCTAACCCAGTTGCGAGAACGTGCTGGGGAACAGCTTGGGGTCCGGGTGACCGAGGAGCTGTCTGCTCTTGCGATGGGAGGTGCGGCGTTAGAGGTGAGAATCAGCCCGCTGACAGACTTTGAAGCATCGGGCAAAGACCGGGTGGAGTTTTTGTTAGCGGCGCATCCAGGCGCCGAGCCAAGAGCTCTCGGCAAAGGAGCATCCGGGGGAGAGCTTTCGAGGATCATGCTGGCGATTGAGCTGGTCCTCTCAAGTAATCAGGTGCTGCCGACGATGGTCTTCGATGAGGTGGATGCCGGAGTCGGCGGTGCTGCCGCGATTGAACTTGGCAAGCGTCTAGCGAAGTTGGCCGAGTCAACGCAGGTCATTGTTGTAACTCACCTTCCTCAGGTGGCGGCCTTTGCTGACCACCAGATTCGAGTGGCAAAGGATGTTTCGGGTGAGATTACCGAGTCCAGCGTGAGTCTGCTATCTCGCCAAGAGCGTGAGGCAGAGCTTGCAAGAATGCTCTCGGGCAACTCAACCAGTGAGGTTGCGCTCGAGCACGCTAGAGAATTGCTCGATTACCAAAAATAAAATCATGTCTATTTCCGCTTGCACCTAGGCAGGTGATAGATTGAAGTTCCATGGCGGTTAGCTCTGGGAACGTAAGACATGTGTTTGTCACCGGAGGCGTCGCCTCCTCATTAGGCAAGGGCCTCACCGCCGCCTCACTCGGAAATCTCCTTAGAGCCAGAGGGCTCTCAGTGGTTATGCAGAAGCTTGACCCCTACCTAAACGTCGATCCCGGGACCATGAACCCCTTCCAGCACGGTGAGGTTTTCGTTACCGACGATGGTGCTGAAACTGATCTAGACATTGGTCATTATGAGCGCTTTTTGGATATCAATCTCAACTCCGCAGCGAATGTAACTACCGGTCAGGCCTACTCAACGGTTATTGCCAAGGAACGCAGCGGCGAGTACTTGGGTGACACTGTTCAGGTGATTCCGCATATCACTGATGAGCTAAAGCGGAGAATGCGCTTGCAGGCCGAGATGGAACCAAAGCCAGATGTCATCATCACCGAGATTGGTGGCACAGTCGGTGATATCGAGTCGCAGCCATTTATGGAGGCCGCTCGTCAGGTTCGTCAGGATGTTGGCAGGGACAATGTCTTCTTCGTACACGTGACACTAGTTCCCTACCTCAACCCCTCTGGAGAGCTCAAGACAAAACCCACCCAGCACTCCGTTGCCATGCTGCGCTCACTCGGTATTCAGCCAGATGCCATCGTCTGCCGCTCAGACAGGGAGCTGCCAGATGCCATCAAGAACAAGATTTCGCAGATGTGTGACGTTGACAGGGAGGCTGTTGTGACCGCAGCCGACGCCTCGTCCATCTATGACATTCCAAAGGTCCTTCACTCCGAGGGACTCGACACCTACATCATCAAGGCCCTCAATCTAAAGGCCAAAGATGTCGACTGGAGCGGTTGGCAGCCTGTGCTAACGGCAGTCCATGAGCCAAAACATGAGGTGAACATTGGGCTGGTTGGAAAATACATCGACCTTCCCGATGCTTACCTATCGGTGACAGAGGCCCTCAGGGCCGGGGGCTTTTCCAATTCCACCAAGGTCAATATTCACTGGATCAAATCCGATGATTGCGAGAGCGCCTCTGGAGCAAGAGAGAACCTCGCAGAGCTGGATGCAATATGTGTTCCTGGAGGTTTTGGCATTCGCGGCATCGAGGGCAAGCTCGGTGCTTTGAAGTTTGCAAGAGAGAACCAAGTACCAACCCTTGGCCTGTGTTTGGGTTTGCAATGCATGGTGATTGAGTACTCGCGAAACGTCGTTGGCATTGAGGGCGCGACCTCAAGTGAGTTTGAGCCCGAGGCAAAGAACCACGTGATTGCAACCATGGCGGAACAGGTCGAGCTTTTGGACAAGTCGGAGATGGGCGGGACCATGCGGCTGGGGCTGTATGAGGCCAAGCTCGAAAAGGGTTCGCTCGTGCAGAAGCTTTACGGTTCGGATTCCGCCTCGGAGAGACACCGCCACCGCTATGAGGTAAACAATGCCTTCAGGGAACAGATAGCCGAGGCAGGGCTCGTCTTCTCAGGGACCTCTCCCGACGGAAACCTGGTTGAGTACGTGGAGCTTCCAAAGGAAGTCCACCCCTTCTACGTTGCGACACAGGCTCACCCGGAGTTCAAGTCTCGCCCCACCAGGGCAAACCCACTATTCGATGGACTTATCAAAGCCGCTCTAGAAAGACAGAAGTCTCAGCGGCTATTTGACGAGAGCTAATTTCCATGTCGCCGCTTGAGCGCTATTTGCGGCATCTAACCGTTGAGCGCGGGCTTTCTAAAAACACCCTCGCTGCTTACCGAGCTGACCTTGCAAAATATGCGGATTTCCTTGAAGCAGCTGGCACGGAGCCAATGGCCGCATCTCATCTTGATCTGGAGGAGTTTTCAAACCGGCTCACGGAATCAGGGTTTCGGGCGTCGAGTCGAGCACGAATCCTCGCGGCAGTGCGGGGCTTTCATAAGTTTCTTGCATTAGAGGGCCTTAGAGAGGACGATCCAACCTCGCGCCTCAGGCAGCCCAAGCTTCCGAGTCGCCTACCAAAGGCACTTTCCCAGGAGCAGGTTGTGAAACTCCTGGAGGCTTCGGGTCCCGAACCGGATGATGAGGCGGCCGACCGAATTCGGCTGCGCGACAGGGCGATCGTTGAGCTGATGTATTCCAGTGGCGCAAGGGTTAGTGAGGTTGTTGCACTGGATTTGGATGAGGTGACCGATGACGGTCTCATCAGAGTCAGAGGCAAGGGCTCCAAGGAGCGCATAGTCCCCGTGGGGTCATTTGCTGCTAAGAGTCTTGACGCCTACCTGGTTCGGACTCGGCCAGAGCTTGCGAAGCTGAGAGGGGAGCGAGCACTGTTTTTGAACAAGCAGGGTGGAAGGCTCAGCAGGCAAAGCATCTGGGAGATTATCCAGAAAGCTGGGGCGCAGGCCGAACTCGATGTATCGCCGCATACCCTGAGGCACTCCTTTGCAACCCATCTGATTGAGGGTGGAGCAGATGTCAGGGTGGTGCAGGAGCTATTGGGCCACGCATCGGTTGCGACAACTCAGATCTATACGCTAATAACCGTTGACACGCTGCGAGAGGTGTATTCGCAAGCTCACCCCCGTGCACGGCGGTAGGCTAGAGCAATAAATATGGGAGGTCACGGTGGATCTTTCTAAGAAGACATTTGCCACCCCGGCCAAGCTGAAACAGCATGGCCCAGCGCGCATCATTGCCATGTGCAATCAAAAAGGTGGCGTCGGCAAGACAACGACCACAATCAATCTTGCTGCCGCGCTAGCCGAGTACGGCAGAAAAATTCTTGTGGTGGATTTTGATCCGCAAGGTGCGCTGTCGGTAAACCTCGCAAGCGACTACCAAGAGGCCCCGACCATTTATGACCTGATGATGGACACCTCAATGCACCCTCGCGAGGCCATCCAGCAGACCAACATTGAAAACCTTGACATTATCCCGGCGAACATTGACCTATCTGCGGCCGAGATGAACCTCGTCACTGAGATGGGACGCGAGAGAGTGCTCGATGGCATTCTCAAGAAGGTCAAGGCCGATTACGACGTAATTTTCATTGACTGCCAGCCATCGCTGGGTCTGCTAACCGTCAACGCCCTAACGGCGGCTCACGGGGTTCTGATACCTATGGCAACGGAGTTCTTTGCCCTCAGGGGAGTGGCACTGCTGATCCAGACCATCGACAAGGTTAAGGCTCGCACCAACCCAACTCTTGAACTTGATGGCCTAATTCCAACCATGCATGACCAGCGCACCCTGCACTCTAGAGAGGTCCTTGAGAGGCTGCAGGAGGCGTTCCCTGGCAAGGTCTTTGACACCGCAATTAGTCGCACCATCAAGTTCCCGGATGCCACGGTGGCCAAGAAGCCCATCACCCAGTTTGCTCCTTCCTCAGATGCTGCCGAGGGTTATAGGCGCGTGGCGAGAGAGCTTGTAAAACGTGGCTGTGCAGCTTGAGTCTGAGGTTGACTTCCAGCTTCAGCTAGATAACTTCGAGGGCCCCTTTGATCTGTTGCTGAACCTAATTGGTCGGCACGAAATGGAAATCACCCAGGTTGCACTCGCAAAGGTGACTAACGAGTTCCTGAAATATGTCAAAGGCCTGGACGCAAAAAAAGAGATTGATAGCGCGAGCGAGTTCTTAGTCGTTGCGGCAACGCTGCTAGATATGAAGCTTGCCAGCTTGCTTCCGCAGGGTGAGGTTGTGGACTCAGAGGACGTCTCTCTCCTGGAGGCTAGGGACCTATTGTTCGCCAGGCTGCTGCAGTACCGTGCCTTCAAAGAGGTTGCCTCGTGGTTCAGTAACGCTCTTGATGCAGAGTCGCATCGCTACCCAAGGGCGGTAAGGCTGGAGGAGCCCTATCGGAATCTCCGTCCAGAGCTCGAGTGGAATACCACAATTCAAGAGCTTCACGACATTGCTAAGGCTGCACTTGCCCCCAAGCCCGTGCCCGAGGTCGGGATCTCTCACCTCCATGCTCCGAAGGTTTCAATCAGGGAGCAAGTGGGCATCATGGTCAAAAAGCTCCGACAGGCCGGAAAGCTAACCTTCCGCCAGCTAATCAGTGACACCAGTGATAGGGCAGAGTTCGTGGCAAGGTTCCTAGGAATTCTCGAGCTCTATCGGATTGGTGCCGTAGGCCTAAAGCAGGAGGAGAGCTTCAGCGAAATCGACATTCAATGGCAATCGAAGGACGTTGATCAGGATCAACTGGCAAAATTAGGCGCTGATTATGACAACTGATCTTTCAATGCGTGCTGCCCTGGAGGCACTGCTAACCGTCTCGGAAACCCCACTGAGCATTGTGACCCTCGCGGGGGCGCTTGAGTCCCCAATTAATGAGGTGCGGAAGGAAATTGAGGCGCTTCAAGCAGACTACGACTCAGCGCACGATGGCCAAGGCAGAGGGTTTGAGCTCCGTGAGGTAGGTGGCGGTTGGAGGCTGTATGTGAGGCAGACTCACGACTGGGGTGTTCGGCAGCTGGTAGCAAACGAGAATCCGGCAAAGCTTTCTCAGGCTGCCCTAGAAACTCTCTCGGTTATCGCTTACCGGCAGCCAATCTCCCGTGGGCAGATCTCCTCCATTCGCGGAGTAAACGTAGATTCGGTTGTCAGAACCTTGATTTCTCGCGGGCTGGTAGTTGAGCTATTCCAAGATCAAGACTCCGGAGCATCCATGTTTGGAACTACCGATTTGCTGCTCGAGCAGTTGGGCATAAATTCACTTGAGGAGCTTCCTCCAATTAGCCCACACCTACCAGACCAGGACAACATTGACTGACGATGGCATAAGGCTTCAAAAGGCACTATCCGCAGCAGGAGTTTCCTCACGTCGCAAGGCGGAAGAGATGATGCTTCAGGGCAGAGTGAAGGTGAACGGCAAGGTCGTTAGGGAGCTCGGCACCAGAGTCGATCCGCAGAGCGATTCAGTCATGGTGGACGGCAGGCCCATTCAGCTCGATCCGGACCGCATCTACCTCGCATTTCACAAACCCAAGGGAATCGTCTCCACCATGGAGGACGAGTTCGGAAGGCCCTGCCTTGCGGACTTCTTTGTTCAGTACGAGCGTGTTTTCAATGTGGGAAGGCTAGACCAGGACACCTCTGGAATCTTGCTTATGACCAACGATGGAGACCTGGCAAACCAGCTGGCTCACCCGAGCTATGAGGTGGAGAAGCTTTACTTCGCCAAAGTAAAGGGCAAGATTCAAAGGACTGAGCTGCAGCGGCTTAGAGATGGTGTGAAGCTTGAGGACGGGCTCCAAAAGGCTGACACCGTAAAGCTCATTGATCAAAACAACATTGAGTCCCTTGTTGAGCTAACGCTGCACTCGGGGAAAAACCGCATCGTTCGCAGGATGTTCGAAGCTGTTGGCCACGAGGTAATTGAGCTTACGCGCAAGAGCTTTGGCCCACTCAGGCTGGGCCCAATGAAGCCCGGACAGGTTAGGGAGCTGGGTAAGCTTGAGGTCAGCAGCCTGATGGAGGCGGCGGGTTCAGGCAAGACAAAGAGGCGCTAGTGGCAGTTAGAGCAATTCGCGGAGCTATTCAGCTTGAGAGTGACGAGCGCGAGCACCTACTAAAGTCAACCGCTGAACTTGTGACCAAGGTCCTGCACGAGAACTCTCTCGATGCTGCAGATTTAATCTCAATCTGGTTCACCGCAACCCCCGATGTTGTCAGTGAGTTTCCCGCTCTAGCCGCAAGAGAACTTGGACTTGGCGACGTTCCACTGATGTGCTCAGTGGAGATGGATGTCGCTGGGGCTATGCCGCGAGTGATTCGTCTCATGATGCACGTGGACACAAAGAAGCAGCGCAGTGAAATTAGCCACATCTACCTTCGCGGTGCGCAGGCACTCAGGACCGATCTAGCGCAGTGAGCTCAGAGCGCATAAAGATAGTTGGGGCTGGCCTTATTGGCACATCCCTCGGTTTAGCGCTCTCCAAACACGGCGTTGATGTGGGGCTTGAAAACCGTTCAAAGGCAAACCTGCGCCTCGCAATTGAGTACGGAGCAGGCAGTGAGGCAGATGGCGAATACAACCTGGTAATCGTTTGTGTCTCACCAGAGATGACCGCGGAGGTTGTTGCGGGGCAATTGGAAAAGCACCCTGAGGCTTTGGTCACCGATGTTGCCAGCGTTAAGGCAGAAATTGCACGTGAGGTTGCAAGAATCGCTCCAGATCACGCCCATAGGTACTTAGGTTCTCACCCAATGGCGGGAAGAGAAAAGGGTGGGCCAGGTGCGGCTAGAGCAGACCTATTTTTTGCTAGGCCGTGGGTGATAACCCCTTCTGCAGACAATCCACCTACGTCGGTCGAGAGGCTAAAGAATCTTGCGATGCAGCTAAGTGCGCTTCCAATTGTTATGAGTGCAGAAGAGCACGATCGGGCAGTGGCACTTGTTTCCCACCTGCCTCAGCTAGTTTCATCGGCACTAGCCGCAAGGCTCCAGTCAGGAAACGAGCAGCAGCTCGGACTTGCAGGCCAGGGACTAAGGGACGCCTCCCGCATCGCTTCCAGCGATCCGGATTTGTGGCTGCAGATTCTCTCTCAAAATGCCAATCTGGTGTCGCCTTTGCTGGCTGAATTCAAAAAGGACATTGAGGAGCTGCTTCAAAGTCTAGAAAACCTAGACTCACCAGGCTCACTTGCGAAGCTCCATAGCCTTCTGGAACGAGGAAACAGCGGAGTTTCAAGGATCCCGGGTAAGCACGGCGGCAAGTTTGTTGACTACCAACTACTAACAGTTGTGATCGATGACAGCCCAGGATCTCTTGCTTCTCTACTGACCTTCATAGGTGAGGTTGGCGTGAATATCGAGGACCTCAAGCTTGAGCACTCTCCGGGAGCTCAAATAGGTTTGGTTGAGATTCAGGTCCTTCCAGAGGCGGCAGAGCGACTGAGTGAACAGCTCACCCAAAATGGTTGGCGACTGGTCTAATGCCAATAGTTGTTGCAATTGACGGACCTGCCGGTTCTGGAAAGTCAAGTGTCTCGAAGGCGGTCGCTGAGCGTCTTGGCTATGGCTATCTCGATACCGGAGCCGGCTACCGGGCCTTTGCTCTTCATGCCATAAACAATCCAGGCAGTTCCCTGGAGGAACTGCTCAATTCTTTTGACTACGAGATTTCTCTAGATCCACTCAGGCCTCAGGTGTTGCTTGCAGGGGAAGACGTAACCAATGAGATAAGAACCCAAGAGGTCGCCTCCAGAGTCTCCGAGTTTGCGAGGGAGCAAAGAGTGCGCGCACTTCAACACCAGGACGCCAGGACGCGAATAGCCTTATGCGGACTTCAGGGAGTAGTTTCCGAGGGCCGAGATCTAACCACCGTGGTCTTTGCAGATGCCGACGTCCGCATTCTGCTAACAGCAAGTGAAGAGGTCAGGCTCCAAAGAAGAAGCGCAGAGAAAACTGAGAGCACTGAAAACCTGAAAGCTCGTGACGCTTCAGACTCGAAGGTCGTTGAGTTTATGGCTCCCGCTGAGGGAGTGAAGCTAATCGACACTTCCCACCTAAGCTTCGAGGAGAGTGTCGAGGCAGTAATTGCTGAAATTGAGAGGTCACGCGCATGAGCGACGAGGAGCTCGAGGTTGCCAAGGCAAACCTGCTGCGCGATGAACTAAAGTCCTACGAGCTCGAGGAGGATGACATTGAAATTCTCGAGACTGACCTCGATGAGTATGGCTCCGAGACTTACCTCCCCGCTCCACCTGTTTTAGCTGTTGTCGGAAGACCAAATGTTGGTAAATCTGCACTGGTCAACAGGATTCTCGGTCGCAGAGAGGCCGTGGTTGAGGACAAGCCAGGGATCACGAGGGACCGGGTGACATACCGCGCCGAATGGAACGGCAGGCAGATTTCACTTGTTGATACTGGTGGCTGGGAAATTGATGCAGAGGGTATTCACCTCTCTGTTGCCGAGCAGGCCGAGGTTGCCGTCGAGCTCGCCGATGCAGTGTTGTTTGTCGTCGATGCAATGGTTGGCCCGACCGCATCTGATGAGCAGGTAGTCAAGATGCTTAGGTCATCGGGTAAGCCGGTGCTACTTGTTGCAAACAAGATTGATGATTCCCACCTGGAGCCAGAGGCTGCATCGCTTTGGTCGCTTGGTCTTGGTGAGCCCTACCCGGTATCTGCACTTCATGGTAGGGGAGTGGCGGACCTGCTTGATGCCGCGATAAAGGTTTTGCCTGAGCAGTCCAAGATTGCACCCGATGAATACATCGGGCCCAGAAGAGTAGCGCTCATTGGCAGGCCTAACGTCGGAAAGTCCTCGCTCTTGAATAAGGCAACAGGGACCAATCGGGCAGTGGTTAACGAACTTGCCGGCACAACTCGTGACCCAGTTGATGAGCAGGTAGAAATCTCAGGAAAGATCTGGAGGTTTGTTGACACTGCGGGTATTCGCAGGCGCATGCATCGTCAACAGGGTGCCGACTTCTACGCCTCACTTCGAACCGCAGCTGCCTTAGAGCGGGCAGAGGTTGCGGTGGTGCTATTTGATGTCACCGAACCCATCAGCGAGGCAGATATTCGGATCGTGCAGCTGGCTTTGGATTCTGGTCGAGCTTTGGTGCTCGCATTCAACAAGTGGGACATGCTTGATGACGAGCGGCGTATTTATTTGGAGAAGGAAATTGAGTCTGAGTTGGCTCACGTCGATTGGGCCCCCAGGGTAAATCTCTCAGCCCTTACTGGCAGGCACCTCGAAAAACTGGTACCTGCTTTGGAGGTAGCGCTTGAGAACTGGGACAAGCGAATCCCGACCGGAAAAATAAATGCCTTTATTCAGGAGCTGCAGGCATCGAACCCCCACCCAATCAGAGGTGGCAAGCAGCCGAGGATTCTTTTTGGAACACAGGCGGCATCCAGGCCTCCAAAGTTTGTTCTTTTTGCAAGCGGATTCCTAGAGGCCGGCTATCGCAGGTTTATCATCCGCAAGCTTCGAGAGCTATATGGCTTCGAGGGAACCCCAGTTGAAATTGGGGTGAGGGTCAGGGAGAAGAGGTCAAGGTGATCGCCAATCTCTTACGCGGCTTCCTCATCGGCACAGCCGAGGTCATTCCTGGGGTTTCTGGCGGGACCATTGCCCTCATTGTCGGCATCTATGAGCGAATCATTGGCTCGGCGGCAAGTGCGGTTGAAGCATTTCTCCTTCTACTTCGGGGAAAGCTCCAAGAAGCCAAGGTGGCTGCAAGGCAAATTGACTGGCTGCTTGTATTACCAGTTCTATTGGGTATGTTCGCTGCAATCTTTGCTGCTGCAGCAATAATCGAGCCGCTTCTTGAGAGCCAGCCAGAAAACATGCGAGGACTTTTCGCAGGGCTAATACTTGTTTCACTTCTGGTTCCATATCGAATGGTTGGGGCGAGTTGGCGAGTGACCGAATACCTC
>JBMUBK010000015.1:0-18946 GCA_049457355.1 Aquiluna sp.
CAACCTTCCTAGTAACTGGCGTTGGCGTGGTGGCAACACCAGCCCCAGGCTCAATTTTCGCTTACCTAGCGGTTACCCCTCCAGGAAACCACTTTGGTGTGCTGCTGGGAATCCTCCTTTCGGCCACCGTCTCCTTCCTCGTCGCATTTGTGATCCTCAAAGCCTCCAAGGGTGGCGATGATGACCTCGAGGCCGCAAAGGCCAAGAGCAAGTCGATGAAGACCGGCGGTGCGGAGTAATCCATGGCAAGCATTTCTGGAGCTGACGTCAAGCACGTAGTTGTTGCTTGCGAGGCTGGAATGGGTTCCTCGGTCATGGTTGCCAGAATGCTGGCCAAGCAGCTGAAGGCGAACGGCGTCGAAGTAACTCACTCCCCTGTGAATCAGTTGGCCGACACTACGCATGACGTAGTGCTCGTGCACCGCGGTCTATCGCAGCGCGCGAAGCAGGCCGTTCCTGACTCACCTGTAATCATCTTTGACATGTTCCTGGGAGATATGCGTATCGCTCAGCTGGTCAATGAGATTCAGGAAGGTCACGAAATCAGCGATGCCTGATCTGATTCAAAGGGCCGGAATCCGGTTAGATGTCACGGCCTCCTCATCAGAGGAGGCCGTGCGCATCTGCGGCGAGCTACTTCTAGAACTGGGCGCCATTGGTCCAGAGTATGCAGCTGCGATGTGGGAGCGAGAGCAAAAGTTCTCCTCAGCAATCGGAATGGGATTTGCAATCCCTCACGGCACTGACGAATCTCGTGTTCACGTAGTTTTTGACCAGCTGGTATTCCTGCGACTTGCATCACCTATCACCTGGGGTGATGAGGAAGTTCGCTGCGTGTTGGGAATAGCGTCAAGTGGCGACGGTCACGTCGAAATTCTTGGCAACCTAGCTGAACTAATTCAAGACGAGACCAAGCTTGAGGTGTTAGTGGCTTCTGGCAGTGCTGACCAGGTTCTCGAGCTGATTTTAGATGGCGGTGTGGCCTAGGCCACAGATAAGAAAAGCAATTATGAACTCCGAAAGACCAATAGCCGTTCACTTTGGCGCCGGTAACATCGGCCGCGGCTTTATTGGTGCCGTCCTTCAGGACGCCGGCTACTTTGTGGTCTTTGCGGATGTAAACCCAGGCCTTATCCATGCCCTCAATGAAAGAGGCAGTTACACCCTCACCGAGCTCGGAGCGGGCTCGCAAAAGAAGACCTACACCAACTATCGAGCCCTGCACTCTGTCGAGCAGCGATCTGAGCTAATCGGCCAGCTAGCAAAGGCCGAGATCATTACTGCGTCAGTGGGCGCAAATATTTTGCCGCTGATCGCCCCCGTCATTGCAGAGGGGCTTTCAGCGAGAACTCTTTCAAAGCCAGCTGTTGTGATGGCCTGCGAAAATGCAATCAATGCGACGGACATTCTGAAGTCCGAGATTCGCACAGTTGAAAACCTGGATTCGGTTGCGGTTTTTGCCAACACGGCTGTTGACCGAATCGTCCCAATCCAACCTGATGGCTCAGAGCCCGACGTTGCTGTGGAGGCGTTTTGCGAATGGGTTATTGACTCGAGCAATCTCTCCGGCATCAAGCTGGAGATTCCTTCAGCTACATTCGTCGACAGGCTTGAGCCCTTTATCGAGCGCAAGCTTTTCACTGTCAATACTTCTCACCTATCCGCTGCCTATTTAGGCCAGCAGGCAGGCCACGCAACGGTTGTTTTGGCACTCAATGACCCCGCGGTGATGAAGAAGACAAAGGCTGTTTTAGAGGAGACGTCGAAGGTGCTGGTGCGCAAACACAACTTCGACCCGGCTGCACACAGTAGATATGTCAAAAAGACGCTCAGGCGCATCACTAGCCCCGCAATAGATGACCAGGTCGAGCGTGTGGGACGCGATCCCATTAGAAAGCTCTCACGGCTCGAGCGGTTGATTGGCCCAGCGGCTCAGTACGCAGAGCACTACGGTCGCCCTGAGCACCTGCTGGATGTGGTCTCGGCAGCTCTAGCCTTTGAAAACGATGACGACCCTGAAGTGGCGAGGCTGCAACTTCTACTCACCAGCCTCTCAACCTCGGAGTTTGCCCAAGAGGTGTGCGGGATCTCAGCCTCTCACCCGCTTTCGGAGTATCTAGTCGAGACAATCGACAATCACAAACGTCAGGTGGCTCGTCAGGGCCTTCTGGGGTAACTTCAAAGATTAATTGCTAGCATCCTGAGGGACTGTAAGGAGAAACAATGTCAACCGTTACTGCCACTGTCACAATCGAAGACCCGATCGGCTTTCACGCAAGGCCCGCAGGTCAGATCGTGAAGCTTGTGAAAGAGTCCGGTCTTGAAATCAGGATGGGCAAGGTCGGCGGCAACATGGTTAAAGCCAACTCTCCTCTCGGACTAATGGCCATGAAAGGCAAGACGGGCGAAGAGCTAACCGTCGAGGTTGACACCGAAGATGAGGCCCTCGCACACTCCATCGTTGATCAGATTCAGCAGTTTCTAAAAGGCTAGTTTTGACTCAACAGGTCCTCTCAGGCCTCGGCGTTGGGCTCGAGGCGGTAACCGCGGAGGTCTTTCGCGTCAGTCAGGCTAAGCCTCTTCCAATTCCCGCAAAGCATTCGGGCGATCTCGGTGCCGAGCAGGCCAAGCTGCGTAAAGCCGTTGACGAGGTTTCCAGCGACCTGGAGAGCCTTGCCGAGAAGGCGGGCGAGACATCAGCCGAGATCTTCGAGGCACTAGGAATGATCCTGTTGGACGAAAGCCTCTTTGACGCAGCCGTTGCCCAGCTTGATGATGGCTGGGAGGCCGGCACGGCCTTTGTGAATGCCATGGAGACTTTCGCTGAGCTACTCTCTGGTGACCCAACCTTCGAGGAGCGCATTGCGGACATTCGAGACCTTGCAAAAAGGGTTGCGGCAAATATTCACGGCATTTCCCTGGGGTTAGACCTTCCGGAAACCGGAAAATTCGTGATCGTTGGCGAAGACTTCTCTCCCGCAGACACCGCGCAGTTCACTCCTGCGGTGGTGGGGGTAATTACGATTCAGGGCGGCCCTACCTCTCACACGGCCATCATCTGTCGCTCAAAGTCGATTCCTGCAGTTGTGTCCTGCTCCGGGGCAAAAGAACTGACAAATGGCCAAAAGGTTTTGGTCGATCCGGTGGGTGACAGGGTCGTAATTGGTGGAACTGAAGCCGATGCGACCAGGGCGATCAGCTTTGTTGCCAAGTCCACAGAGCCAGTTATCCCAGTTCGCTCGAATATTGGCTCACTTGAAGATGCCGTTGCTGCCGCTGCAACAGCTGCCGAGGGTGTTGGACTGTTCCGCACGGAGCTTTTGTACCTCTCCGCCACAACCGAGCCAACCCGTGAAACGCAAATACAGTCCTACACCGAGATTCTCTCTGCCTGCCCTGAGGGGCCAATTGTTGTGAGGACGATTGATGCCGGAAGTGACAAGCCCGTTCCGTTTCTGAAAATGCCAGATGAGGAGAATCCTGCTCTAGGTGTTCGCGGATTCAGGCTTGTGGCCGATCACAGGGAGTTCATTGTTTCGCAGCTCGAGGCTTTGGAAGAGGCCCGTAAGGCATCTGGTCGCGAGGTCTGGGTGATGGCTCCGATGGTTGCGACGGCCGCCGAGGCGAAAGAGTTCGCCGCGCTTGCCAAGGCCGCAGGTCAGTTCAAGGTCGGGATCATGGTGGAGACACCTTCGATTGTCTATGAGATTTCAAAGCTCAAGGGAGTAGTTGATTTCATCTCTGTTGGCACCAACGACCTCTCCCAATATCTCTTCGCCTCTGACCGCATGAACCCAAACCTAGGTGCGATGTTGAACCCTTGGCAGCCCGCCCTGATTGCGTCTTTGAACCAAATTGCCATCGAGTCCAAGAAGGCCGGTATTTACTCGGGAGTTTGTGGGGAAAGCGGCTCTGACCCGGCTTTTGCCGTTGTGCTAGCGGGTATGGGTTACGACTCG
Source organism: Aquiluna sp. (assembly GCA_049457355.1). GTDB lineage: Bacteria > Actinomycetota > Actinomycetes > Actinomycetales > Microbacteriaceae > Aquiluna. The sequence goes on from JBMUBK010000015.1 coordinate 3,960, forward strand.
GTCTCCTCCTCCAGGTCCCAGGTTGGTGCGGTCAGGACAGCACTCTCTTCGGTCACCCATGACGAAGCACGTGAGGTCTTTGAGGCTGCGATTTCTGGTAGCGACAGCGACGAGGCCAAGTCACTTGCACTCGCCAAATTGGGCGAAATCGCTAAGTAGACTTAGGGCATGTCTTCCCCTTCACCGAGCCAGATTCCTGCCATTTACTCGGTGCTGAAGTTCTACAAAGTCTCCTCATACGTGACCGGCGTCTTCCTGCTGCTGTTGATGGTTACCTGGGGCATCAGACGGCTTCCTTTTTTAGGTTATGACCTGTGGATGTTTGGTCCCAACGGGCTTATTTCTTTTGAAAGCTATGGCATTGATGGTGAGGGACTTCCAGAGGTCGGTTTGAACCTGACAGTTTTGATCTTGATAGTTCACGGCTGGCTCTATGTCGTGTATTTGCTGGCTGATTTCAGGCTTTGGACCCTAATGCGCTGGCCATTCACCAGGTTCCTAATTATCGGAGCTGGCGGTGTTGTCCCATTTTTGAGCTTCTACACCGAGGCCAAGTACGCAAAGCTGGCTCAAGAGCAGCTCAAAGAACTAGAGGCCAAATGAAGCCAGTATTAGTTGTCGACTTCGGTGCCCAGTATGCGCAGCTGATTGCCCGCAGAGTTCGGGAAGCAAATGTCTATTCAGAGATTGTTCCGCACAACATTTCTGCCGACGAGGTCGCCGAGAAGGCTCCCGCAGCCATCATTCTCTCTGGAGGACCCTCAAGCGTCTACGAGGAAAACTCACCTAGCCTCGACGCAAAAATTCTTGAGCTTGGCATACCCGTTTTAGGCATTTGCTACGGCTTTCAGGTTCTCGCCCAGGCACTGGGCGGAAGGGTCGATAAGACCGGCAAGAGAGAATATGGGGCAACAGATCTCAAGCTGAGCTCTGGCGGTACTTTGCTTGCCTCCCAGCCTGAGCTTCAAGTGTGCTGGATGAGCCACGGCGATCAGGTTATGGAGGCCCCTAGCGGTTTTGAGGTGCTTGCCTCAACCGCCACTACTCCGGTTGCTGCCTTCGAGAATTTAGACAGGAGAATCTTCGGTGTCCAGTGGCACCCAGAGGTCAAGCACTCCGAGCAGGGCCAGCAGGTTTTGAAGAACTTTCTCTACGAGGGTGCAGGCATTGAGCCCAGCTGGAACTCGGGAAATGTAATCGCAGAGCAGGTTGAGAAGATTCGTGCCCAGGTCGGGAGTGCAAGGGTGATTTGCGGCTTGTCAGGGGGAGTCGACTCAGCCGTTGCAGCAGCGCTTGTCCATCGCGCAGTTGGAGATCAGCTGACCGCCGTGTTCGTCGATCACGGCCTGCTGCGCAAAGGGGAGGCAGAACAGGTCGAGCGTGACTACGTTGCGGCCACCGGAATCAAGCTTGTTGTTGTAAACGCCGAGGAGAAGTTTCTTGGAGCACTCAGCGGAGTTAGCGATCCCGAACAAAAGCGCAAGATCATCGGTAGGGAGTTCATTAGGACCTTCGAGGAGGCCGAGCGCAAGCTTGTGGCCGAGGCTATTGATGACAACCAGCCAATCAAGTTCTTGGTTCAGGGAACCCTCTACCCGGACGTTGTCGAATCCGGTGGTGGGGTAACTGCCGGCATCAAGTCCCACCACAACGTTGGAGGCCTTCCAGATGATCTCGACTTTGAACTGGTGGAACCCTTGCGGACCTTGTTCAAGGACGAGGTCAGGGCAATAGGTGCTGAACTTGGGCTCCCTGCTGAGATTGTGCAGCGTCATCCATTCCCAGGGCCAGGGCTTGGCATACGAATTGTTGGAGAGGTCACCAAGGAGCGACTTGACCTGCTGCGCGATGCGGATGCGATTGTGCGGGAAGAGCTGACCGCTGCGGGCAAGGACGGGGAGATCTGGCAGTGCCCAGTAGTTCTTTTGGCGGATGTTAGATCTGTTGGCGTGCAGGGTGATGGCCGTAGCTATGGACACCCAATTGTTTTGCGCCCGGTCTCCTCGGAGGATGCGATGACCGCAGACTGGTCGAGGCTGCCCTACGAGCTATTGGCAAAGATCTCGAACAGAATCACCAACGAGGTTGAGGGTGTGAACCGAGTTGTTTTAGATGTCACCTCGAAGCCTCCCGGCACGATCGAGTGGGAGTAGCAGTGGAGGTCTTCGGGCATCGCGGTGCGTGCGGCTATCTTCCCGAGAACACCATGGAGTCTTTCGAGCACGCCTTCGAGTTAGGCGCTGCCGCAATTGAATTCGACGTTGTAATGACTCAAGACGGGGTCCCCGTAATTCGTCACGATCGCGACCTCACTCACACAACCGACATCCAAAAGCACAGTTTTCTAAGCAACATGGTTGACGAGTTGAAGTCTGAGGACGTTGCACAACTCAGGGCCATAGAGAGATACCCCGATGGTCGCCAGGAGTCTGCAAGTCACGATGGTAGGTATCACATCCCCACCCTTCGTGAGGTTGTCAATCACCCCAGCTTTGATGGCCGCCACCTCATAATTGAGCTCAAATACGGCAAGCACTTCTTTGATGCCGGGCTTGACTCGGTTCAGGCACTGAAGCAAGTTCTTGACGAAGCAAACCTCGCTGAGCGCGGGGTCAGGGTCACCATCGAGTGTTTTGAGTTTGCTGTCCTGCGCAGAGCTAAAGAAGCGATTGGCAGCAGGGCTCAGTATGTCTTTCTCTCAGCTCCAGACATGCTGCCAGAGGGCTACAGCGCACTCGAGGACGAGCTGCTCGATGAGATTGCCGAGAACTTTGACGGAGTCTCGGTGGCTATACCGATGGTGCTGCAGGGTGACCTGGTCGCAAGAGCCAAGTCCAAGGGGCTATACATCTTTACCTACACCGCGCGAACTGAGACCGCCGAGGGCGAGTGGCGAGCTTGGTTCGAAAGGCTCATTTCCACCGGGGTGGACGGCATCTTTACCGACCAGCCTGACCTGCTAGCCGAAGTTGTAGCTGCCCTGCCCTAGGCTACGCAAGATGTCCAGGGTTCCAGCCGAAATCGATCCACTGCTTGAGGGGCTCAATCCCGAGCAGCGCAAGGCTGTCCTCTATAGGGGCAGTGCACTCTTGATTGTCGCGGGTGCCGGTTCGGGTAAGACCAGAGTCCTCACCCACCGCATTGCCCACCTCCTGGCAACCAAAGAGCTGTGGCCCTCTCAAATACTTTCCATAACCTTCACAAATAAGGCTGCTGCCGAGATGCGGGAGCGGGTGGAATCTCTAATTGGGCAATCGGCCGAGGGAATGTGGATAAGGACCTTTCACTCTGCCTGCCTGCAGATTCTTAGGCGAGAGGCCGAGCGGCTTGGCCACGACTCCAACTTCACCGTCTATGACTCTGGGGACACCAGAGCCCTGCTTCGCAGACTATTGCGCGAGGCCGGGGCGGAGGATGCCGACATCAAGCCCCAGCAGGCTGCGGCGATGATCTCAAACGCGAAGAACGAGCTCAAGGATGCCGAGGATTTTGCTAGGAACGCAGATCGCTCAAACCCCAGGCAGCGAATCGTCGCCGAGGTATTCCAGGCATACACCCAGGAGCTGAAGCGAAACAACGCCTTTGACTTCGATGATCTGATCGCGGAGACGGTGAACCTGCTGAGAGCATTTCCCGAGGTTCGAGCGAGGTATCAAAAGAAGTTCCGCCATGTCCTAATTGACGAGTACCAGGACACTAACCATGCGCAATACGCCCTAATCCGGGAGTTCACAAGGCCACTTCCCCCAGAGCACCAGCTCGTGAACGAGGAAACGGGTGAGGTTATGCCGCCCGCGGATCTGACTGTGGTGGGAGATAGCGACCAGTCCATCTATGCCTTCCGAGGTGCGGACATCAGAAACATCACCGAGTTTGAGCGAGACTTCCCGGGAGCCGAGACGATACTTTTGGAGCAGAACTATCGCTCCACTCAAAACATCCTCTCGGCCGCAAATGCCGTCATCTCTCAGAACCCCTATCGTCCGCCCAAGAACCTTTGGACCGACAGTGGAGCGGGCGACAAAGTGACCCTCTTCACCGGTTACGACGAGCGCAATGAGGCAGCATTTGTCGTTGACCAGGTCAAGGAGCTGCACGAGAGCGGCACCAACTATCGCGACATGGCTGTCCTCTACAGAGTCAATGCCCTTACGCTCTCACTCGAGAACGAGCTCAAGGTTCAACGCGTCCCATACGCAGTAATCGGTGGCCTCAAGTTCTTCGAGCGCAAGGAGATCAAGGACGCCCTTGCCTACCTAGCAGCAATCTCAAATGCCAGAGATGACGAGGCGGTCAGGCGAATCATCAATGTCCCAGCCCGCGGGATTGGCGACAAAACAGAGGCCAAGATCTCTCAGTTCGCAAGATCCAATGAGATCTCTATCAGGCAGGCCCTTTTGCGCTCTCAAGAGCTGGGGCTAGGTCCAAAGCTCACCGGAGCAATCGACGAATTTGGCAAATTACTAAATGAGCTAGATGCCATGAGCGCAAGTGATGGTCCTGCAGATGTTCTCAAGCAGGCGCTTATCAAGAGCGGCTATCGCTCCGAACTTGAGATCAGTCGGGACCCTCAGGATGAGGCAAGACTCGAAAACCTCGATGCACTCCTGGGTCAGCTCTATGAGTGGCAGGCCAAGTTTCCCGAGGGAACCCTCTCCGACTACCTTGCCGAGGTGACCCTCGCGGCCGCGGCCGACGAGATCGTCGATGATTCCGGAAACCTATCCCTGATGACCCTCCATACCGCCAAGGGACTGGAGTTTGATCAGGTATTCATGATTGGAATCGAGCAGGGCACCCTGCCTCACGTTAGGGCTTTTGATGAGCCGGGAGGCCTCCAGGAGGAGCGCAGGCTGATGTATGTCGGGATGACAAGGGCCAAGAAAAAGCTCACCCTCTCCCATGCCCTGCAGCGAACAGTATTTGGTTCAACGGCATCTATGGCACCCTCGAGCTTTCTTTCTGACATCCCCCCTGAGCTTCTGGAGAATGTTGGTACCGAACGCTCGATAGCAGCAACAGCGCCTCGGCCGAGCAAATGGGAGGGAGCAATTACAGCCAGCTCCATCCGGGACAACAAGGACCTTGAGCTAGCTCTGAACGATCGCATAAATCACGAAAGCTTCGGTGATGGCACCGTGGTTGGAGTTACCGGCACTCCACCCAAGCAAACCGCAGAGGTTTCCTTCGATAGCGGGGTAACCAAGCGGTTACTAGTGAAAATGGCACCAATTACCAAGCTTTAGCGGGCTCTGACCAATAGCGGTTCGCTAGACTTAGCGGGTTGTCCGCTCTCACAGGAAACGAATTTCACCGTGGATTTATTTGAATATCAAGCACGCGACCTATTTGAGGCCTATGGGGTCCCCGTTTTAGCCGGTCGCATTGCAGACACCCCAGAAGAGGCTGAGCAGGCCGCCAAGGAAATTGGTGGAACCGTTGTCATCAAGGCACAGGTCAAAACTGGCGGCCGTGGCAAGGCAGGTGGTGTGAAGCTTGCTCACAACCCACAAGAGGCCAGAGAGCGTGCCGAGGAGATTCTCGGGCTGGACATCAAGGGCCACGTTGTAAAGCGCGTGATGATTGCCCAGGGTGCCCAGATTGACAAAGAGTTCTACTTCTCAGTTTTGCTGGACCGTTCCAACCGCACCTTCCTCTCGCTCTGCAGCGTTGAGGGTGGCGTGGAGATTGAGCAGCTTGCAGTCGAGCGCCCAGATGCCCTCGCAAAGGTGCCCATTTCGGCAGTATCTGGCATCGACAAGGCCAAGGCTCTCGAGATTGCGAAGCAGGCAAACTTCCCGGCAGAGCTGCAAGAAAAGGTTTCCGATGTCTTCGTGAAGCTCTACGAGGTCTTCACAAAAGAAGATGCCACCCTCGTTGAGGTCAATCCTCTGGTTCTAACCAAGGACGGTGACATCATTGCCCTTGACGGCAAGGTTTCGCTAGATGACAACGCAGAGTTTCGCCATGAGCGCCAAGAGATGGAACGCGATCAGCTCGACCCCCTAGAGGCCAAGGCCCAGGCCCTCGACCTCAACTACGTCAAGCTCGACGGTGAGGTCGGAATCATTGGCAATGGAGCTGGCCTTGTGATGTCAACTCTCGATGTCGTTGCCTACGCAGGTGAGCGTCACGGAAGCGTGAAGCCAGCGAACTTCCTTGACATCGGAGGCGGCGCATCGGCAGAGGTCATGGCGGCAGGTCTCGACGTGATTTTGAACGACCCCCAGGTCAAGAGTGTTTTTGTGAACGTTTTCGGTGGCATCACTGCCTGTGACGCCGTTGCTAACGGAATTGTTGGAGCTTTGAACACTCTGGGAGATAAAGCCTCCAAGCCTCTTGTCGTGAGACTCGATGGCAACAACGTCGACCAGGGCCGAGCAATCTTGGCCGACTACGCTCACCCTCTGGTCACTCTGGCCGAGACCATGGATGGCGGCGCCGACGAGGCCGCGAAGCTGGCGAACAGGTAAGGGACAGACAATGGCAATTTATCTAGACTCCAACTCCAAGATCATCGTCCAGGGCATGACCGGTGCCGAGGGCATGAAGCACACTCAGCGCATGCTCGCAGGAGGCAGCAACATCGTTGGCGGTGTAAACCCCAGAAAGGCCGGCGAGAGCGTCGATGTCGAGGGTAGGTCGCTTCCGGTATTTGGCTCTGTGGCAGAGGCCATGGAAAAAACCGGAGCAAATGTCTCGGTGATCTTTGTTCCACCAGCCTTTGCGAAAGCTGCCATCATCGAGGCCATCGACGCGGAGATTCCCCTGGCTGTTGCGATCACCGAGGGTATTCCGGTGCACGACTCCGCAGCCGCTTGGGCTTACAACGTCGAAAAGGGCAAGAAGACCAGGTTGATTGGACCAAACTGCCCCGGAATCATCTCTCCCGAGCAGTCCAATGCAGGTATTACCCCATCTAACATCACAGGTCGCGGTCCGATTGGACTTGTTTCCAAGAGCGGCACCCTGACCTACCAAATGATGTTTGAGCTTCGGGACATCGGATTCTCAACTGCCATCGGTATTGGTGGAGACCCCGTGATTGGCACCACTCACATCGATGCCCTGGAGGCGTTCGAAAAGGACCCCGAGACTAAGGCAATCGTTCTGATCGGCGAGATTGGCGGCGACTCCGAAGAGAAAGCCGCGGAGTACATCTCCAAAAATGTCAGTAAGCCGGTAGTCGCCTATGTAGCGGGCTTCACTGCCCCTGAGGGTAAGACCATGGGCCATGCTGGCGCTATTGTTTCTGGCTCAGCCGGAACCGCGCAGGCCAAGAAAGAGGCCTTCGAGGCAGTGGGTGTAAAGGTGGGCAAGACCCCCTCGGAGACTGCCGAACTGATGCGGGAAATAGTAAGCAAGCTGTAGTTCGGTGAACCGGGGGCTTAGCTTTGCGATTGCGGCGCTTCAAGCGCTCATCATCATTGCCTCGGTTGTAGGCCTAATAGTTGCTCCCCTGACACTCGCCTGGTTCATAGAGGGTGACGGCTCCGTTGATTGGATAGTTGCACTGCAGGTTGCAGGTTATGCATTCTTGCTTGCCTGCGGTGTTCCCCTGCACTTTTCGGCTGGCGAGCTGGTCGGCATTGCGTTCCCAGCCTTCACCCTGAGCGTCTTGCCACTTGGACTGACGCTACTGATGGCACTGATGGCAATCCGAATCGGTTACCGCCTAAGCGCCGCATCTTCGCTATGGCCTGCTTGGTTAGGTGGCGCGGCCGCCTTTGGCGGCATCTCCTATGGGCTGAGTCTGGTGATCCAGACAGAAGCAGTTGTGATGGGAGAGTGGGGTCCGCTGTTTATCCCAGCCGCATTCTTTGGCGGACTACTTTTTATCGCGTCCATCTCGGGAAGGCGTTTCGAGCTCTTTGAGGGAGCCAATGGCCCAGAGGCGAGAGAGCGGGTGTTTCTCAGGGGTCTTGCCAGCTCGGCATTTGAGAAGCTCCACTGGTCTATAAAGACCGTGCTTCCTCCAGCCACGCGAATCGGTGTCTCGGTGATTGCCACCCTGCTGCTTGCAAGCTCGCTAATGATTGCTCTTGCGCTCGGGTTTGGCTGGATTGAGGTGCTGCGGCTCTATCAGGGCCTTGGCCTGAGCCTATTTGGCGGGTTGATGCTGACCATTGGCCAGCTGGCGATACTTCCTAATTTGATTGCCTTTGGAGCCAGCTGGATTTCGGGAGTTGGCTTTGCAATCGGTGAGGGAAGCTACGTGTCCCCGCTTGCCACTCAGCTTGGGCCGCTTCCGGCGATGCCTGTCTTTGCAGCTATCCCAACCGGAGGTTTCGAACGCGGGATATTGTTCGCACTGGTGCCAGTGTTGGCTGCGTTTTTTGCCACCGTGCTCTCGCGAAAGTTTTCGGATGGACTTAGGTGGGAGTATGCCACCCGGTTTGGTGCGGCGAGCGCAATGGCGCTAGTCGCCGCAACCGTCGCAGCAGCTTTAGCTTTGCTGTTGGCACTGGTGGCTAGTGGCAGTTTTGGTCCCGGTCGTTTCTCTTGGGTTGGCATTGACGCGCTCGTATTTGCCGGCGTCATATTTGTTCAGGTCTTGATTCCAACTCTCCTGGCTGCGCTTGTTGTGGTGCGGCCCTACACCAGCGCAGATGAGCGAAAGTAGACTTTGGCCGTGCTTTCGATTGTTGTTCTCATTTCCGGAACAGGTTCCAACCTCAAGGCCCTCTTAGAGGCTTGCGACAATCCGCTTTATCCAGCAAAGGTTTTGGCTGTTGGTGCTGATAGAGCGGCTGAGGGCCTAGAGCATGCAGAGTTATTCGACAAGACAACCTTTGTGGTCCAGCCTGGAAGTTTCTCCTCAAAGGATGAGTGGGCCGAGGTTCTCGCCAGCAATATCGACATCCACCAACCTGACCTGATTGTTCTTGCTGGATTTATGAGAGTGCTTCCAAGGAGTTTTGTCGACAGGTACTACCCAAGGATTATCAACCTGCACCCATCTTTGTTGCCAAAGTTCCCTGGTGCTCACGCGGTTCGTGATGCCCTTGCCGCCGGAGCTGACGAAACCGGTAGCACTATCCACATAGTTGATGCCGGTGTCGACACAGGGCCGATTATTGCCCAGCAGAGCATGTCAATTGCAGCTGGAATTGGCGAGCATGAACTGCACGAGCAGATCAAAGAAATAGAAAAGCAGCAGCTTGTGAAGACGATCGAGTCAATTGCAAATGGTGAGATCAAGCTTGAGGAGATAGCGGCATGAGGGACAAGGTAGCGATCAAACGGGCTCTGATCTCGGTGTCCGATAAGACCGGACTAATTGAACTTGCAACAGCTCTCTCCAAAGCCGGGGTGGCAATCGTGTCTACCGGCTCAACCGCCAAGCAAATTGCAGCAGCTGGAATCGCTGTGAGCGAGGTGAGTGAGGTCACGGGATTTCCCGAGTCGCTGGATGGCAGGGTCAAGACCCTTCACCCCTCGATTCATGGCGGACTCCTTGCAGACCTAAGACTCGACTCGCACGTTGAGCAGCTTGAGAGTCTTGGAATTGAGCCTTTTGAGCTTGTTGTGGTGAACCTGTATCCATTTGTCGAGACGGTTACTTCGGGTGCGGGCTTCGAGGAGAGTGTTGAGCAAATCGACATTGGTGGGCCGGCAATGGTTAGGGCTAGCGCAAAAAACCACGCGAACGTGGCAATCGTTGTCAGCCCGGAGCGCTACCCAGCAATCATCGAAGCAGTCAGTGATGGCGGCACAAATCTTGAGCTGCGAAAACAGCTTGCACTTGAGGCCTTTAGCCATACCGCAGACTACGACGCTGCCGTCTCCTCTTGGCTAGCCGGGCAGCTTGGCTCTGAGCGGCTCTCGCTTGGCTTTACCAAGAGTGGTGACCTGCGCTACGGAGAGAACTCTCACCAGGCAGCATCACTGTTCGTTGACGGCAGTTCGGGTGTGGCGAGTGCAAAGTTACTCGGGGGTAAGGAGATGTCCTACAACAACTTTGTAGACATCGATGCTGCGGTTAGGGCCGCCTATGACTTTGCCGAGCCTGCGGTTGCAATCATCAAGCACGCTAACCCCTGTGGTGTGGCGATTGCCGAGCCGGGATCAAAAGATCCCATAGCCTCTGCCTACAAGCGCGCCCACCTCACCGATCCGGTGTCAGCGTTTGGTGGCGTGGTGGCAGCAAACCGAGAGGTCACAGCTGAATTCGCCTCCGCTCTTTCTGAGGTATTCACCGAGGTGCTAGCCGCACCTGGCTTCAGTCCCGAGGCACTAGAAATTCTCTCCAAGAAAAAGAACCTGCGAATTCTTGAGCTTTCGGGCGGCTACAAGCTCCCAAATCGTGAGATTAGGCAGATCTCTGGGGGTCTTCTGGTGCAAGAGCCAGATAGCTTTGCGAGCCTGGATGTTTCGAATTGGAAGCTGGTCTCAGGAGAACCAGCGTCTGCGGAACTCCTTGCAGACCTAGAGTTTGCCTGGCGGGCAGTTCGAGCGGTCAAGTCCAATGCCATTTTGTTGGCCAAGGATCTTGCTGCAGTCGGCATTGGAATGGGCCAGGTGAACAGGCTCGATTCCTGCCACCTCGCGATTCAGCGTGCCGGGGATCGGGCAGCGGGATCGGTTGCAGCATCAGATGCCTTCTTCCCCTTTGCAGATGGCTTGGAGGTGCTCATTTCTGGTGGTATCTCAGCGGTTGTGCAGCCGGGCGGAAGTGTGCGGGACGAAGAGGTAATCCAGGCGGCTGAAAAAGCCGGCATCACGATGTATTTCACTGGGGAGCGACACTTCTACCACTAGGAATCTCTCGGGCCCGCAGTCTGTTAGCCTGTAAGGCTGCCTAGGGTGGCGGAAGAGATAAATGCAAAATTCCGAAGCGGGAACTCTCAAGGTTCTCTTGCGGCTTGTGCCGTTTGCCAAAAAGGCCATACCCAGGCTAATCCTTGGAATGTTGGCCGGCATCGCAGCCCATATGTTTGCACTGGCTATCCCGCAGCTGCTGCAGGACCTCGTGAACTCTTTGGTTGCAGGCGGCCTTGACGCGCTCTTGCCGGCGGTCGGTCTGATTCTGTTTCTTGGCGTTCTCGAGGCACTGTTCGTGCTTCTTAGGCGCTGGCTGGTTCTTACGCCTGGCACCTATGTCGAGGCGGACATGCGCAACAGGCTTTATGAGAAGCTGCAGGACCTTCCAGTTGCTTTCCACGATCGCTGGCCGTCGGGGCAGCTTCTTTCCAGGGCAGTTTCGGATCTCCACCTAATTCGCCGCTGGATGAGTTTCGGTCTTGTGCTGTTCACGGCAAACCTGATCACGATCATCGTGGGTCTCGTGATTCTCTTCACATTCAACTTCTGGCTGGGCCTGATCTTTTTTGTGGCGACAATTCCTATCTGGATTGCCGGGTTCCTATTTGAGGGCAAGTACAAGGTCATAGCCAGACTCTCTCAGGATCAGTCCGGTGACTTAGCAACTCGGGTCGAAGAGGCAGTTCACGGTGTCAGGGTGCTTAAGTCTTTTGGACGCGGGGCTTTTGCAGCTCACCAGTTTTCGAACCAGGCCTCCGATCTTCAGTCCACTGAGATTCGCAAGGCAAGGGCTGTTGCCAACATCTGGCTGTATTTGATTCTGATTCCGGAGCTGGCGGTCGGGCTCTCGATGCTTGCCGGTGTCTGGCTTGTGGCTCAAGGTGAGGTCTCGGTTGGCACTCTGGTGGCCTTCTTTGCCACGGTAATGGTTCTTCGCTGGCCAACAGAGTCGCTTGGCTTCTTGCTCTCTTTCACCCTTGAGGCGAAGACCGCAACCGAGCGCTTCTTTGAGGTCATGGATGAGGTTAACCCAATTGTTGATCCCGAGAACCCCAAGCAGGTCGCAGACCCCAAGGGCCTGCTCGAGTTCCATGACGTCCACTTCCGCTATCCGGATGCATCCGAGGATTCCAAGTCACTAATCTCAGGCGTCAATCTCCGGATTGAGCCGGGCGAGTCCGTTGCCCTAATTGGACTTACCGGCTGCGGCAAGACAACCCTCACGGCACTGACCACGAGGCTCTATGAAGTAACCGGCGGTTCGATCACGATTGATGGCCTTGACATTAGAGAAATGTCTCGAGGGGAGCTCCGCAGCCATATCGCCATGGCCTTTGAAGATGCAACTTTGTTCTCTTCCTCAGTTAGGGAAAACGTGTTGCTGGGAAACCCAGATGCGACTGAGGAGGATCTGAAGCAGGCTCTTGAGATAGCTCAGGCGCAGTTTGTCTATGAGTTGCCAGATGGCCTAGACACCACGATTGGCGAAGAGGGTCTCTCGCTCTCTGGAGGACAGCGGCAGAGACTTGCGTTGGCGAGGGCCGTAGCAGCAAACCCTAGAATTCTCGTCCTAGACGATCCGCTATCGGCTTTGGATGTCGACACAGAGGCCATGGTTGAAGATGCTCTTAGGTATGTCCTAAAAGAGACCACCGCTCTGATTGTTGCTCACCGTCCATCAACTGTGATGCTGGCGGACAAGGTCGCGCTTTTGGAGGACGGAAAGATAACCGCCTTCGGCACCCACCAGGAACTTATTCGCTCTAGCGAGCACTACCGCTACGTGATCACCTCTTTGGACGAGGAGCAGAAGGAGCGGGAGGTGAACATTTGAGTCTCTACGGAACTAACGATGAGGAGCGCACAGACCTCAACAAAGAGGAGTCTCGCTTTGTAAGGGCCCGCTCTAGAAGGCTGCTTGGTTCGCTGCTTGCCCCGATGCGGCTGAGGCTGATCCTCGCAATCTTCCTGGGTGTTATCTCAACCGCTATCAGGGTCGCAGGTCCCGCCCTGATTGCTCTGGGCATTGACTGGGCTCTACCTCGAGCAATCATGCGCGAATACAACGAGCTTTGGATTGTGGTCGGGCTTTACCTGTCGGCTGCGCTAATGACCTCGATTCTGACCTACTACTTCCTGATGATTACGGCCAGACTTGCTCAAAACGTGGTGTTCGATCTTAGAAACCGCATGTTTGTTCACACTCAGAAGCTCTCGGTTGAGTTTCACGAGCGCTACACAGCAGGTCGCGTTATTGCGCGCCAGACCTCGGATCTCGAGTCGATTGCGGAGCTACTTGCAGGTGGTCTGAATGAGCTTGCTATTGGAGCGATGTTCATGTTCTTCACGGCAGTTGCGTTACTGCTGCTAGATCCTGTTTCGTTCCTGGTCTTGTTTGGAGCTTTGGTGCCACTGGCGCTGCTGACCCGCTGGTTCCAGGTGAAGACGAACCGCGGCTATCGCAAGCAGAGAGTCGCATCGTCTCGAATGATTCAGTACTTCGTTGAGAGCATGACCGGCATTCGTGCCGTGAAGGCCTTCCGCAAGGAAAAGCGCAATGAGAAGCACTTCGGTGGTCTCGTCGAGGACTACCGCGGTCACAATGCCCACCTCATTCAGCTCTTTGGTATTTACGACCCAGGTCTGATCCTGATTGGTAACGCGACCGTTGCAGCTGTTTTGTTGGTTGGTGGCTACAGAGTTCTCGAGGGCTCCTTGGGCATTGGTGTGCTGACGGCTGCCATTCTCTACGCCCGAAGGTTCTTTGACCCTATGGAAGAGATTGCAATCTTCTATAACTCTTACCAATCGGCAGCCAGCGCCCTCGAGAAAATCTCCGGAGTTCTCGAAGAGGAGCCCTCCGTACCAGAATCTGACAACCCAACCCCGTTTGAAAATGCCAAGGGGCAGGTTCACTTCAACGGGGTTGAGTTCAGATACTCGACCGGGCCCACCGTGCTTCACAAGTTTGACCTAGAGATTCCTGCGGGTCAGACCATTGCGCTTGTTGGCACGACCGGAGCAGGAAAGTCCACACTTGCAAAGCTGATCTCTCGCTTCTATGACCCAAGCGAAGGAACAGTCACAATTGATGGGGTCGACGTCAGGGATATTTCCAACAAGGACCTTAGGCGTGAGGTCGTTATGGTGACCCAAGAGGCTTACCTGTTCTCGGGAACCGTTGCGGAAAACATCCAGCTTGGTAGGCCTGGTGCCTCAATTGAGGATGTGATGTCCGCGGCAAAGGCGGTTGGTGCCCACGAGTTCATCATGAGCCTCCCCGAGGGATATGACACCGATGTCAATAAGCGTGGTGGCAGGGTGTCCGCAGGGCAGCGACAGCTCATCTCCTTTGCAAGGGCATTTTTGGCTAACCCAGCTGTGCTAATTCTGGACGAGGCAACCTCGTCGTTGGATATCCCCTCAGAGCGCATGGTGCAAAGGGGCCTAAAGACTTTGCTTGCCGGCAGAACAGCAGTAATCATCGCCCACAGGCTCTCCACCGTTTCGATTGCTGACAGAGTGCTAGTCATGGAACACGGCAAGATCATTGAGGACGATGCTCCGAAGGTCTTGGCTGCTGGAAGTGGCAAGTTTGCCAAGCTCTATAAGGCTTGGAAAGACTCTCTGGTTTAGTCGTCAGCCTCGGTCACCAAGAGCGCTATTGCGCTCATCGGTGGCAGGGTAGCGGTCAGTTCTCCGCCAATGACCTCGTGCATTTCGCCGTCTATAAGGTTCACATACTCACCATCGGGCAACGTGGTTGGCACGCTAACGCTCATCTCCTGGGTGTCGAAGACGTTGGTTATGAAGTAGCCCACGCCATCTCTGGCAAAGCCGTAAACACCGCGTTCGCGATACTTCTCAACAACCGGGGCAGCTCCAACTTGATCGCGGAAGCGGATCATGTTGATAGTTGATTGCCAGCGGTGTTGGCAGATCCATTCATCGGCCTTGTACTCGTCCTTGGGACCGCTAACGCCGCTGCAGTCGATTGGCCCGACGCCCTTTACCGTCTCGTAGGGTCCTGCATCGCGTGAGCGGAATGCATAGGAGGAGTAGAGCATGGGCTGGCCATAATCCTCGGCGAGCATCATTGCCGTAGCGAGCTCAAAGTAACGTGCGTCGTTGTAGTTGAGAGTCTCACCGTTGCGCTCGGTGTCATGGTTTGAGACAAAAGCAATGGTCTGGTTGCTGGGGGTAAAGTCCCTAAACCTGATTGC
>JBMUBK010000016.1:0-18896 GCA_049457355.1 Aquiluna sp.
TTAGCTGAGCAAGGTCCTCATCGGTCAATACCTCGCCACCTGCTAGGTAGCGATTGGCTCCCAGGTCGTAAGTTTTTGTCTCAACGTTTACGCCGTCGAGGGCCTTCTCTAGGGCTTCAAGGGCAACCTTGGTCACCTCAGGTCCAATGCCATCTCCAGGGATGACAGCTAGGTTTAGCGCGTTCAAGATTGCCTCACAATTTTCTGAGACAACCCTATTCGCTTTTGCCTTCCGTTGCCCTAAATTGCTGTCTGTAAAGGCTTTGAAGGAGGTTGTGACATGCGCTTCATAATTTTTGTAATTGACAGCGACTCAAACTCAGGCTCGAGCGATGAGATGCACGAGATTGATCATTTCAACTCTCAACTCAGCCGCAATAATCAGCTGGTCATGGCAGCCGGAATTGCCGGTTCCTCAAGCGGGCTATTGATCGATAACCGCGGCACGAAAGAGGTTGTTGAATCGGGCTCACTGAATGGAGCCGAGTTTTACAGTGGCTTCTGGATAGTCGACGCAGAAGGTGAGAGGCAAGCTCGAGAGCTTGCCTTGGAAGGCTCAAGGGCCTGCAATCGCAGAGTCGAGTTGCGCCCTTTTCTCTAAGTTTCTCTAGTTGCTGGCTACTTCGGCGCTAAAAATGACGTCGATTGCAAATCGGGGACCGTCTGGGGTTTCAACTCTTCGCTGCCTCTCCTCGACAGTCGCATTGAGATTGTTGGCAGCTGCCCAGGCGTTGAGGTTTTCTGGATCAACGTTTAGCTCAGGCCTTGGAGGCCCACCATAGCCATCAGTGACATTTCTCAGGGCATGCCAGACGCCAAAAATTTGTCCATTTCGCACCTGTGATAGCCCATTTTCAAGAGCCTGCTTGAGCTCCTCCCAGGGCAGCTGAAGGTAGCAGACCAGAAGCAAATCTGGTTCCAACTGAAACTTGGCGTTCTTCGCGTCAGCGAGCGTAGCGAAAGTGTCGTCATCAAACCCGAGGCTTTCGGCTCTGGAGCGAAACTTAGTTAGGGCGACCTCAGAGAATTCGACATTTTCGGCTTTCCAACCTCTGGAGGCAAACCAGATTGCATTGCGGCCTTCACCGCCGGCAAGGTCAACCATCTTGCCTGGCTTGAGGTCGCTGAGCTCACTTACTACAAACTGATTCGGCTCAAGAGTCCAGACGGTTTCTTGCGCGAGATAGCGTCGATCCCACTCAGCAGAACTAATCGGTTACTACTTCCAACCCGAGCTGAGCGCTCGCGTTTGCAACCGATCCGCCGTTAATCAAAGTGCCCGTGAAGCCAATTGACTCCATGAAATCTATTGCCTGGCCTGCACGATTACCTGAGCGGCAGTAAATGTAGTAATCCCCACTTTTGTCCAGCGTCTCCAGCTGGGAGGCAAAGTCACTGTCGGCGATGCCAATACGAATTGCGCCCGCCAAGTGGCCCGAACTCCACTCCTCTGGGGTGCGGACATCAATTACGGCTGCATAGTCCTGTGGGTTCATTTCTTCCGGTGCACATCCTGTTAGGCCGAATACGGCGACTAGGGCAATTATGCCAGCGGCAAGAGTCTTCAAAAGCTTCACGGTGGTTCCTTTCCAGATACCCCCTAGGGTATGTGCTATAGTCGAGCAAGTCAAGTTCGAATGGAGCGTGTTATGGAGATTCCAGCACCGGATATCGAGTCTGTAAAGAAGCGTCTTGCTAGGGCCCAGGGCCAGCTAGGCGGAATTATAAAGATGCTCGAGGAGGGTCGAGAGTGCACAGACGTGCTCACCCAACTCGCAGCAGCCAACTCCGCGATTAGTCGCGCTGCGTTTTCCCTGATCGCATCAGGCATAGCAAACTGCGCCTCAAACGAAGAGGGCGATGCCGACCGGGCAAGACTTGAAAAAGCTTTCCTTTCACTGAGCTAGGAAGAAAAAATGAAGGTAGTAATCGTTGGTGGCGTTGCGGGCGGAATGTCAACTGCCACCAGGCTGAGAAGGCTCCGTGAGGATGCCGAGATCATTGTTTTTGAGCAGGGGCCACACGTCTCCTATGCAAACTGCGGTTTGCCGTATCACATCGGTGAGGTAATCCCGGCCGAGAAAGACCTGCTGCTGCAGACACCTGAGTCTCTGGGAGATCGGTTTCGCCTAGACGTCAGGGTTCTCTCGCGAGTAATTGGAATTGACCGTGACTCGAAGACGGTGAGCGTAAAAAACCTCGAAACCGGGGAGGAATATCTCGAGAGCTTTGACTCTCTAGTGCTGTCAACGGGAGCCAAGCCTCGGATGGTTCCGATACCGGGACTCGAGAGAGCAAAGGTTCTAAGGGACGTCCAAGACGCAGTCGAAATCAAAAAACTCGTAGACCAAAAGCAGATTTCCTCGGCCGCGATTATTGGTGCGGGCTTTATCGGTGTTGAGCTTGCGGAGAACCTCCAGGAGCGCGGCATTGAGACAACAATCGTCGAGTTCAGAGAGAGCATCCTCCCCCAATTCGATCCCGAGATGATTGAGCCGCTCCAGGCGACGCTCGTGGAGCACGGCATCAAACTTGCTTTGAACGCTGAGACTGAGGAGGTCCTCGAAGACACTCTTAGGCTCAAGGACGGCAGAGTCATACCCGCTGATCTCGTTGTAGCCGCCATAGGTGTTGTGGCGGATCACCAGCTCGCAGTTGATGCCGGCTTAGAAATTGGCAAGGCCGGCGGTATTGCCGTAAATGAGCAAATGCAGACCTCAGATCCAAACATCTACGCCGTGGGAGATGCTGCCGAGAAGACAAGCCTCCTAACCGGAGAGCCGCAAATGATTTGGCTTGCAAACCTCGCTAACCGTCACGGACGACTAGTTGCAGACGTCATTGCCGGAGAGAAAGTAGCTGCGAAGAGGTCAATCGGCACCGGCATCATCGGGGCCTATGGCATGGCGGCGGCGCTAACTGGACTTACCGAGGGCCTTGCCCAGCGCATGAGCATTCCCCACAAGGTCATACACCTGCACCCAGCTAGCCACGCCGGCTACTACCCAGGCGCTGAGCGCGTGAGCCTCAAGGTCTTGTTTGATCCAGAGACCGGCAAACTGCTTGGTGCTCAGGGGGTTGGAAAAGATGGTGTGGACAAGCGAATTGATGTCATTGCCACTGCTATCTACGCAGGACTGAGCGTGGACGATCTTATGAACCTGGAGCTTGCCTATGCACCTGCTTTTGGAAGCGCGAAAGACGCAGTCAACCAGACCGGATATGTTGGCAACAATGTCCTTAGCGGTAAGACTCCAACCATTCAGTGGCACCAGCTAGAGGCCGCAATGGAGCAGGGGACTTTGCTGGTGGACGTTAGAACCCAAGAGGAGAACTCGGCTGGCAGCATTCCAGGATCCAAGTTGGTTCCCGTTGACAGTTTGCGAGAGAACATCGAGCAGCTCAGGGGCAAAGAGGTTGTAGTCACCTGCGCAGTTGGACAGCGCGGCCACACTGCGACTCAGCTACTGAGGTCTCAAGGGATCAGCGTGAAGAACCTAGATGGTGGTTACACCACCTGGCGAGCTGGCATGGATGCCCGCGAGCGGGCAAAGGTTACTAGTACTGCTCTGTAATAGAGATAGCGCGAATCATCTCGGCCTGAATCTGATCCTTTAGCCCCTCAAGCAACTCTGGGGCAATCGGAGAATCGACTGTGATAACGCTCAAGGCCTTACCGCCCTTTTGCTGGCGAGCAATAGTCATTGCCGCAATGTTTATCTTTGCTTCAGCAAAAGCTGCGCCATAGATGGCAACGATTCCGGGACGGTCTTGATAGACCATGACGACCATGTTGTCAGCCATCGACAGCTCTACGTCATAGCCATTGATTGACACAACCTTTTGGTGGTGCTTTGGTCCAATAACCGTGCCCCCTGCCGACACGACACTGCCGTCGGATAGCACGGCCTTCAGAGTCGTGACGTTGCGGTATTCGTCGCTTGCGGTGTCCTGGGTAAGCCGCACTTCAACTCCGCGCTGCTCGGCCATGATTGGCGCGTTTACGTAGGAGACCTGCTCGGTGACCATGGTCTGGAACAGCCCCTTTAGGGCCGCCAGCTTCAATACCGTCACGTCGTGAGCCGCAATCTCTCCGCGTGCCTCAAACTCAACCGAGACGATTGAGGTGTGAGCAAGGCCGGCCACGATTTGCCCGAGCTTCTCGGCAAGGGGAATCCCTGGCTTTACAGAGGAGTCAATTACGCCTCCGGCGACATTTACGGCATCCGGAACCAAGTCTCCAGCGAGTGCGAGCCTCACGCTTCTGGCTACTGAAACACCCGCCTTCTCCTGAGCCTCATCGGTTGAGGCACCAAGGTGCGGGGTGAGGATCACATTGTCTAGCTCCAAAAGCGGTGACCCGGTCGGAGGCTCAGAGACATAAACGTCTAGGCCCGCTCCGGCAATTTGATCTGACTTAAGTGCTTTGTAGAGAGCATCCTCATCGATGATGCCTCCGCGAGAGCAGTTCACAATTCTCAGGTTTGGCTTGGCAATAGCGAACTCTTTGGTCGAGATCATGCCCGTGGTCTCGGCGGTCTTGGGGATGTGAATGGTGACATAGTCACTTCTCTTCATAAGCTCTTCAAGATCCACCAGCTCGACGCCGATCTGCTCGGCCCTTGCCTGAGTGACATATGGGTCGTAGCCAATCAGGGTTGCGCCAAAGCCTGCAAGGCGCTGGGCAACGAGTGTTCCGATGCGACCTAGGCCGACAATTCCGATGGTCTTCTCGTAGAGCTCGACGCCGGTGAATTTACTCCTGAGCCACTTGCCCTCTTTCATCGAGGCGTGAGCGTCGGGGATGTGCCTGGAAAGGGCCATGATGTGGCCAATTGCCAGCTCTGCGGCCGAGATAACGTTCGAGGTCGGTGCGTTTACCACCATGACACCTGCTGCGGTAGCAGCCTTGATGTCGACGTTGTCGAGCCCGACGCCGGCTCTGGCAATCACCTTTAGTTTGGGGGCCTTTGATACTGCCTCTGCGTCCATCTTTGTGGCGGAGCGAATAAGAACGGCGTTGGCATCAGCGAGCGCGTCAAAAAGCGCTGCCCGATCGGTGCCGTCAACCCTGCGGACGTCAAAATCTGGACCGAGCGCCTCCACAGTTGCCGGGGATAGCTCCTCGGCAATCAGAACAATTGGCTTGGACAATAGCTGACCTAACGAAAATCTACGATGATGGGATTTCCGCTAAGTCTAGCGATTTATTGCTAGCGGGGGCAGGTGCAGAGCTGTGACTCTGCAACACCGGCAAGCGCCTCTTCGACGTGCTGTCCGCACCCTTCCCAGGTGATCTTGCCGCAGCTTGAACAGATGGCTTGTGAGCACATAACAATTCCTTTTCTTGAATCTTCTTTCAATTTAGTTTACTAATACCCCTGGGGGTATTGCAAAACGCCGAAAGAAAAGTCCCCGTTGCCGGGGACCAGTTCTTTTCTACCTTGCAGCAGAACCCTCTTGATAGTCGTCATCGTTCTGGATCCAGCTAAAGAGTTTGCGGAGCTCACGACCGGTGGCCTCGATTGGGTGCTGCTCCCCCTTCGCGCGCAGTGCCTTGAACTCAGGTCCGCCCGCATCCTGATCTCCGATGAAGCGATCGGCGAAGGCACCAGACTGAATGTCAGCTAGCACAGCCTTCATGTTCTCCTTGACCGATGGGTCGATAACCCTCGGGCCGGAAACGTAGTCGCCGTATTCAGCGGTGTCAGAAACGCTCCAACGCTGCTTGGCAATGCCACCCTCGTACATGAGGTCAACAATGAGCTTGAGCTCGTGAAGAACCTCGAAGTAGGCGATCTCGGGCTGGTAGCCAGCCTCAACAAGGGTCTCAAAGCCATACATCACAAGCTGAGATGCGCCACCGCAGAGAACTGCCTGCTCTCCGAAGAGGTCAGTCTCGGTCTCCTCGGTGAAGGTGGTCTTGATGGTGCCGGCGCGGGTTCCACCGATGCCCTTGGAGTAGGAAAGACCAAGCTCAAAAGCATCACCGGTTGCGTCCTGCTCAACAGCAATTAGGTTCGGTACTCCCCTGCCAGCTGCGTACTCGCGACGGACGATGTGGCCTGGGCCCTTAGGGGCTACCAGCATCACGTTTACGTTGGCAGGAGGCTTGATGAAGCCAAAGCGAATTGCGAAGCCGTGGCCGAATACCAAGGTGTCACCCTCGGACAGGTTTGGCTCAATGTCCTGGCTGTAGAGGTCGCGCTGCTTTGGGTCTGGAACTAGCACCACGATGACGCTTGCCCACTTGACCGCCTCAGCAGGAGTGAGTACCTTCAGGCCCTGCTCCTCAGCCTTGGCCTTTGACTTTGAGCCCTCCTGAAGGCCTACAACGACGTCAACGCCGGAGTCTTTCAGGTTGAGAGCGTGAGCGTGTCCCTGGGAACCAAATCCCAAAACCGCAACCTTTTTACCCTGAATGATTGATAGGTCGGCATCGCTGTCGTAGAAGATTTCTGCCACTGTCTTTTTCTCTCTCTTTTGTTTGTCTAAAAGCTCTTACTTAAGAACCTTCTCGCTCATGGACTTAGACCCACGAGAAATTGCAATTGCGCCGGACTGGACCAGCTCTTTGATGCCAAACGGCTCTAGCACCTTAATAAATGCCTTGCACTTGGCGCTGTCTCCGGTGACCTCGATAACCACCGAGTCACTGACCACATCGATAACTCGTGCCCTGAAAAGAGTCACGGCCTCGAGAACCTGAGATCTGGTTGAAGCGTCGGTTCGCACCTTGACCAGCATGTGGTCTCTGGCAACCGATGAGTCGTCCTCTAGCTCAACAATCTTGAGAACGTTCACTAGCTTGTTCAGCTGCTTAGTAACCTGCTCGAGCGGCTGACCATCTAGGTTCACAACCACCGTCATGCGGGAAACTCCCTCGACTTCGGTTGTTCCCACTGCTAGGGACTCAATGTTGAATCCGCGGCGAGCAAAGAGAGCTGCAACGCGGGTAAGGATTCCAGGCTTGTCTTCGACAAGCAGGGACAGCACGTGCTGACTCATGGCTACTCCTCACCGTCCCAGATTGGGGCCGCATCACGAGCATATTGCACCGCGTCGTTGGAGACTCCGGCCGGAACCATTGGCCAAACCATAGCGTCGCGACCCACGATGAAGTCGATAACAACGGGTCGATCGTTGGTCTCCATGGCCAGCTTGATCGCCGCATCCACCTCTTCGACCTTCTCCACACGAATTGCTAGGCAGCCATAGGCGTCGGAGAGCTTCACAAAATCCGGCACCATCTGGGTGTCGGTGCCGGTGTGAAGGTCGGTGTTCGAATAGCGCTGGTTGTAAAAGAGCGTCTGCCACTGGCGCACCATGCCCAGCGAGGAGTTATTGATAATCGCAACCTTGATTGGAATCTGGTTGATGGTGCAGGTGGCAAGCTCCTGATTGGTCATCTGGAAACAGCCATCGCCATCGATCGCCCAGACCAACTTCTCCGGCATCGCAACCTTTGCTCCCATAGCTGCAGGAACCGCGTAACCCATGGTTCCCGCGCCACCGGAGTTCAGCCAGGTGTTTGGGTTTTCGTAAGAGATGAACTGTGCCGACCACATCTGGTGCTGACCAACGCCTGCTGCATATATCGCCTCAGGTCCAGAGAGCTGACCAATCCTCTCGATAACGTACTGCGGAGCCAACTTGCCATCGTCAAGGTCGTTGTAGCCCAGCGGGTAGCGTTCCTTAAGCCCGTTTAGGTAGCTCCACCACTCTGAGATGTCGTACTTCTTACCCTTGAGCTGCTTCTCGAGCTCCTGGGTCAGCATCGCGATTACAACCTTTGCGTCTCCCACGATTGGGACATCTGCGTGACGAATCTTGCCGATTTCCGCTGGGTCAATGTCAACGTGAATGACCTTTGCACCCTTAGCAAACGTCTTGACATCGCCAGTTACCCGGTCATCAAATCTCGCGCCGAGAGTAATAAGTAGGTCTGCTTTCTGGAGGCCGGTAACGGCTGGCACAGTGCCGTGCATGCCGGGCATACCCAGGTGCTGCGGATCAGAGTCAGGGTAGGCACCACGTGCCATCAGAGTGGTTGTGACGGGAGCACCGATTAGCTTGGCCAGCTTGTGAAGCTCCTTGTGAGCACCAGCGCGGATTACTCCACCGCCAACATAGAGAATCGGCTTCTTTGATTGCAGAATCAGCTCTGCAGCGGCCTGAACCTGTTTGCCATGAGGGTCAGTTACTGGCTTATAGCCAGGGGTCATCTCCTTGCTTGGAGGCCAGCTAAATTCAAATTTTGCGTTCTGAGCATCCTTGGCAACGTCCACCAAAACCGGTCCCGGCCTGCCTGTGGTTGCGATCTCGTAGGCGGATGCCATAACAGCCGGGATGTCTTCGGCCTTGGTAACCAGGAAGCTGTGCTTCGTGATGGGCATCGTGATTCCGACGATGTCTGCCTCTTGGAAGGCGTCGGTGCCGATTGCATGCGAATTTACCTGACCGGTAATTGCAAGCATCGGAACAGAGTCCATGTGAGCGTCAGCAATTGCCGTTACCAGGTTTGTGGCTCCTGGCCCGCTGGTAGCAATACAGACTCCAAGCTTGCCGCTGGCTGCCGCGTAGCCCTCGGCTGCGTGGCCAGCACCCTGCTCGTGACGAACGAGGATGTGGCGAATCTTGCTGGAGTCCATGAGCGGGTCATAGGTGGGGAGAATCGCTCCGCCTGGAAGGCCAAAGACCGTGTCCACGCCAAGTAGCTCCAGGGAACGAATAATTGCCTGGGCACCTGAAAGGGTCTCTGTCATCGAATCTCCAAAATAGTAATTAACCGCAGTATGCGCCCTCGGAGGCCGAGTGCACCAACTTGGTGTATTTCGCTAGAACGCCGCGGGTGTAGCGCGGTGGCAATGGCTGCCACTGCTGCTTCCTCGCAGCCAGCTCCTCATCGTCGACCAGTAAGTCAAGCGATCGAGCTGCAACATCGACTCGAATCAAGTCTCCATCACGAACCAGAGCAATTGGCCCACCGTCGGTGGCCTCTGGGGCAATGTGGCCGATACAAAGGCCGGTTGTGCCGCCCGAGAATCTGCCGTCCGTCAATAGTAGGACATCTTTGCCCAATCCCGCACCCTTGATGGCGCCAGTGATAGCTAGCATCTCGCGCATTCCAGGGCCGCCCTTCGGGCCTTCGTAGCGAATAACGACGACGTCTCCGGCCTTGATTTCACCCTTGGTCAGAGCCTCCATGGCTGCTGCCTCACGCTCGAATACCTTTGCTGGACCCTCAAATGTTTCCAGGTCGAATCCGGCTGTCTTCACGACGGCTCCATCGGGAGCAATGCTGCCCTTGAGGATGGCAATTCCACCGTCCTTGTGGATTGGGTTACTCATCGCCCGAATAATCTTGCCGTCGGGATCTGGCGGATTTATCTCTGAGAGGTTCTCGCGCAGCGTCTTGCCGGTGGCAGTAATCACGTCCCCGTGCATCAGGCCCGCATCGAGCAGGGCCTTCATCACGACCGGAACCCCGCCAACCTTGTCAACGTCGTTCATCACAAACTGCCCAAACGGCTTTAGATCTCCAAGGTGGGGGACCTTGTCCGCAATCCGGTTGAAGTCATCAAGCTTTAGGTCAACTTCTGCCTCACGCGCAATTGCAAGCAGGTGAAGAACTGCATTTGTTGAGCCACCAAAGGCCATGAGCACGGCAATTGCATTCTCGAAGGCTTCCTTGGTCAGGATGTCTCGCGCTGTGATGCCCTTGGAAATTAGGTTTACAACAGCCTCTCCACTGCGGTGAGCCCAGGTGTCACGTCTTCTATCTGCCGATGGCGGCGCTGCGCTGCCAGGGAGCGATAGGCCGAGCGCCTCTCCGATCGAGGCCATGGTGTTAGCGGTATACATTCCGCCACATGCGCCCTCACCCGGGCAGATAGCACGCTCAATCAGATCGACATCTTCTTGGCTCATCTTCCCGGCCTTGCAAGCTCCTACCGCCTCGAAAGCGTCGATGATGGTGACTTGCTTTTCGGTGCCATCGGTGAGCTTGACCCAACCGGGGGCAATCGAACCTGCATAGAGAAACACTGCCGAGACATCGAGCCTGGCCGCGGCCATCATCATTCCAGGCAGGGACTTGTCGCATCCCGCAAGCAGAACTGCACCATCAAGGCGCTCGGCCTCCATCACAGTCTCGACTGAGTCCGCGATGACCTCGCGGGAAACCAGCGAGAAGTGCATGCCCTCGTGACCCATTGAGATGCCGTCAGAGACGGAGATTGTGCCAAATTCGAGAGGATAACCACCAGATGCGTGGACGCCCTGCTTAGCGGCATCCGCCAGGCGATCTAGAGACAGGTTGCAGGGAGTCACCTCATTCCAAGAGGATGCGACTCCAATCTGCGGCTTGACCCAGTCCTCATCCCCCATACCGACTGCTCGTAGCATGCCGCGGGCTGCAGCTCTTTCAAGACCATCAGTTACGACGTGGCTTCTCGGCTTCATCTGGTTAGTCATGGGCTCAATCTTATGTTGATAAGGAGGTAGCCTGAAGTCGTGGAATCCCAAGACACCACCAAGGTGCCAACTGGCCTAGTGCTCTATAACCGCGCCTCCCATGCCGCGGCCAAGGAGGTCATTTACTCCTACTCGACCTCTTTTGGGCTTGCCACCAGGCTTTTGGACGGCAGCTTCCGAGAGCACGTGGAGAACATCTACGCAATGGTCCGCGTCGCAGACGAGATTGTCGACGGCTCTGCCGCTGAAGCTCAGAGAGTTGAGAAGGCGGTAAGCCCTGAGCAGATGCTCAATGAGTTTGAAAATGAGACCTACCGCGCGATGGAGCTTGGCTACTCAACAAACCTGATCCTTCACGCCTTTGCTCAGACCGCACGACTTGTGGGAATCAAAAAAGACATCGTCGAACCCTTCTTCGTCTCAATGCGCATGGATCTGACCGAGAAAGAGCATGACCAATCCTCTTTTGAGGCATACGTTTATGGATCGGCTGAGGTAGTCGGCTTGATGTGTTTGGCGGTTTTTGTGCATGGCAGAAGCTACTCCGCAGACGAAAAGAAGACTTTGGTAGCAGGTGCGAGAGCCCTGGGTGCTGCCTTCCAAAAGGTGAATTTCCTTAGAGACCTAGCTGCTGACTTTGACAGGCTTGGCAGAAGCTATTTTCCAAACGTCAGCGTCAACAATTTTGATGAGGCAACCAAGGAAAGGCTCGTCGCTGATATCCAAGAGGACCTAGCGACCAGCTCACACTCGCTGCCGCTGTTGCCCATGGGTGCGCGGCGCGCAGTCGCCGCGGCGCAGCTTTTATTTCAAGAGCTCAACCAAAAGATTTCCCGCACCCCTGCGCAGGAACTAAAAACCAGGCGCATCTCGGTTAGTACTAGCCGGAAGCTTGTGCTGCTAGCACGAGCACTTAGAGGAGTTGCATGAGCAAAAAGACCGCGGTAGTAGTTGGCGGCGGGATAGCTGGACTGGCCACGAGCGCGCTGCTGGCCAAAGCCGGCATGGATGTGAAGCTCTTTGAGTCCAGAGACTCCTTGGGTGGCAGAGCCTACCTTTGGGAGAAGGATGGGTTCCGATTCGATATGGGCCCCAGTTGGTATCTGATGCCCGATGCCTTCGAGCAGTTTTTCAAACTCATGGGCACCAGCGCCGAGAAGGAATTAGATCTGGTTCGGCTCACCCCCGCTTACCAAACCAGAAACGAGGGGCTCGGCGACCGCATCGAGATGCCCGAGGACCTCGAGCAAATCAAAGAGCTCTTCGATGAAATGGAGCCTGGTGCTGGCAAGGCTCTCGAAAGATATCTCGCGAGCGCCGAAGAGGCATATGAGCTTTCGATAAGGCATTTCCTCTACACAAACTTCCGCGACCCCAGGAGCTTCTTTCACCCTGACGTTCTCAAGAAACTGGGTCGCTTTTTGAAGCTGCTAACTACCTCGCTCTACGACTTTTCTGGAAAGTACGTCAAAGACGAGCGGCTAAAGAAGATGCTTAACTTCCCAGCGGTCTTCCTCGGAGCCTCCCCCTACGACACCCCGAGCATGTATCACCTAATGACCCACGTGGACATGAAGCAGGGTGTTTTCTATCCAAATGGGGGTATGCATACCGTAATTGAGGCCATCGCGAGGATTGCAAGGGCCCATGGCGTCGAGATCCACACCTCCTCACCGGTGAGCCAAATTCTCACCCAGAGCGGGAAGGCAACTGGAGTCAAATTGGGTGAGGTTGAGATTTCAGCCGATGTTGTGGTCGCAACAGCTGACCTCCAGCACGTGGAGACCAAGCTTCTCTCTCCACAACACCAGACCTACCCTCAGAGCTGGTGGGACAAGAAGGTCCCCGGCCCGTCCGCACTTCTTCTTTACCTTGGCGTCAAAGGCAAAATCGATGAGCTCGACCACCACACCTTGCTCTACACCGATGACTGGAAGGGAAACTTTGCCGAGGTCTTCCACAAGGCCGATGGCAAGCGTAAAGTCCCGGACCCAGCCTCTCTATACATCTGCATGCCCTCTAAGACAGATGCCAGCGTTTCACCCGAGGGTCACGAGAACATCTTCGTACTCGTTCCAACCGCAGCTGACCCATCAATTGGGACCGGAGGGGTTGGAGGAGCAGGTGACCCTGCTTTGGAGGCCGCAGCAGACACTGTTATCGAGCAGATCTCCAAGTGGTGCAATATTCCCGACCTGAAAGATCGCATTGTGGTTCGAAGAACCGTTGGCCCCCAGGACTTTGTAAACGAGTTCAATGCCTGGAGCGGAACTGCCTTGGGCATGGCCCACACTCTTATGCAGAGCGCCTTCTTCAGGCCCAAGAACTACTCCAGAAAGCTAAAGAACCTTTACTACGCCGGCCAAAACACTCTTCCGGGAATCGGTCTACCGATGTGCCTGATAGGTGCCGAGCTGGTCTACAAACACCTAACCGATGACCGCTCCAGTGGTCCAATCAAGGGCGAGATAAAGCCGGTTAGGACCTTCAAGGGCCTAGCGTGATGACCGAGCTAGTTCCCTTTATCTACCTGAGCCTGCTTCTTTTTTCCATCCTTGGCCTGGGAGCGATCGACCATCGACACAGGCTGGCATTGTTTGTTAGCCCGAGAGCAACGATTGTCTCAGTGGCTGTTGCGGTCGCGGTGTTCTTGGCTTGGGACCTGGTTGGTATCGCGCTTGGCATCTTCTTTCGGGGAGATGCGCCACATCTCTCAGGTTTGCTGCTTGCGCCTGAGCTTCCGCTCGAGGAGCTGTTTTTCCTGATACTTCTTAGCTACAACACCTTGCTGGTCTATCAAGGGTTTGCCAGGAGGTTTACCAGGTGACCTATCTGCTTCTCACCGCGAGCGTGCTCGGCATTTTCTCTGTTTATGGATTTCTCATGCGCAAGTGGCTGCCGATTAGGCCCCTATTGGGATCGGCGGTTGTGATGCTGGCACTAACTCTGGTTTTTGACAATGTCATCATCGGAACCGGCATCGTCGACTATGACCCAGAAAAGATCTCGGGCATTCGTCTGGGCTTTGCACCAATCGAGGACTTCGCCTACACGCTCGTCGCTTTGGTGCTGGTCCCCTCACTCTTTAACTTTCTTCGGAGCAGGCTTTGAATGCGCTAAAAAGCCTGTTTTGGTCTTCTAGGCCCATCTCTTGGGTGAATACGGCGGTGCCGTTTGCAGCGGCCTACTACTTTGCTGGTGGCGATGTGGCAGCGGAGCTAATCATTCTTAGCTTCTTTTTCCTCATCCCCTATAACTTCTTGATGTATGGGATAAACGATGTCTTTGACTACGAAAGTGACCTGAGAAACCCTCGCAAGGGCGGGATAGAGGGTGCTCTGCTGGCACCTGAGTTGCACCGCACCACTTTGCTTTGGGCATTCGGGTTTTCGGTGCCCTTTATTGGCTATGCAGTTTTTGTGAGCCTGGGAAACCTGCCGGCACTATTGGTCCTGTTGTTTACAGTTTTTGCCGTAATCGCCTACTCGGTCAAAGGTTTGAGATTCAAAGAGATACCGTTCCTTGACTCAGTGACGAGCTCTGTCCACTTCGTTGGGCCAATGCTCTTTGGGCTGCTCTTAGCTGGAAACAGCTTTGGTTCTACCCTGCAGCTTGCGACACTGGCATTTTTCTTATGGGGTGCCGGCTCTCACGCCTTTGGAGCGGTGCAGGACATCAGGGCAGATCGAGAGGCAGGCATCGCCTCGGTGGCAACAAACCTAGGCGCTAGAAATACGGTCAGGATCGCAGTTGTCCTCTACTTGGTCGCAGCAGTTCTGCTCCTCGCACTACCCGACAGATTCTGGCAGGCGTCCTTTGCCGCCATCCCCTACCTCATTGTCGTGGGCTCGCAGCTTGGCATTACAGATGAAACCTGCGAGGAGGCCAACCGCGGCTGGAAACGGTTCTTGCTTCTTAACTTCCTTGCTGGCGCCTGGATTATGGCGCTACTGATCGGGCCCAGTTAGTCGCCACGAGATTAGGTAGCGTGGGTCAAACGAATCCGCACATCGCTTGCAGCTTCTTGGGCCACTGGGTTTTCTGATTCGAAAGTGCTCGTGGCCGGCGGGGCAGCTGCCGGTGTAGCCGGCAACGCCAGAGGCCATACTTTGCCAATTCACCTTTTCGAAGCGGTAGCCAATCTCTCTTGCCTTTGATTTCCAAACCTTGGAGTGGCCAGCCTCCTTGCCGACCAGCGCGTGGGCAATCTCATGCAGTATGACCTGCTCAATTTCTTCGAGGGTGCAGTTATTCACCAGGTGTTTGCTAATTGTGATTCGCCTTGCACGAAAGTCGCATTGACCTGCCCTACGGACCGCCCGGTCAAAGCCGAAGCTGTAGTTGATGAGTGAGTGCTCTACGAAGAGCCGGTTTGCCAGGTCGATGGTTTGAGACTGGATTGAGGGCACTTCTAGCCCTCCAACAGTGCTGCGATCCTGCTAACTGCCTCGCTGATTCTGGCTTTGCTACTTGCAAAATTGAAACGAATGAAGCCGGCGTAATCTCCGGTGTGAGCATGGTCACTGCCTGCAACAACACCCACCCGGGCCTCTCTCAAAATCTCGCCCTGCAGGTCTTCTACCCCGTATTCGCTTAGGTCCACCCACGCTAGGTAGGTGGCCTCCATCGCAAAGAGCTTTGCCTTTGGAAGGCTGCGGGAAACCTCATGCTGGAGATGCTCGAGGTTCTCCTGAATTTTCTGGACAGTTTGATCTAGCCAATTGGTGCCAGCCTTATACGAGGCAACCATGGCGTGAGCACCTAGGAGTGAAGCCCTCCAATTCATCGCCTCGGGTAGGTCACTCAATTGCTTTCTTGCAGCCTCGGACTGCGTGATTAGAAAGCCTGCCTTTAAACCCGCCGTGTTCCAGGCTTTGGAGCTCGAGGTGATCACGACGCCGGTGTCTTCGGCCTCGGTGCCCAAGGACAGGAAGGGGGTAAATGGAACCCAGCTAAGTGGCGCATGAATTTCATCAGCAATAACTAAGACCGAGTACTGCTTCGCAAGCTTTGCAATGGCTGTAAGTTCTTGAGCGGTGTGCACTCGGCCCACTGGATTCTGCGGTGAGCAGAGCAGGTACACCTTCACGCCCTCCCGGAAAGCCGCTTCGATGGAGGCTAGGTCGAGCTTCCAGGTGTCGCCATCGAGAACCAAAGGGGCATCGGCCGGCACCGCGCCAACCTCCGAGATCCACTTGTAGAAAGCTGCATAGACCGGTGAGTTCACCAACACTCTGTCCCCAGGCTCTGTCACCGCTCGGAGAATCTCTACGGCAGCCACCCCAACATCAGTTGCCAGCTTGATTTGCTTACCGTCAGCACTCCAACCCCAACGATCTAGGGCAAATTCTTCAAAAGCACCAGCAAGCTCTGGAAGTGGCCCGAGGTAACCAAGATCAGAGCGTTGGACCATCTCGCTGAGGGTGTCCCGAATCTCCGTTGCAACCTCAAAGTCCATCTCAGCGACGTGCATCGGCAATACGTCCGAGGGAAACCTCAGCCACTTAGACGAGGACCGATTGGCAAAATTTCCTAGGCTGTCGGCTGGATTAGTCACAGTGCGATTATGCCCTTTTTCACAATCAGAAGTTGTAGGTCAGCAGCATTAACGCCATTGCGAGCATTACAACGCCGATAAAAATGTCTAGGTATTTCCAAAAACTTGGCCTGGTCACAAACCGCGATAACAGCTTCGCTCCGAAGCCAAGCGAGAAAAACCAAATCAATGACCCTGCTGCCGCGCCGAACGCAAAGAGCCAGCGGCCTTCTCCGAACTGATTTCCAATTGAACCCAGCAGCAGAACGGTGTCGATATAGACATGTGGATTCAAATACGTAAGCGCTGCGGCAGTTGTAAGGGCCGAGGCTAAAGATCCAACGTTGGCGCCACTCGCCTCTAGAGCCTGAGGCTTGAATGCCCGCCTGAATGATGTGACTGCAAAATAAACGAGGTAGGCAGCTCCACCGAAGCGAAACACCTCAAGTAAGACCGGGAGTGACATGATCGCAACCCCAAGCCCCAGCATGCCTAGGACGATAAGTAACGCGTCCGAGACAGCGCAAAAGAGCACCACCGCCAGGACGTGCTGCCTGGTCAGGCCCTGACGCAGCACGAAGGCATTTTGAGCACCTATGGCAATAATCAGCGAGAGGCCGGTGAGTAGCCCAGAGCCGATAGCAAGCACTTGTTTTGCCTTTCTCGGCGATAGTCTTTGAAGATGCTACCAATTGCAATTATTGAGAACATCAACCGGATTCCGCAGGGTCAGCCAATCGACTTTCTCATTTGGCCCATCACCATTGCTGGCATCGCCGCACTGCTCTACTACGTAACCAAAGCAGCACCCAAAGGCGAGGAAAAAAGGAATAGCGAAGACGAAAAGTGAATTGTCAATTTCATGAGCGTTGAAATTGGATCAAAAGCCCCTGAGTTCACCCTGAGCAACCAAGATGGTGAGCAAGTCTCCCTCAAAGAGCAAAAGGGCAAGGTAATCGTCTACTTTTACCCGGCGGCCTCAACCCCCGGCTGCACCACCCAGGCCTGTGACTTTCGCGACAACATCAACTCACTGAAGTCAGCCGGCTACACAGTCCTAGGCATCTCTCCGGATGCGCCGGCAAAGCTCAAGAAGTTCCAGGAAAAAGAGGGCCTCAACTTTGAGCTTCTCTCAGACCCCGATAACGAGGTCCAGATGGCCTATGGCGCCTACGGCAAGAAGAGCATGTATGGCAAGGAGTACATGGGAACCATTCGCTCGACGTTCGTGGTCGAGGACGGCAAAGTCACTCACTCTTTCCTAAACGTGAAAGCCAAAGGGCACATCGAGTTCCTCAGGGGAAAGCTAGGCCTTTAGCCTCTTAGCGGCAGCAGCACTCCAATAGCAATAAACACCGCGCCGAAGGTTCGGTTGAAGTTCTTTCCGACCCGCGCAAGCCAAGGTGTGATTCTGTCTGCGAGAGCGGCGACCGTGAGCTCATAGAAAAACTCAATGACCAAAAACGTAGCCGCCATAATCACAAACTGAGTAAACAGCGATCGCTCAGGCTCGATGAACTGGGGCAAGAAAGCGACAAAGAACAGAATTCCCTTTGGGTTACTGAGTGCGGAAAAGAGTCCAGCCCGATATAGCCCCGCCCTACCTGAAACCTTGTCTCGCGATACGGCGAGCGCCGGAGAGCGCCAGACCTGAATACCAAGAAATACAAGATAGGCGCCACCAACCCACTTCAAAACAGTGAGCAGTGAAGCGGATGCGGCAAGCAGTGCCCCAATTCCAAACATTGACATCGCAATCACGAGGAAAAACCCCGTCAGGCCACCAAAGATTGTCGCGATTGTCTTTTTAGTGCCATAGAGCGCTCCATGGGTCAAGGCCAGCAGACCATTCGGACCCGGTGTTAGTGAAAGCCCCAAGGCGGCGGCCGCATAGAGCAGCCAGTTACTGAGCTCCACTTGCCCCCCTAGTAGCCAAGGCCGGGGTCGACAACGCCCACAGGCTCGTCTCCAGAGAGCCAAGCAGTCACGTTCTCTTCAAGGCGAAGCGCAAAGAGCCTGGTCACGATGGGCATGGTGTCGGCGGTGTGGGGAGTAATGAGCAGGTTCTCCACATTCCACATCTCGTGGGTATCAGGGAGCGGCTCCGGATAGGTCACATCGGTTGCGCACGCCGCTATCTCACCGGACTTTAGAGCCTTAACCAAATCTTCCTGGTTTACGATTTCACCCCTTGCTACGTTCACCAAATAGGCATCTTTACGCATAATCCTGAAGCGCTCTGCATCGAATAGAAACTTAGTCTCCGGTGTAAGGGCACAGGCAAGAATTACAAACTGTGCTCTGGCGATGCACTCATCCAGCTCATCAAAACCCACGACAGTTGAATACCTTGAGTGGTCGAAGGCTTCGTCAGGTCTTTTGCGAACCACCCTCACCCTCGAGCGCATGGGAGCCAACAGGTCCACAAGCTGCTGAGCTATGCCGCCACCGCCAACAATTACAACCTCGGCATCGAAGAGGCTGTCGGCATGCTTCTTACCCCAGCTTTTTGCCCTAACCCTCTCAGGGATGATGCGTCCAAGAGCCATGCAGAGCATCAGCGCGTGCTCAGCAACTGGCTCCGAGTAGGAACGCTTTGCCGATGTGAAGGTGATCTGAGGATGGCGAGCAATGATCTCGCTAAACGCATCCACGCCCGCGAATGGAAGTTGAACGAAGCGAAGCTGAGGGTTGTCTTCTAACATCGCTGCTAGTAGGTCTGGTCTTGCATAGTCGGTCCAAACCAAAGCCTCGACATTCGGGCCCATTTCGGCAATTTGACCACCAGAAGTTTCGATTGCGTCAACGTATGCTTCAAACTGTCTTGGCTCAAGGCCAATGAGATTATTCTGCAAGTTTTGATCTCCAGTAGGTTCTGCCGTCG
>JBMUBK010000017.1:0-18774 GCA_049457355.1 Aquiluna sp.
AGAGAGCCACCTGCCAGAATCGAACTGGCGACCTGCTCTTTACGAGGGAGCTGCTCTACCGACTGAGCTAAGGTGGCGGACCGACAAAAGTTTAGTCCAAAGCAAAATTGGTTCTAGTCTCAACTAACTTCATGCAATAAGACCGACGCGCTTCAGCCTTGCAATGGCTGCGTCCTCAATTGGTGAATCCTTGCCAATTGCTTTGCGGCCGAGTTGAAGTAGAAAAGTTGTAACTGGTCTCAGTAGCCAGAGCGGATAACTTCTAATCCCAATCATCTCTCTGAAGTCTTTTGGAAGAGTCGCTAGTGCTGAGTGGAATAGCAGTCGATAGATCGGCTTGGCAGCTTTGGGTAATGGTGCGTTTCGTATCCACATAATGATTGAGCGAGCCTTGTCGTCAACTCTCAACTGTGGACGGTAATTATCGAGCACTTCAACTAGCTCTCTCTCGCTCATTGGCACCTCGTCCAGGCCCAAAGGACCCACCGATCGTGACCACTGCGCCACATAAGCATCGGCACCGCCTGGAATTGGATTAGTTGAGTAGTTCTGGTGGGTTCTTAGAAATGAGTCCATGAAGGCAATGTGAACCCAGAGCAAAAGATCTTTATCGGCAGCTTTGTAGGGAGTTTTCTCTCCGGAGTTCTTTTCATACTCTCCAGAAACCCTGTCATGCATGCGGTTGACGCGTGAGGCCTCGTCCTTGATTGCAGTCATTGATCCGAAGGTGGTTACGGTTAGCCAGCGGATGGTCCCAGAGAGCCTACCCAGAGGATCTTCTTCATACCTCGAGTGCTGCGCTACTCCCCCAAGCGCACCGGGATGGAGCGCTTGCAAGAGCAAGGCTCTGACGCCACCAACCAGGGTTGCAAAATCGCGGTGAACGACCCAGGGCGCATCACCCGGAAGAAAAAATCCGCCCTCGTCGCCCTCTGCAACAGCTGAGAGCCAAGGTGGCTTTCCATTTTCCGAACCAGATAGCAGCTTCACGAATCTGCGCGCTAAGCGCTGTTGAAGTGCGTTGGAAGCCAATGTTGCCTAACCTAGTGATGGACCAAGAAGGAGCAACCATGACAGAGGCCGAACTAATCCGAGAGTTTCAAACTAACCGGCTACACGTCGTCCTGGCTCAGCTTGCTCCGACTGGGCTCTTGGCATTTGCTGCGATTGCAACCCCGGCAATTGCCGAGAATGGCGGTTGGACCGTTCATGCTTTTGCGCTGATTCTTTTGGCCTCCGGAATCTTGGGGGCGCTGGCTGAGTATTCAGCTGCAAGCCAGGCTCAGGCGGTAATTGATGACCTCAAGGCACTGCCCGGTGAGTCGGCACTGAGAAAACGAGTGATTGGCTTCAGGCCCTGGTTTGAGGTTGTGAAGTATGTAACCCCTGCGATTTTCATCGCAATCTTTGCCGCAATTCTGGCCGCCCTATACCTCTAGAGATTTAGAAGCAGGTGAGGTTGCCCTCCCCCAGATCTTGGCCGTCGAGGTAGGCATCGACAAGTGAGTCGATGCAGGTGTTATCTCCATAGGCGGTGTGACCCTCGCCATTTAGGGTCAGTAGCTTGGCGCCATCCAAGAGCTTGGAAAGCGATACGGCCTGCTGATACGGAGTCGCGGGGTCTCCCGTGGTGCCGATAACGATTGGACCGTTGGCCAAAGGAATGCCGAAGTCAAGTTTTTCCATTCCGATTCCTTCTGGCCAGCCGGTGCAGGCAATATCAGGTCCTGAGAAGTACCGACCAAAGACCACACTTGCCTCCCGAATCTCTTTGTCTAGATTGGGGCCTGCTTCTGTAACCGCATCATCAGCGCAATTAATCGCGTAGTTCGCCTCATTGATATTTGAGATGTAGCCGCCATCTGGATCACGGTCGTTGTAAAAGTCTGCAAGGTAGACAAAGAAGGTGCCGTCGCCATTGAAAGCCTCATCGAAAGCTTGGGACAGGTAAATCCAAGAGTCCTGCGAATACAGGGTCACAATCATCCCCGCTAGTGCGGCAGATATGCCCAGTTCACGGTCAATGGTTGTCTCGAGAGGCCGAACCTCACGTGCCTGCAGAAAGCCGGATATCCTCAGCATTGCGGTATCAACATCACCCTCGAATGGGCAGTATGCAGGGGTGTCGAGGCAGGCAGTTAGGTAGGCACGAAGTGCGTTGTCAAAGCCCTTGACCTGACCTAAGAGCTTGGTGGAGGAATCCATTGTCGGATCTACAGCGCCATCAAGCACAAACTTGCCCACTCGCTCTGGAAATAGGGCTGCGTAGTTTGCTCCCAGTTCAGTTCCATAGCTAAAACCCAGATAGTTCAGCTGCTCCATGCCCAAGACCTCACGAATGAGCTCCATGTCTCTTGCGGTTTGTTGGGTGTTGAAATAGGCAGTCGATGGGCCCCTGAGTTGGCAGCTCTGGGCAAACTCGGTCATGTGGGACTCGGCAATTATGAGGTCCTGCTCGGAGCCATATTCGAAGCCGCTGTCGGAGTAAAGGAGCTGGTCCTTTATGTCCTGATCAGAACAGGTGACAGGCGTTGACCGCCCCACACCTCGGGGGTCAAAGGCTATGACCTGAAAATTCTCCCTGAGCCAGTCAGAGCCAATGTATTCATAGCCATCTCGCATCCAGTTGATAGCTGACGAGCCTGGACCACCGGGGTTTATGAGAATTGGCTCCCGGTCCTGCGTCCCTTGGTAACGCATAAGACTGATGGATACGGTCTCACCGGTGTCGCTCGTCCAATCAAGCGGAGCAGCCAAGAAGGCACACTCAAAGACCTCGTTACAGCTGTCCCAGGTGAGGACCTGCTCCTGGGGCTCTTGTCCAGGCTCGAGCACCGCAACTTGCTCGGCCGCCGTGCAAGAAGTGAGTAGTAGAAGAGGTAGTAGCAAAAGCGCTCTAAGCCGCAACCTGCCTCCTCATAATCAAAGTTGTGCAGAGAGCTTCGAGGACCAAAAGATCTCTCACATTTGACTCGAGTCTCACCCTTGCCTGCTTAATCGCATCCAGAATCTCAACGCTCTGCTGGGCGCTGGTAAGCAAGGCTCGCTGGTTCAAAACCTCTAGTAGGTCTTGGTTTATTAGGTCGGAGTAGGTTCCAAGCTGGATGCTCAGGACGTCTCTTATGAAAGACTCCGCGTCTGTGAAGACCCGGTCGATACCGTCTCTAAGGGCACGAGTGTTTCTGCGCTTCTGGTTGTCCTCAAGCTCCTTGATATGACTTCGAATACCAGGAGGGACCTTGTCTTCGGGGCCTAGGCCGTATGCGGCTAACAGCTTTTCCTTTTCTTGCTTGTCGCGCTCGAGCGAAACGGCCTCGGCATCCCGCTTCGCAACGCTCAAGAGGTGCTCTGCCGCCGCCATAGCGCCGCTGAGGTTGGTGATTGATGCAAGCTCTCGCATGGTCTCTTGCCTTCGTGCCCTAGCGTCTTGACTGACCGCAAGCCTTCTGGCCATGCCAACATGCTGCTGGGCTTGGCGAGCTGACTGAATTGCCAGGTCTTCAGCCACGCCGTCTCGTTGAACGAGCAGTTGGGCTACTTCCTGGTTGCTTGGAAGCCTGAGACTTACATTTCTTGTCCGTGAGCGAATTGTTGGTAGCAGGTCGGCAGCAGAAGGCGCACACAGCATCCAGATGGTCTTGTCTTGGGGTTCCTCCAAAGCCTTGAGAAGGACATTTGAGGTTCTCTCGCTCATACGATCGGCATCCTCAATAACGACCACTCGGTAGTCACCAACCGAAGATGCCATTGCGGCAAATTGGACCAGCTCGCGCACCTCATCGATGGAAATGATGACCTTGTCGGTTGCCAGTACTCGAACATCGGGGTGAGCTCCGGCTAGAACTAGAGAGCACTGCTGGCAGCTGCCACACCCGTTCTGCTCACACTGCAAGCTGGCGGCAAAGGCCTTAGCGATTGTCGATCTCCCGCTACCGGCAGGTCCAGTAAAGAGCCAGCTGTGCTGAAAACCGTCATCCTTACCTGTGACCACTCGACTCAGCTGCTCAATGGCCTCCGGTTGGCCCAGCAGCTCATCCCAGACCCCAGCCATCTAGCTAAGCTTCGCTACTCGCTCCAGCACCTGAGAGTGAATCTCCTCGGGTGAGAGGTTTGCATCTACAACCAAGAACCTTGGCTCATTTGCCATTCTCAGGTATTCGTCTCTGGCGCGCTCAAAGAACTCGACCTGCTCGCGCTCCAGCCTGTCTGGCTCAGTTCCCTTGTTGCCTCTGCGGTTCATGGCTTCTTGAGCGGGAAGATCCAGCAGCACAGTCAGGTCTGGTAGCAGGCGGTCAATCGCCCACAGTGAGATGTCTTTGACTTCCTGCACGTCCAACTCCCTAGCTGCGCCCTGGTAGGCGACTGAGGAATCAAAGTAGCGGTCGGATAGGACAACTTTGCCGCTGGCGAGCGCCGGCTTGATTTTGGTCTCAACGTGGTGGGCACGATCTGCAGCATATAGAAGTGCCTCTGACCTTGGAGCGACGTCACCTTTGCGATGAAGCAGCAGGTGTCTAATCTCTTGGCCCAGCTCGGTTCCACCTGGCTCTAGGGTCCTTACGACCTCTCTGCCTTGAGCAATGAGGTGCTTCTCAAGCATGTCGAGCTGAGTTGACTTGCCAACCCCGTCTATGCCCTCAAAGGTGATGAACATCTCAGCGCTTTTTCCTCTTTGTGGTCTTTGGAGCCTCTCCCGGCTCTACCCCTAGCTTCTCACGCCGGATTGCCAAAAGCTCAAAGGCGCGGTCTGCTGCCAGCTCGTCTAGTGGCTCATCCTTAGGAATGGTTGCATTGACCACTCCGTCGGTCACGTAATCGCCAAACTGCCCGGTCTTTGCAAAAACATTGAGCTTCGATGCCGGATCCTCGCCAAACTCCTTGAGCGGGGTGGCGGCTGTTCGGCGACCGCCATATTTTGGCTGCTTGTAGATTTCCACGGCCTCATCGAGGGTCAGCGTGAAGATTTGCTCCTCGCTTGCCAGTGACCTGGAGTCGGTTCCCTTTTTGAGATAGGGCCCATACTTGCCGTTTTGTGCCGTGATGACATTGCCGCTCTCCGGATCAACGCCCACCTCTCTCGGAAGAGACAGCAGCTGGAGGGCCTCTTCATAGGTGACCTCAGCTGGGGACATTGACTTGAACAGCGAGGCTGTCTTCGGCTTGGGGTTCCCCTCGTCCACCAGGGTCACATAGGGCCCATAACGTCCGTCCTTGACAATGATGTCCAGGCCACTTTCCGGATCCTTACCTAAAACCCTGTTTTCTACCGGCGGGGCGCTTGCCAGTTCAACTGCCTTTTCGTGGGTGAGCTGATCGGGAGTTAACCCCTCGGGAATGTTTACTATCCGGCGCTCTTCGTCCTCCATGAGCTCAAGGTATGGGCCGTACTTACCCGTCCTCAAAGTTATGCCGCCACCGATGTCAAAGCTGTTTATTGATCTTGGGTCGCTATCGCCTAGACCTTCAACTGTTGCCTTGAGTCCGTCGTCACCAAAATAGAAGCTCTTGAGCCAGCTTGAGCGGTCGAGCTCACCAAGGGCAATCTTGTCTAGGTCGCCCTCCATCTTGGCCGTGAATTCGTAGTCCACCAGATGATCAAAGTTTTGCTCCAAGAACCTTGTGACTGTAAAGGCAATCCACTCCGGCACCAGAGCTGAGCCCTGCTTGATGACATAACCCTTGGAGATGATGGTTGAGATTATCGCCGCGTAGGTGGAGGGCCTTCCGATGCCCCTTTCCTCGAGAGCCTTTACCAATGACGCCTCTGTGTAGCGGGCAGGTGGCTGAGTCTGGTGAGACTTTGCGATGACTTCCTCAGCAGTTATTGCCTGACCCTCAGTGAGCGTGGGGAGCTTGGCCTGCTCTTCATCGTCGTCTTCCTTGATGACCTCGTAGACAGCCATGAACCCCTTGTAGCTGACCACGGTTCCGCTCGCACTGAACTCGAGAGCCTTGCCCTGGGCGCTGGCAGCAAACTTCACCGTAGTCGTAGAGAGCTTGGCATCTGCCATTTGAGACGCCAGGGTCCTTCGCCAAATCAGGTCATAGAGAGCGAGCGCCTTAGCACCGAGTGAGCCCGAGAGTTCTTTGGGCTCCCTGAAGGAGTCTCCCGATGGGCGGATTGCCTCGTGGGCCTCTTGGGCATTCTTGCTCTTTGCCCCGTAGGCCCTAGGTGCATCTGGAACCATCTCCTGGCCATAGAGCTGTGCGGCTTGGGTCCGAGCGGCGTTGATGGCCTGCTGAGATAGCGAGGGAGAGTCGGTACGCATATATGTAATGTGACCCTCTTGATAGAGCTGCTGGGCAAGATCCATCGTCTGCTTGGCACTCAGCGAGAGCTTTCTTGAAGCCTCCTGTTGCAATGTCGAGGTGGTGAAAGGTGCGTAGGGCTTTCTTGTCGAGGGCTTAGCCTCGATGCTCGTCACCTTGAGAGTTTCACCTGTTAGATCCTCAGCGAGCTGCTCGGCAGCATCAGGGGCTAGCACCAGAACGTCGGCTGTCAGCACACCCTCTTCGCTAAAGCTCTTTGAGCCTGCGAGCCGCTTGCCATCAATGCTCAAAAGCTTTGCCTCGAAGCTGATAGAAGACTCTTCTAGGTTTGCGGTCACGGAGCTGTAGCCGGCAGAAACGAAGGCCATGCGCTCGCGTTCGCGTTCGACAATCATTCGCATTGCGGGAGACTGCACCCGGCCAGCCGAAAGCCCTCGGTTTATCTTGCGCCACAAAATTGGAGAAATCTCATATCCCACCAGCCGGTCGACGACCCTCCTGGTCTCCTGGGCCTCAACGAGGTTGTCGTTTATCTCCCTGGTGTTTCGGCTTGCCTCTTGAATCGCGTCCTTGGTGATCTCGTTAAAAACCATCCTGCGAACCGGGACCTTGGGCTTTAGGACCTCCAAGAGGTGCCAGGCGATTGCCTCTCCCTCGCGGTCTTCATCGGTGGCGAGGTAGAGCTCATCGCAACCCTTGAGAGCGCTCTTGAGCTCGGAAACTGTTTTGGACTTTCCTGGGGAGATCGAGTAGTAGGGCTCGAAGTCGTTGTCGACATCAATCGAGAACTTCGCCAGGGATGGGTGTTCCTTTTTCTTTTCGGCCGCAATCTCTTTGGGCTCGGCTAGGTCTCGGATATGGCCGACCGAGGCCAAGACCTCGTAGTCATCGCCTAGATACTTGGAGATGGTCTTCGCCTTGGCAGGCGACTCAACTATCACCAGTTTCTTTGCCAAATCCACTCCTACATAGCACCCATTGCCACCGCTCTCGCGCCGGCGAAGACCTCAAAAAGTAGGTCTTGTTTGCCAACCCTAATGCTGACAACTTCACTGACAATACGACAAGAATCCAAACTTGCGCCATTACCGGCGGCAATTTCTCTTGCATTTTCACGACCTGTGAAAAAAGCTGTGGAAAAGAAAGGGGCGGCAGCTTTGGGGGAAAGCTGCCGCCAGTTGCCGGGAGCTATGGGGGGATGCCCCCGACAAAAACCAACCGAAGTCAGTACACAGAGTCTAAAAGCATTTTGCGGAAATTTGTTCCCCATTTGGGGGACTTTTACAAACGTCACATTTTTGAGCTTTAGGAGTCCAACCCCATTCTCTGGCATTATGAAGGGGCAACTCTGGAGGACAAAGATGTCAAGCGAGAATGAAATTGCGAACCTGCTGCACGAGAACCGCAGGTTCCCCCCTAGCGCTGAATTTAGTGCGCAGGCCGTGGCTCAGCCCCAGCTCTACGAAAAGGCGAAGTCAGACCGCCTAGGATTCTGGGCCGCGCAGGCAAATAACCTTCATTGGCACAAGCCCTTCACAAAAACTCTCGATTGGTCCGAGGCTCCCTTTGCAAAGTGGTTTGAAGATGGCGAGCTAAACGTCAGCTACAACTGCCTGGATCGACACGTCGAGTCTGGAGCCGGCGATCGCGTAGCCCTATTTTTCGAGGGTGAGCCTGGTGACACAAAAGCTTTCACCTATAAAGAGCTGCTGCAAGAGGTGAAGAAAGCCGCGAACGTGCTTGCAAGTCTCGGGATCCAGTCTGGTGATCGAGTGGCTATTTATATGCCTCTTATCCCCGAGGCCATTATTGCCATGCATGCCGTAGTGCGGCTCGGGGCTGTGCACTCGGTGGTCTTTGGTGGCTTTTCCGCAGACTCACTAGCCGCGAGGATTCAAGACGCAGGAGCGAAGCTTGTCATCACGGCCGATGGTGGTTTTAGAAAGGGCAAGGCCAGTGCTCTAAAGCCGGCAGTCGATTCGGCCCTCAGCGATGAAAAGTGCCCCAGCGTTGAACATGTGCTGGTGGTTAAGCGTTGCGGCAATGAAATTGACTGGGACGATAACCGCGATCTCTGGTGGCACGAGCAGCTAGATTCCGCATCCTCTGAGCACCAGGCGCAGGGTTTCAATGCCGAGCATCCGCTGTTTATTCTCTACACCTCAGGTACTACAGGAAAACCCAAGGGCATCCTCCACACCACTGGCGGCTACCTAACCCAAGCTGCCTATACCCACAAAAATGTCTTCGATCTCCACGAGACAAAAGATGTTTACTGGTGCACCGCAGATATCGGCTGGATCACCGGGCACTCTTACGTTGCATACGGGCCGATGGCCAATGGCGCAACCCAGGTGATCTACGAGGGCACCCCAGACACGCCCGACTGGGGCAGGTGGTGGAGCATCATCGAAAAATACAGGGTGAGCATCTTCTATACCGCTCCAACGGCGATCAGATCTTTCATGAAGCTTGGCCGGGAGATGATCAGCAAGTTTGACCTGAGCTCTCTGAGGCTCTTGGGCAGTGTTGGAGAGCCAATTAACCCCGAGGCTTGGATGTGGTACCGAGAGGTCATTGGCTCTGGCACCACCCCAATCGTCGACACCTGGTGGCAAACCGAAACGGGCGCAATCATGATCTCGCCACTGCCGGGAGTAACCGCCGCCAAGCCCGGCAGTGCGATGCTGCCGCTGCCTGGAGTTTCGATGGAGGTAGTTGATGACGAGGGTAATGCGGTTGGAAATGGCCATGGCGGCCTGCTGACTATCACCGAACCCTGGCCCTCAATGCTCAGGGGCATCTGGGGTGACCCGGAGCGTTTCAAGGAAACCTACTGGTCGCGTTTCCCAGGGCGCTACTTTGCAGGCGACGGAGCAAAGCTCGATGAAGATGGAGACCTTTGGCTTTTGGGCCGCGTCGATGACGTCATGAACGTCTCGGGTCACAGGCTCTCAACCACCGAAATCGAGTCGGCCCTGGTCTCTCACCCATATGTTGCAGAAGCAGCGGTGGTTGGCGCCAAGGACGAGACCACCGGTCAGGCCGTGGTCGCCTTCGTAATCTTGCGAGCAAGCCAGGTCTCCCAGACCGGTGATGAGGAGAAAGTTTCCAAGGAGCTGCGCGACCATGTCGCGAAGGAAATTGGCCCTATCGCCAAACCAAGGACAATATTTGTGGTGGCCGAGCTACCTAAGACTCGCTCCGGAAAAATCATGCGTCGTCTGCTTAGGGACGTGGCGGAGGACAGGCCAGTGGGAGACGTCACTACCCTTGCCGACACAACCGTGATGGACACTATTTCGTCTCGAGTCGCCTCAGGAGCAAGTGACTGATGGCAAGTGTGCGCAGGGCCATAGCAAGTGACCAGGACGCAGTTCTCGGACTCATGCGTGGCTACTGCGATGAGGTCGGCACCCCGCTCAGCGATGAGCACCTACTGGAAGCACTAGGTCCGCTAATTGCAAACGAGCAGCTAGGAGATCTTCTAATTGCCGAGCAGGGCGAAGAGCTTGCCGGCTATCTAGTAATCACCTGGGGCTGGGGCATCGAGTCAGGTGGTGCAGAGGCGCTGATCGATGAGATGTTCGTCGCCAACGAATACCGGCACCAGGGGGTCGGCACGCTGCTAATGACCGAAGCCCAGTCACGAGCCAGCGCTAGGGATGTGAAGGTGATTTTCCTGGAGACCGAGCAGAACAACCCTGAATCCAGGGAGCTCTACGATCGCCTTGGGTTCGAGATCGAAAGCTCGATCTGGATGTCAAAGCGTATCTAGCTACTCAAACTCGACAATAAGCTCAACCTCAACCGGGCTATTTAGAGGCAGTACCGCGACCCCTACAGCGCTTCTGGCGTGGATCCCGACATCACCAAAGGCTGCCTGCAATAGCTCGCTGGCGCCGTTCACAACTCCTGGTTGAGCGGTGAACTCTGGGGTCGATGCGACAAAGCCAACCACCTTGACGACTTTTTTCACTCTCTCCAGATCACCCAGGACGCTCTTGACCGCTGCAATGGCATTGAGTGCGCAGCGCTGCGCAATTTCTTTGCCCTGCTCGGCAGTAATCTCGGCACCGAGGCGTCCCTCAGCCATGAGCTTTCCGTCAACCAGTGGGATCTGACCGGCGGTGAATACTAGGTTTCCGCTAACGACCGCTGGCACATAGGCACCTG
Organism: Aquiluna sp.; assembly: GCA_049457355.1. Classification (GTDB taxonomy): domain Bacteria; phylum Actinomycetota; class Actinomycetes; order Actinomycetales; family Microbacteriaceae; genus Aquiluna. Next base: position 10,447 of record JBMUBK010000017.1, read on the forward strand.
CGGGTGTTGCCACCTCGGGAAGCTCAAGGCCAAGGGCTGCAAGGTTGGTCTCTACGCTCACTCGGCAGCTCGCTTTAGGAAGGCGATGAGGCCTCCTTGAGGCCCGGTGGTCACCTGGACAAGCTCCCAGCCCTTGCTACCCCAGGTGTTGAGAATCTCGGTCTCTTTGTGCAGCAAAAGGGGGGTTGTTACATACTCCCACTTGGTCATTTCACAGCTCCGTTTCAGGTATCGAGAGGTAACCTAGAGTCTATGTCGGGTAAGTCAGTTCTCTCGACGCTAGGAAACCTACTCAAGTTTGGTGTGCTTAGCGCGGTTGCGGGTCTTTTGGCCGTCGCGCTCCTAGCACCCGCTGTGGCAGTTGCTGGCGTCGCAGCCTCAACAGGCGTTGCCATGTTTGAGGGGCTACCTGTATACGTGAGGCCGATTAACGCCTCCCAGGCCTCGAATATTTATGGCCTCAGAGACGGAAAACCCGAACTGATTGCGACGTTCTATCACGAGAACAGGGTTGAGGTTCCCTTCGAGGAAATGTCCCCCAACCTCATTGATGCGGTGGTCGCGGTAGAGGACCCAAGATTCTACGAGCACGGCGGCATGGATGTCATCTCACTTATAAGGGCAACGCTGACAAACCTTGCAACCTTTGGTGAGGGGCCGGGAGCCTCGACAATCACCATGCAGTATGTGCGGCAGTCTCTAGTAGAAGCGGCAAACCTCTCCGGCGATGAGGATGCGATTCGCGATGCCACAGAGGTGACGGTAGACAGAAAGCTTCGCGAGATCAGGCTTGCAATAGCTCTTGAAAAAGAGGTCTCCAAGAAAGACATCCTTGCTGGGTATTTAAACCTGGTGTTCCTGGGAAACCAGATCAACGGAGTTGAGACCGCAAGCCAGTACTACTTTGGTATCCCAGCGAGCAGACTCAACATCCCTCAGGCTGCATACCTTGCCGGCATGCTCAAAAGCCCAAATGACTACAAGCCAGACGAGTCCGACAACCTAGACCGCGGGCTTGGAAGGCGTAACTACGTTCTGCAGCGCATGGCAGACGAGGGTTACCTGACCCAAGAACAGGCCGACAACTACAAAGCCTCCCCGATTCAGACCAGAATCACGCCGGTGCAATCCGGTTGCGAAGTAAACCAAACCACCGCTTTCTTCTGCGACTACACCGTATGGACCATTAGAAACTCACCTGAGTTCGGGGTCACCTCTGAAGAGCGAGAGATGCTGCTTCGACGCGGTGGCATGGAGATCTACACCACACTCGACCTAGACATCCAAGAGGTTGCCTGGGATGCGGTCATGACTAATCTGCCACCGGATAACGAGTGGGGTTTTGGTACGGCTTCCGTTTCGGTTGAGACTGGCACCGGCCGGATTGTTGCGATGGCTCAGAACCGCACCTTTGATCAGAGCGAAAACCCGCCCCCTGGCTCCACCAGCGTCAACTACAACACCGATCGCGATTACGGCGGCTCCTCGGGCTTCCAGCCGGGATCGACCTATAAGGTCTTCACTCTGGCCGAGTGGTTGGAGCAGGGTTACAGCCTTGGTGATCACGTCGATGGCCGCGTTTATACCGGCGAAGATGTCGACCTTGACGGTGAACCGGATGAGGTAAAGATTTGGAACGTTGCCGAGGACTTCCAGGCAACCTGTGGTGGAGTCGTTGGTCTCTGGGAGGTAAAGAACTCGGGCACCGACCAAGAAAGAACCATCGATGACATCAGCGTTCAGCAGGCTGTCATCACCTCCCAGAACACCGCGTTCGCTGCCATGGCATCACAGCTTGACCTTTGTGGCATCCGAGATGTGGCCGAAGACTTTGGTGTTCACCGCGCAGATGGCGAAGAGCTTTTGTTTGTTCCCTCCTCGATCCTTGGCACCAACGAAATTGCCCCACTTACGATGGCCGCAGCCTACGCAGGAATTGCAAACGGTGGTGTCTACTGCTCCCCAATCGCAATTGATCGTGTGCTGCTGAGAAAGACCAACGAAGAACTAACGGTGCCAGAGAGCCTTTGCTCCCAGGCGGTAGCCCCAGAGATTGCCAACGCCATGGTCCACGCCATGAAGGGCGTGGTTGCCTATGGCACCGGAGCGGCGGCAAACCCTAACGACGGCACCCCGCTTGCGGGAAAAACCGGAACCACCGACCAGCAGCTTCACACCTGGATGACTGGATTCTCCTCTGAGGTTGCCACAGCCACCTGGGTTGGAAACGTTGTCGGACTCACCCCTCAGAAGGGAAAGAGCATAAACGGCAGGGCAGTATCGACCATCCGGCACGCGGTATGGCGTCAAGTCATGACCGAGGTGAATAAGCACTATGAGGGTCAGGACTTTGCCAAGGCAGAGCCTCGCTACATAGAGCCGACCATGGTCCTGGTTCCTAATGTCCAGGGGTTCGACCCGGAGACAGCAAAGGTTCAGCTGATTTCATCGGATCTCAACATTCAAATTGTTGAGGAAGAAGTCCCATCGACCATGCCACTGGGCATGATTGCCTACTCGGAGCCAGAGTTTGGTAACTCAGTCCCGAGAGGATCCCTCATTAAGGTTTACATCTCCGGAGGTGGCCAGCTGGTGGTACCGGATGTTACTGGCTTCACGCTGGAGGAGGCGTTCTCAGCTCTTGAAGGCGCGGGACTGTTCCCAAGCTTCCCGCAGCCATCACAGGGATTCTTGCTAGATGAGTGCGAGCCAACCCTAGAAAACGAATTGGTTCACTCCACCATCCCCGCAGCTGGAGAGGCAGTGATTGAGGCTTCGGCGGTCATCGTGCTGCCCAACAGATGTCGCTAGCGACAAACGCCGGACCCTTCAAGCTCATTGAAGTGGAGCTGACTGGACTTGGGGTAAAACCAACCCGCTTCCTTCACATCTCAGACATCCACTTTGCCCCTGGGCAAAGAAATAAGACTGCTTTTCTGAAGGAGCTCGCTGCGCTCAAGCCAGACATTGTCGTGAATACGGGCGACAACCTTGGTCACAAAGACTCTGTGAGCCCATTCCTTGTGGCAATTGAACCCCTGCTCGATTTCCCCGGGGTGTTTGTCAACGGGAGCAACGATTACCGCTCGCCCAAACCAAAGAACCCTTTCAGCTACCTAAGCGGTCCCTCTAAGGTCACCTCCGAGCGCAATGACCTCGATACCAAGCGAATGACAGGAGAGTTTGAGGGTGCAGGATGGCTGAACCTAAATAACCAATCCGGTTCTCTAGACGTAGCTGGCAACAAGCTGAACTTTGTTGGGGTGGACGATCCGCATGAGAACCTAGACAACTTAGCTGCCCTAGAGAAGCTGCCGGGATTCACAATTGGTGTGGCCCACGCCCCCTACCGCAGGGTAATTGACGGCTTTCTAGAACTTGGTGCCGCCCTGATGTTTGCCGGTCACACTCATGGCGGTCAGGTATGCCTGCCAGGCTCCAAAGCCATAATCACCAATTGCGATCTTCCGAGGGAACATGCTCAGGGAGTTTCGGCATGGACGCTTGGCTCACAGAACGCCTACCTACACGTCTCCGGCGGCATTGGGGCAAGCATTTACTCGCCCATTAGGGTCTTCTGCCCACCGAGCGCGACCCTGCTAACAGTAAGTTAGGCGAGCTCCTGAGCTACCAGCTCGGCAATCTCATAGGTATTTAGCGCAGCACCCTTGCGCAGGTTGTCACCAACGACGAAGAGCTCCAAGGTATTTGGAAAGTCCATTGACTGTCGGAGCCTGCCAACAAAGGTCGGGTCCTGACCTGCCACAAAAGCAGGGGTTGGGAAGACATTGTTCTCAGGGTCATCCATCATCACAACCGTTGGCTGCTTCTCTAGCTCAGCCCTGGCGTCCGATACGGCGATGTCGCTAGCGAAGGTTGCATGCACGGCAAGCGAGTGGCTCACCTGAACCGGCACCCTCACGCAGGTTGCCGAGACCTTGAGATCCTTGATGCCAAGAATTTTCCGAGACTCATTTCGCACCTTGAGCTCCTCAGAAGAGTGCCCGCCTTCTTTAACGGAGCCTGCAAGTGGAATTACGTTTAGCGCAATTGGCACCGGCCACAACGAATCCGACTGCTCAAGGCCCTGAGAGCCAAGAGTCTTAGAGACGCTGTCGGAGGTTAATCCAGCCTCAGGGTTTTGGGCGACTGCTGCTGTCTCCGCGGTTAGCTGGTCAATTCCTGCGGCACCAGCACCAGAAACGGCTTGGTAGCTAGCAACCACGAGCTCGGTGAGCTGCCACTTACGATGCAGTGCGCCAAGTGCGGCCATCATGGTCAGGGTTGTGCAGTTGGGGTTAGCAATTATGCCTAGCGGCCTACTCTTAGCCATCTCGGGATTCACCTCAGGCACCACTAGCGGAACCTCGGGGTTCATTCTGAATGCGGCTGAGTTATCAACCACTACCACTCCTTGAGCCGCAGCGATCGGTCCCCAGTGCTCGGAAACCTCGTCTGGGACGTCAAAAAGGGCAATGTCTATGCCCTTGAAGGCTTCCTCGGAGAGTTCGACAACGGTCACCATCTCGCCGTGAATCTCAATCTGCTTACCTGCAGAGCGAGCCGAGGCAATGAGCCTAATCTCACCCCAGATGTTCGCTCTGGAGTTGATGATGTCGACCATGACGGTGCCGACGGCACCGGTCGCACCAACCAGCGCCAGGTTTGGTCCTGACATATCTAGCGTCCCGATCCTGCGTAGATGACGGCAGTCTCAGCAGCGTCCAGCTCGAAGGCAGTGTGAACGATGCGGGTAGCCTCCTTGAGCTGGTCTGCCCTTGTGACAACAGAGATCCTGATCTCAGAGGTTGAGATCATCTCGATGTTGATACCCGCCTTTGCAAGTGAGCCAAAGAGCTTTGCAGAGACTCCTGAAGAGGTCTTCATTCCAGCTCCGACAATTGAGAGCTTTCCGATCTCATCGTCATAGCTAATAGATTCAAAACCAACCTCGGACTGCTTCGCCTTGAGGGCCTCAACAACCTTGTGACGGTCATTGTGGGGAAGGGTGAAGGAGATATCGCTGAGGTGGTTCTCGGTTGTCGAGACGTTCTGAACGATCATGTCGATGTTGGCACCAGCCTCGGCCACGATCTGAAAGACCTCTGCCGCCTTACCTGGCCTGTCAGGCAGACCAATAACGGTGATCTTTGACTGGGTGTTATCGGTTGCAACACCGGAGACTACTGGCTCTTCCATTTCTTCTCCATCCTTACTGCTATAAACCAAGGTGCCCGGGTCGGCACTAAATGTTGATCTGACTCTGAGCGGAACCCGATGCCTTCTTGCAAACTCCACGGCCCGAATAAAGAGAATCTTTGCTCCCGAGGATGAAAGCTCGAGCATTGAGTCAAGGTCGATCTGTGCAAGCTTGTGGGCTCTGGGAACGATTCTTGGGTCGGCGGTGTAAACACCATCTACATCTGAGTAAATCTCACAAACCTCAGCCTTGAGGGCAGCGGCCAGCGCGACGGCGGTGGTGTCGCTGCCGCCTCTTCCCAAGGTGGTGGTGTCACCGTTTTCAAAGCTGAAGCCTTGGAACCCAGCCACAACGACAATGTTGCCCTCCTTGAGGGCTTCCTGGATTCTGCTGGGGTCAATCTTCCAGATCCGAGCACTGCCATGCTCGGAGTCCGTCGAGATGCCGGCCTGGTAGCCGGTGAAGCTCATTGCCTTGCCGCCCTGCTCCTTTATGGCCATTGCAAGAAGCGACATTGAAATACGCTCGCCAGCGGTGAGCAGAATGTCTAGCTCGCGATTGCCCTGGGTCTCGGTGGTGACGCTGCTAGCTAGATCGAGAAGCTCGTCGGTGGTGTCGCCCATTGCTGACACCACGACCAAAACCTCATTGCCTGCAGCTTGAGATTCCAGAGCACGCGCAGCCACATGCTTGATCTTGTCGGCATCAGAAACCGAGGATCCGCCATACTTCTGGACGATAAGCGGCAACTAGTTCTCCTTGTTGGGGAAAGGGCGACAGCGCTAACGAAGAAGTCTAGTTCACTCGCCTACGGCCCTCAAAGGCTCTACCAAGCGTCATATCGTCCGCATATTCCAAATCGCCACCCACAGGAAGGCCACTGGCCAGCTTGCTGACCGCAATTTCCAGTGAGCTGAGAAGTCGAATTAGATAGGTTGCCGTGGCCTCGCCTTCTAGATTCGGGTTTGTCGCAATGATTACCTCGCGAATATCTGGATTGGCGAGCCTCTTCATGAGGTCCTGGATACGAAGCTGATCCGGTCCGATGCCGGCAATAGGGGAAATTGCACCGCCTAGGACGTGGTAGAGGCCGCGGAACTCTCTGGTTCGCTCAATCGCACCGATGTCTTTGGAATCCTCAACGACACAGATGATTCCCTGATCACGCTTTGCATCGCTGCAAATCGCGCACTGCTCGCTCTCGCAGACATTGCCACAGGTGATGCAGAAGCGAACCTTTTCCTTCACCTCGCGCAGCACATCGGCGAGCTTGTGGGCGACCTCAGGGTCGGCATCAATGAGGTGAAAGGCGATGCGCTGGGCACTCTTTGGCCCAACACCGGGCAGCCTGCCGAGCTCGTCAATGAGCTCCTGAACTACGCCGTCATACATCTACTTCTCACCCTTGAGCTTTTGTGCTCCGAGCACCTCACGAAGCATAAACTCCCCCGTTGGTGTGCTGTCCGCCTCAGTGCTGTCGGTCTGTGGAAGCTGGATTGTCTGAGGCTCTTCCTCGTGCTCCTCAGGGTCGGTGAACTCATCAGGGTCATTGGGTTCAATCTTTGGAGCACTCGGAGGAACGTTTTCACTCTCGGCGATCTTGGCCCGATACTTCACCGTCACCTGCGTCATGTCTCTAATCACCTGACGCAACACCTCTGCCGCACCACCAGAGTTCTTAAAGGCCTCGACATCATTCTGGGACGGGAAGAGCAGGGTCAAAACCTCATTGTCGTAATCAACAACTTTTGAGGTGAAGGCAACCGCCCAGGCAGATCTGGACTGCGTCGCAAGATTGTCGAGGATTAACTGCCAGTTGCTTCTAAAGAATGAGGCTGTGACTTCTGCCGGAGCGGCAACTGGCTCTGGTTTACTCTCCTTGGTTGCCTTGGGCTTCTCAGTCGACTTTGGTGCTGCTTCGGCAGGTTTCTGTGGCTCAGGCTTGCTGGCACTAGCTGCTGGTTTGGTCGCAGGCTCTTTTGGCTCGACGGGCTGAGGCTTGTTGGAAGTTACCGGCGCCAGAATTCTTGCGCACAACAACTCAAGCTGAAGCCTGGGATTAGAAGCTGCTGAGGTGTCGCTGAGAGCCTTTGCGGTTGCCTCCGCACTCGCTGTCAGTTGGCTAAGACCGAACCTTGCAGCCTGAATCTCGAGCTGCTCAAACTGCTCTGGGCCAATGCCGCGCAGGATTGCTTGAGCATCCTTACCCAACGAACTCACCAGCATCAAATCACGGATTCGCTCTAGAAGGTCCTCTAGGAACCTGCGGGCATCCTGTCCTGACTGGACAACCTTGTCAACAGCAGCGAATGCCTTCGCGGCATCAAGCTCTGCAAAGGCGTCAATCACCTCGGCCATCAGATTGTCATGGGTGAAACCAAGCAGATTTACTGAGCGCTCATACTCAATCTTTTTGCCGTCACTGCCTGCGATCAGTTGATCGAGAAGCGAAAGTGCGTCTCTCACTGAACCGCCCGATGCCCTAACAACAAGTGGCATCACACCCTCGGCAGCTTCAAACCCCTCGGAAGAGAGCACCTGATCTAGGTAGCTAAGCAGCTCGGCAGGGGGCACCAACCGGAAGGGGTAGTGGTGAGTCCTTGAGCGAATCGTGCCAATGACCTTGTCGGGCTCTGTCGTGGCAAAGATGAACTTGATGTGCTCTGGCGGCTCCTCAACAATCTTTAGCAGGGCATTGAACCCCTGAGGGGTAACCATGTGAGCCTCGTCAAGAATGAATATCTTGTAGCGGTCCCTAGATGGAGCAAAGATTGCGCGCTCCCTGAGGTCCCTGGCATCGTCAACTCCGTTGTGGCTCGCAGCGTCAATTTCGACAACATCTAAAGAACCTGGGCCTCCGGTTGCGAGTTCTATGCAGCTTGGGCACTTGCCACACGGATTGTCGGTTGGACCTTTTTCACAGTTCAGGCAGCGAGCAAGGATTCTGGCGCTGGTTGTCTTGCCGCAACCCCTAGGGCCGGAAAACAAATATGCATGGTGAACTCGATCAGAATTTAGCGCCGCCTTGAGGGGCTCGGTGACCTGAGTCTGCCCAATCAGATCAGCGAAGCTGTCTGGTCGATATCTTCGATAGAGGGCGTAGGTCACCTTGCAAGCTTAATCCCGCG
>JBMUBK010000018.1:0-17879 GCA_049457355.1 Aquiluna sp.
CTTGCCCAATCTGTCCTGCTGTTGAAGCCGGGAGGGGTGCTAGTCATAGCCCACGCGCTCTGGAGGGACAGGGTTCCAAACCCAGCCCTCAGGGAAGACGAGACCATCGCGCTAAGAAACGCAATTTCTGGTTTTAGTGATACAGATGACTTTATTTCAAGCATCTCCATGGTCGGAGATGGTCTGTTTGTTGCGGTGAAGAAGTAACTACTTCTTAATTACGCCCTCAAGGACCTTGTGGAGGGCTTTTGCCTCATCGTCGTTGACGGAAACGACCAGGCGGCCACCACCCTCAAGAGGAACACGCAAAACAATCAAACCGCGAGGCTCACGCTCCGCCTCCATGGGTCCATCACCAGTGCGAGGCTTCATTGCTGCCATGAGAAATTACTCCTTGGAAATTGCGGAAAGGCCAATTATCCCAGATTTATAAGCCTTTAGCCACCCCGCTATGGAGCCAACCAGCTCCTGAGGCCACTCTCAACATCGAAAAGATGCCCCACGGGTACGTTTTCATTGTCAGCATGTGCCAGTGACGGATCTCCTGGACCGTAGTTAACGGCAGGGATCCCAAGTGCAGAAAACCTCGCCACATCAGTCCAGCCATACTTGGGCTTGGCCACTGCTCCGGTCGCACTCAGGAACTCTCTCGCAAGCTCCGAATCAAGCCCTGGCCTGGCACCTTCTGCAACATCGATGACCTCGAGATCTACCTCTCCAAACACCTCACGTAGGTGCGCTTCAGCATCCGCGGCTGTCTTCGAGGGTGCGAAGCGGTAGTTCACCTCGATCTTGGTGCTGTCGGGGATGACATTCCCTGCCACCCCACCTGAAATTCTGACCGCATTCAGGCTCTCTCGATACTCCAGCCCCTCGACCGCAATGGTCTGGGGTTGGTATTCAACAAGGGTGTTTAGAACCGAGCTCGCACCGTGAATTGCATTTTCTCCCATCCAAGGCCTGGCGGAGTGAGCTGCCTTACCCGAAGTCGTGATAACAGCTCGCATGGTCCCGTTGCAGCCACCCTCAACAAGAGCGCTAGATGGTTCGCAAAGAATTGCGAAGCTGCCCTCAAGTAGCTCTGGGTGATTCCGAGCTAGCCTGCCAAGGCCATTTAGGGAGCTGTCAACCTCCTCGTTGTCATAAAAGATCCAGGTGATGTCTTTGCTCGGCGCGGTTAGCTCAGCGGCAAGCTTGAGCATCACAGCAACACCGCCCTTCATATCCACCGAGCCTCTACCGACTATCGCCTGCTCGCGCTCAAAGTGGTGTAGCTCAGCTGGGAGGTTGCCGTTTGGCGGCACCGTGTCAAGGTGACCGGCGATGATGACTCGCTCGAGAGATGAATTGGTTTTTGCGACTATGCAGTTTTCGTCCCGCATCACCTCGAGGTGACCAAATTGACTAAGCGCATCAAAAACTGCATCCGCAAGGGCCGCTTCCGAGCCCGAGACGCTCTCGATATTGCACACGTCTAGGGTGAGCTCGACAAGGTTTTTACCTAGATCCAGGGAGGCCATGGCAAAAAGGCTACCTGTATTCTGGTTCGAATGAGTGAAGGATACCTAGACCAGCTGGCATGGGGCCACGGCCTTGCAACCAAGAGCGCCTCGGGCCAGGTGCTGGACGTCTGGTTCCCTGAGGTCTTATTGGGTGAGGCCCCTAAATCAGACCTTCAGTGGTTCCCACCCAAAGAACTTGAGCTGGCGGCAAAGCCCGATGAGCTTCGCGAGGTAACAAGAGAGGTCGTCAGAGTCGAGGCAGAGCTCAGCCAAAGCGTGGCCTCCACCGAGGATGCCTATCTCCGACTACACCTAATCTCCATGCTGAAGGCTCAACCGAACACCGTCAATCTCGACGGGCTGATCCCAAACCTTCCAATCCTTGCATTCACAAACTTTGGTCCCATGCTCCCCGAGGTAATGCAGAGAAAGCGTCTGGAGCTGAAGGCACATGGGGTAGAGGTTCACTCCCTCGACAAGTTTCCAAGACTTATTGACTATGTGATCCCGGAAAAGGTTCGCATTGCAGATGCAAACCGAGTGCGGCTTGGCGCCCATCTCGCGCCAGGGACAACTGTTATGCACGAGGGGTTTGTCAATTTCAACGCGGGGACCTTGGGTTCGTCGATGGTTGAGGGCAGAATTTCGCAGGGCGTGGTTGTGGGAGACGGTTCGGACATCGGTGGTGGCGCCTCAATCATGGGCACGCTCTCAGGTGGCGGCAAGCACAAGGTCTCGATCGGCCAGCGGGCACTATTGGGCGCGAACTCCGGCATCGGTATATCAATTGGAGACGATTCGGTTGTCGAGGCTGGGCTCTACGTCACCGCCGGGACCAAAGTCATGCTGATAGTTGATGGAAAAACTCAGGTGGTGAAAGCCGCAGAACTAAGCGGAATGCCGGGGTTGCTCTTCAGAAGAAATTCCCAAAGCGGTGCTGTCGAGGCTATCGCCCGTGAAGGCCTCGGGGTAACGCTCAACTCTGAGCTTCACGCCTAACAGAGTCCCAGCCCCTGGGCTCGAGGACTTTGTCTCCAAGAAAAACCCCAGACCCTTTTGCCACCGCTCCAATTACCTTGAAGCCTCTTGGGACCTCTCCTGCGGCGAAGGTGGCAAGGAAGCTGTGGTCTTCACCTCCATAGAGCACCCAGTCCATGGCGCTAGCCGCTCCGGATCTGGAAACGATCGACTGGGCAGCCAGTTCCAAGACCGCCTCAAAACCCACCAGCTGGTTTGGGTCAATAACTATCTTCACCCCGGAGGCGTCGGCAATCCTGCTTGCATCTAGCGCCAAGGAGTCAGATACATCCAGCATCGATGTGGCGTTTCCAAATGCCTCTTGCACCGCTTGAACCGGTGGATTGGGTCTTAGCTGCACCTGCACAAGCTCTGGATAGCTGGCCGCCAGCGTAGGGTCTTCATGAAGCAGAAGAGCGAGACCGGCAGCTGCCTTCCCCAGGCTTCCGCATATGGCTAGCTGGTCACCGACTTTCGCACCAGAGCGAAGAATTGGAGAGCGTGACTCAAGGTCTCCGTGAGCGGTTACTGCGATCATCGTGACAGGACCAAACCCTAGGTCTCCCCCAACAATCTCGCTCTGTGGTGCGAGCTCGTCGATACCCGCCTGCAGCCCTTTAGCAAACTCCTCTAGCCAAAAAACGGTTGTCTTGTCGGTAACCGTCATTGCCACCACAAGTGCCACTGGCCTGGCGCCCATGGCATAGACATCTGCGACGTTGGTCGCAACTGCCTTGAAGCCAAGATCGAAACCGGAGGAAAACTCGTGCCTGAAATCGTGACCCTCAATCATGGTGTCGGTGGTCACGACAAACTCCGGACCGCTGAGAGATACCACTGCGGCATCGTCGCCCGAACCAACGGAAGTGTTAGCGCCTTTCTTGAAATGAGCGACCGCTCTTGCTAGCGCCGCTCTTTCGCCGAGCTCAATTACCAACTGGCCGTCTTTAGTCACCTGACAACGCTAGCCTTATTTTCATGAGATTTCTGTTCGCCAGCTTGGCGCTACTTTCGCTAAGCGGATGTGCGGCGACGGTAAATCTAGAACCGGCGGAAGATAGCAACAACCCTGGCTGTGCAGAGGTAATGGTGCGGCTGCCCTCGCAACTTGGTGGACTTCAGGAGCGCTACACAAACGCACAGGCAACCGCCGCCTGGGGCGATCCAGCGGCTGTGCTGTTGCGCTGTGGCCTTGAGCCAGTAGAGGTATCCACTCTTCCCTGCGTGAGCGCGGGAGGTATCGACTGGCTCGTGGATGACTCACTAGCTCCCAGCTACCGCTTCATTAGCTATGCAAGGTTCCCGGCAGTCGAGGTCGTTGTTGACTCGGACAACGCCTCGGGCATTACCTCTCTTGAGGGAATTGCGGGTGCTGTCGCCCAGCTCCCGGCAACCAAAGCCTGCTTGGCTCCCTAGCGAGGCTCGTTTCCAAGCTCCAGACCACGAGCTATCAGTGTTTCTATGAGCTTGGGGTAGCTAACACCTGATGCCGCGAATAGTGCTGGATACATTGAAATTGGTGTGAAGCCGGGCAAAGTATTGATCTCGGTCAGCACAAGGCCCTTCTTGGTGAGAAAGAAGTCTGTCCTCGCCAATCCGCTGCACCCAGCTGCCCTAAAGGCCTTGATGGCAAATTCGTGCATCTTTTCAAGGTCTTTGTTTGAGAGCTCCGTGGGCACTTTCAGTTCGGCGCCCGAACCCAGGTATTTGTTTTCATAGTCATAGAAGCCATCGCCCGCTACGACTATCTCCCCGGCGAGCGACACTTGCAGTTCCCCTCCTGGATGCTCGAGAACCGAGCATTCGATCTCTCTGCCCACTACCTGCTCCTCGACCAGAGCGGTGTTGTCGTGGCCCAATGCCTCTTCGATTCCGGCCTCAAGTTCCAAGATGTCGTGGGCCTTGGTAACGCCAACCGATGAACCTGATCGCGAAGGCTTTACGAAACAGCTCGGAGAGAGAAATTTAGCCGCCTGTTTGAGAATCCTCTCGCGACCGGAAGTCCAATCAGCTCTGGTTATAACGAGGTCTTTGGCAACTGGGATGCCGGCGTCCCGAAAAGCACTCTTTGCGATGGCCTTATTCATGGCAAGTGCGGATGCCAGCACACCGTTGCCGACATAGGGAATCTTGCACAGCTGCAATAGACCCTGAATCGAACCGTCCTCACCGTTTAGTCCGTGCAGAACCGGGAAGGCGATGTCTATCTTTCCCAGCGACATACCGGTTGCTGCCATCCTTAGCTCGCCGCCGCCAACTGGCATTAGTAGCTCTGGTGAATCCTCAGAGACCTTTGGCCATCCGTCCAACTGCCACTGCGGGTTCACCGGCTCTAGTACGAATCTTCCACTCGGGGTGATTCCAACGGGGATGATCTCGTACTTCTCTTGATCGATTGCCTCGTGGACGCCAAGAGCGGTGACGCAGGAGACGCTGTGCTCACTGGACTTACCACCGTAGATAAGCGCCAACTTCAGCATTAGAACTCCATCTCGACATCGTCTGCGAGGTTTAGCTGCTTGCCAAATTCGCTGGGTTTCATTCTGCCCTGATAAACCTCTTCGACCTGGGAAACTATCGGCATTTCAATCTCGAGACGCTCAGCAATCTCCAGCACCGGCCTTAGTGATCCGAGTCCCTCGGCAACCTGGTTCATGGATGCAAGCACCTCAGGCCCGCTCTTACCCTGGCCCAACATTTCGCCGGCACGGAAGTTTCGAGACAGCGATGACTCACTGGTCGCAATTAGGTCACCGAGGCCGGCGAGACCAAACATGGTTCGGCGTCTGGCTCCGTGTTGAATGGCGAAATTGGTAATCTCTCCAAGTCCCCGGGTCATGATCGATGCCTTGGTGTTCTGGCCGTAGCCGAGCCCATTGACGATGCCGATGGCAACCGCAATCAGATTCTTGAGAACGCCACCCAGCTCGGTCCCCATCACGTCCTGATTGGTAAAAACTGTGAAGTAATCGGAGGAACAGACCCGAGCAACATCTCCAGCGCGCTCGGAGTCCTCGCAGGCGCAAACAGCCGCAGCTGGTTGTTTTTGAGCAATCTCGAGCGCAAGATTTGGTCCAGAGAGCACTGCAACCTGGCTGCTTGGTACCTCCAATACCTCGGAAATTACCTCGCTCATTCTCAGGCCCGTGTCGGCCTCTAGGCCCTTCATAAGGCTTATCAGCGTCGCAGTCTTGGGTATTAGCGGCTTCCACTGAGCAAGGTTTTCCCTGAGGCTCTGAGATGGAATTGCAAGATAGATCTGCTCACTGTCTCTCAGCGAGTTCTCGAGGTCGGAGCTTGCAGTGATTAGCTTTGGAAGCTCGATGCCTGGAAGGTAGTGGCTGTTCTCACCGGTTTTTGCGATTTCTTGAGCAAGCTCTGGCTTCCTGGCCCAGAGTGTCACCTCATGAGCGCCGTCGGCGATTACCTTGGCAACAGTGGTGCCCCAGCTTCCGGCACCCAAAACTACATACTTGCTCACTTGCGCTTCCTGAAGTTGCCGATCTCGTCCTGGGAGTGAGCAGTAGGGTCCCAGCGAACCTTCGGTGGCGTCTCTGAGCGCATCTCGCCAACCAGTTCTGCAATCGCGTTCATGACCTTCTCGGTTGCCTCATTCAGCTGGCTCGCAGAAGGTGAGGCTCCGAGCTTAGAAAAGTCCATAGGCTTGCCAATCTTGACCCTGACGGTGTGGAAGGGGTTTGGCCTGAATTTCTTGTCATAGTTACCCATGACCTTGTGAACACCCCAGTGGGCGGCTGGCACAATTGGCAATCCAAGCTCAGCTGCCATGCGCACCGCACCGTGCTTGCCGCGCATTGGCCAAAGATCTGGGTCTCGCGTGAGGGTTCCCTCGGGAAACACCACGACAACCTGACCCGCACGCAGAAAGTCCTTTGCCGCACGCAGCGCATCCTCGTTCGAATTACCAGTTCGATAGACAGGTATCTGTCCAACCTTCGGTAGCACCTGCTTCAAAACCGGCACCCTGAACAGTGACTCTTTTGCGAGGTAGTGAGGAACGCGCTTCATGTGAATGTAGACGGAGTAGGCGAAGGCGAGTGGGTCTAGATAGCTCAGGTGATTGCCAACCAACACATACCCGCCGCTTGGAAGATTCTCCTGGCCCTCAGTTTTGATATTGAAAAATAGCCTGAGGATTGGCGCAAGAAAGAAAGCGATGAGCCGAAAGGCAATGGTGTTCTCGTTCTTTGGCGCCTTGGGAATCGAAACCTTAGCCACGGCTAGGCCTCGA
Source organism: Aquiluna sp. (assembly GCA_049457355.1). Taxonomy (GTDB): domain Bacteria; phylum Actinomycetota; class Actinomycetes; order Actinomycetales; family Microbacteriaceae; genus Aquiluna. The sequence goes on from JBMUBK010000018.1 coordinate 6,772, forward strand.
ATGTGAAGTCGGCCCCGAGATCCTCAAGCTTCTGCAAGAAACGCTCATATCCCCTTGAGATTAGCTGCACATTTGACACATTGGACTCACCCTCGGCGGCAAGTGCCGCAACGACGTGAGAGAAGCCGCCGCGCAGGTCGGGGACTCTAATGTCAGCACCGATGAGCTTTGTTGGACCCGAGATGACGGCTGAGTGGTTGAAGTTTCGCTGGCCGAATCGGCAGGGGTGACCACCCAGACACTCCCTATAGATCTGAATGTTGGCGCCCATCTGCTTTAGGGCCTCGGTGAAACCGAAGCGCTGCTCATAAACGGTCTCGTGGACAATCGACAGCCCCTGAGACTGGGTCAGAGCAACCACAAGCGGCTGTTGCCAGTCCGTCATAAAACCAGGGTGGACATCGGTCTCGATTACAACCGGCTGCAGCTCGCTGCCCGGGTGATAAAACCTGATCCCGTCATCGCCAATCTCCAGCTGACCGCCGACCTTCCGATAGACGTTTAGGAAGGTCATCATCTCGACCTGCTTGGCTCCCCCCACATAAATATCACCACCGGTGGCGAGCGCGGCGGCTGCCCAGCTCGCTGCCTCATTGCGATCAAAGATTGCCCTGTGGGTAAAGCCCTTCAGGGACTTCACGCCCTCGATTCGAATCACCCGGTCGGTATCTACGGAGATGATTGCGCCCATCTTCTGCAGGATTGAAATCAGGTCGATAATCTCCGGCTCAATTGCGGCACCTGTGAGCTCAGTCTTACCCTCGGCGATGGTGGCAGTTAGCAGCACCTGCTCAGTGGCACCGACAGAAGGATACGGAAGCTCGATTTTTGTGCCCTTGAGGCCCTCTGGCGCACTGAGCCGAGTACCCCCGGGGTGCTTCTCAATGACTGCACCAAAACTTCGGAGTACATCGAAGTGGAAGTCAACGGGCCTTGAGCCAATCTCACAGCCACCAAGACCCGGGATGAAGGCCTCACCCAGGCGATGCAGGAGCGGACCACAGAAGAGAATTGGGATGCGAGATGAGCCCGCGTAGGCATCGATGTCGGTCATGCGGGCCTGCTCGACCCGAGAGGGGTCCAGAATCATGTCTCCGGTGCGCTCATCGTGATTGATGGTCACTCCGTGCAGGTTCAGAAGCCTGGAAACAACCTCAACGTCAGAGATAAAAGGGACATCTAGAAGTGTTGAAGGGGTATCTCCAAGGAGAGCGGCAACCATGGCCTTGGTGACCAGATTCTTAGAACCCTTGAGATCAACCCGACCGGTTAGCGGCTTTCCACCATTGATGGTGATCTGAGACAATCAGACTCCTTTGGCAGGGAGGGTCTTGGGTTTCCAGGACTCTCGTCTGGCCTCATAGTCGGCAATGGCCTGCTCGTTCTGGAGCGTGATGCCAATGTCATCAAGCCCCTCCATGAGACGCCACTTAGTGTATTCGTCTATCTCAAAAGGCACTACCGTATCGCCATAGCTGAGCTCTTGAGCGGGCAGATCCACCTTCACCTCTAGGCCTGGATTCGCATCGATTGCGTCCCAAATCTGGCTTGTGGCCTCCTCGGTGATTACACCGGCAACCAGTCCCTGCTTTCCCGCATTTCCATAGAAAATGTCGGCAAACTTAGAGCTAAATACAGCCTTGAAACCAAAGTCCCTTAGCGCCCAAACTGCATGCTCTCGAGAGGAGCCGGTGCCAAAATCGCTGCCGGCGATCAAGACCTCAGCCTTGTCAAATGGAGCATTGTTTAGAACAAACTCTGGATCCTGGCGCCAATTGGCAAAAAGGCCGTCCTCAAAGCCGGTCTTGGTGATGCGCTTTAGGTAGACGGCAGGAATGATCTGATCGGTGTCGACGTTGCTCCGCTTTAGAGGGGCCGCGACACCTGCGAAAACTGAGATTCTCTCCATTAGTCCTCCAGGTCCGATGGGCTGGACAGAGTCCCGCGGACCGCGGTTGCTGCGGCGACCACTGGCGATACCAGGTGCGTTCTCGCACCCTTACCCTGTCGGCCCTCAAAGTTGCGGTTAGAGGTTGAGGCGGCTCGCTCACCGGGACCAAGCTGATCGGGGTTCATACCAAGACACATCGAACACCCCGCAAAGCGCCACTCCGCCCCAAAGTCTTTGAATACCTTGTCGAGACCCTCTTCTTCTGCCTGCAAGCGAACCTTCTGCGAACCGGGGACCACCATCATGCGGATGCCATCCGCCTTCTTCTTGCCCTTAATAATCTCGGCTGCAGCCCTGAGGTCTTCTATGCGGGCGTTAGTGCAGGAACCTAGGAACACAGTGTTTACAGCAATGTCCTTCATCTTTGTTCCAGGTTGAAGGTCCATGTATTCAAGAGCCCGCTCGGCCGCCGCTCTCAGTGACGGGTCGTCATAGGAGGCTGGGTCTGGAACGCTGTCAAGCAGTGAGACGCCCTGGCCGGGGTTCGTACCCCAGGTTACAAAGGGATCTAGGGTGTCTGCATCAATAAAGACCTCGGCATCAAATACCGCATCATCGTCAGTCTTGAGCGTCTTCCAGTACTCCATCGCAGCATCCCAGTCAGCACCCTCTGGGGCGTGCGGACGGCCCTTGAGGTATTCAAAAGTGACCTCGTCTGGGGCAACCATGCCGGCTCTGGCTCCAGCCTCAATGGACATGTTGCAGATCGTCATCCTGCCCTCCATTGAAAGCGAGCGAATGGCGCTACCGCGGTACTCGAGAACGTAGCCCTGTCCACCACCTGTGGTGATCTTGGCAATGACCGCCAGAATGATGTCCTTTGCAGATACTCCGGGGCGGAGCGTGCCCTCGACGTTTATTGCCATTGTCTTGAAGGGCTTCAGAGGCAAAGTCTGGGTTGCAAGCACGTGCTCAACCTCACTGGTTCCAATACCCATTGCGAGTGACCCGAAGGCACCGTGGGTAGAAGTATGAGAGTCTCCACACACGATTGTGAGTCCCGGCATGGTGAGCCCCAGCTGCGGCCCAACAACGTGAACGATGCCCTGATTCTTATCTCCCAGGGAGTGGATCCTCACCCCGTACTCCGCGGTGTTGTCTCTCAGTGCCTGAACCTGTGCCCTTGAGGTTGGTTCTGCAATTGGCAGGTGAATGTCAGCGGTCGGTGTGTTGTGATCTTCGGTGGCAATGGTTAGGTCCTTGCGCCTGATGTCACGACCGGCAAGCCTCAGGCCATCAAAGGCCTGAGGAGATGTGACCTCGTGGATCAGGTGTAGGTCGATATATAAAAGGTCAGGCGCACCATTTTCACCCTTGACAACCAAGTGGTCACGCCAAAGCTTTTCAGCCAGGGTTAGGGGTTTTTGCGACATTATCACCTCGCGATTGCGCTGAGAAAGAAGTTTAGTCCAAGGAGTAGATTGGTGGGGTGCCGCAAAAACAAAGCCATGACCTGAACCTTATTCAGGCCAGGGCAGTCAAAGTGTTAGCTCTGGGTCAGGCCCTAGGAGGCTTTGGATTCGGTGCCACACTCTCGGTCGGTGCAATCATGGCAACCGAGCTCAGCGGCACTGCCGCCTGGAGCGGAGCGGCAGCCACACTGAGCACCTTAGGTGCAGCCTTTCTATCGATCCCGCTTGCCAGACTCGCTGCCCGTCGGGGCCGACGCCCTGCTTTGGCTCTAGGTGCATTCTTAGCAATACTCGGGGCTGCTGGAATGATGCTGGCCGCCGGACTGAGGTCATTCCCTGTTGAGTTGGTAGCTCTTTTCTTGCTGGGTTCTGCTTCTGCAGTTGGGCTCCAAGCGCGCTTTGCAGCCGCCGACATACCCACCAACAGGCCTAAGGGTAGGGACCTATCCATTGTGGTTTGGGCCACAACACTGGGTGCTGTGGTTGGTCCCAACCTGATTGCACCTGGCGAGGCAATGGGCTTGGCTCTGGGACTTCCTCACCTTGCAGGACCGTTTCTCCTAACGATTGTCGCCCAGACCACCTCCACCTTGGTCTTCTGGTTTGGGCTGCGCCCAGATCCTCTTCTGCTCGCTCAAGAGGTTGCAGGTGTCGAGCCAGGGTTGCCACAGCGCAAGAGCAGTGAGGCAATCAGCATCATTCGCCGCAACCCACTTGCCGCGTTCACAGTCCTTACGATTGCGCTGAGCCACATGGTGATGGTTTCGGTGATGAGCATGACCCCGGCCCACCTGTCCCAGGAGGGTCACTCCCTGGCCGATGTCGGATTCACGATTTCGCTGCACGTTGCAGGAATGTATGCCTTTTCCCCGATCTTTGGAATGCTCAGCGATCGAATTGGCGCGAAGCCCACGATTCTTCTCGGGCAGGCGGTTTTGCTTGTTTCCCTTGCAATCTCGGGATTCGGTCAATCAAACTTCAGCCTTGTTGTGGTGGGGCTGTTCCTGTTGGGTCTGGGATGGTCAGCTGCCACGGTTGCTGCCAGCGCACTCTTGAGTGAAGTGCTGGAGGTTGACCAAAAGCCCGTGGTTCAGGGGTTTAGTGATTCGCTAATGAGCCTCAGTGGCGCCTTTGGAGGAGCCGTTTCCGGCACGATTCTCACGCTTTACAGCTTCGGCGGCCTGAACGCCGCTGCCTTACTACCCGTGATCCTGATTGTCCTGGCCACCGCATACTCAAGAAGGTGGCGCGCATAAAGAAATCTCACTCCCGAGATTTTGTCATCAAGAGTGAGATTTGTGACCCCAGCGGGATTTGAACCCGCGCTACTGCCGTGAGAGGGCAGCGTCCTAGGCCGCTAAACGATGGGGCCCTAGTTGCAACCTAGAAATCATGCCATAAACCAGCTCGTTGGGCAATCTAACGGCTAAGTAGGGCCAAACCCTTCGGCCTAATCTCAACCGAGAACGGTGCTGGGCCAATAATCTCGCCATCGCAGGTCATTGGGAACCCGTCATTTTCGATTCTCACCTTAGAGGCTTTGAAAATCTCGACCTCGGCGTAGTTGACGTGTTCGCCTTTGTAGACCTTGGGGAAAATCTCGAGCAGCTTGCGCCTTGACACTTCGTGAAGGATGAAGACCTCCACCTCACCGTCAGTGATCTCCGACTGCGGAGAAATCTTCATGCCTCCCCCAAAGTTCTTCACATTGGCAACCCCACACAGCATTGCCCTAAACTCGCGAGAAACGCCGTCAGCTTCCACTCTGTAGGCAATCGGCTTGAACTTCGGAAGCTCCAAAAACAGCGCTGCGACATAGGAGTTTGGGCCCTTTGGCCAAACCAGGCGGTTTGCCCGCTCGGCGCATAGCGCGTCAAAACCTGCGGAAATAGAGCCAAGTGACCAGAACTTGCGATAGTCGGTCTCTACCCACATCACATCGACTTCTCTGGGGCACTCGAGGGTTCCGACAATGTTTGCAACAGCCGCCGAGGTGTCGGTGAGTGAGAGGGCTAACTCCCTGACCTGATCGTTTCCACTGCCCGCCGGCACCAGGCCAAGCGGCAGTGAGTACTCCATCGCAAGATTGACTCCAAGCTGCGAGGTCCCATCGCCGCCGATTGCAACCAGTCCCGAGATTTCGTTTGCAGAGGCTTTGACCTTGGCACGGATGTCGTCCTGGCTAGTCCCGCTGAGATTAGTGGTTGCAATTCCGGCCTCGGCGAATGCCGCCAGGGCCTTATCGCCCACCTGGTTACCTCGGCCGCGATTAGCGGCGGGGTTGATAATTACTCCAAGTGGCTTCATTGCCACCTCCTAATGGCTCAAACATAGACTGATTGCGGGAGGTTCGCCATGAGAATCACAAAGCATGAACACGCCTGCCTCGTGATTGAAGAACAAGGTCAAGAGCTTGTGATTGATCCGGGCATGTATTCGGAAAAGCTTCCAAAGCTAAACAATGCGGTTGCGCTGACTCTCTCTCATATTCACGACGACCACAGTTTTAGGCCCCATGTCGAGAAATTGCTTGAGAGCTTTCCCCAGATGAAGGTTTTTGGCACTCAGGAGGTTGCCGAGAAACTCGAGGGCGTTGCGGTGACAGTCGTATTTCACGGTGACCGGCATGAGGTTGGCCCATTCACTCTTGATTTCTTTGGCTATTTCCACCAAGAAATCCACAGGTCGATTGCTCTGGTGCAGAACTTTGGCCTGATGGTAAACGGTGAGCTCTACTACCCGGGCGACAGCTACACCATCCCTGAGGTCCAGGTGCGCACCTTGGCCTGTCCGTCGAGTGCCCCGTGGCTAAAAATCGGCGACGTCATCGACTTTGTCTCTGCGCTCAAGCCAATGCGATCATTTCCCACCCACAACGCCCTGCTCTCGGAGCACGGCCACAACCTGCAAAACTCGAGAATTCAAGAGCTCACCGAGCGCTTTGGTGGCGAGTTTAGGTATCTAGAGGTGGGCCAGAGCTGGGAGCTCTAGACCGCCACAATCACCGCAGCCAACAACATCGCAATCGTAGTTCCGCCCCAGAGCCGCTTCTCTTTTTGGCTCCGAGTTATGTTGTTCGCAATCGCGCTAAGCCCTGCAAAGACCGCGAAGCCCCAGTTAGCAATTGAGTTCCCCGCCTCGTCCAATAGCGGTGTAAAGACCCCGAGCTGCGCTAGGTAGTGACCGGCAATTGCGAACATGACAAGCGCCGAAAATGCGCTGGCAATTCGCAAAGGCAGCTTCAAGATTCCGGGGTTTTGACCACCGTAGGCATACTCGCCCAAGGGGGCGCCAAGAACTATTGCGATCTGAAAAAATGCGGTTGCGACGTAAGCAAAAACTAAGAATCCCGCTGCAAATGCGTCGAGCATCTAAGCTCCGAATCTGATTGCTGGGGTACCTGGACTCGAACCAAGAACAAAGGTACCAGAAACCTCCGTGTTGCCAATTACACCATACCCCAAGGGCGAACCCAGGTCGCAAGCCTCTATCTTAGTGGGCCTTAGCGAATGCCTCTAGTCGGGCAAGAGTTACCGCCCTACCTAAAATCTCCATGCTTTCAAACAGCGGTGGCGTGACTCTACGGCCCGAAATGGCGGTTCTAACAACACCGAATGCCACCCTCGGCTTTAGCTCGGCCTTCTCGATGAGCGCTTCGCTAAGCGCTGCCTGAATGGCATCTGTGGTGAACGCGGAAAGATCTGCGATTGCATCGTGTGCTAGCTGAGCAATCTTTCCCGAACCCTCACCCAGTTGGGCAAGGGCATCCTGTTCAAAGCTGATCTCCTCTTCGAAAAGGAAACCCACCATGCCGCTTGCCTCGCCCAACACGGTGATTCGCTCTTGTATGAGTGGCGCTGCCTGCTCAAGAATCGAAAGCTCGCGTTCACTCGGAGTTGACCCGATCACCCCCGCGGACTGAAGGTATGGAACAAGCCGCTCTCTAAAGTCATTTGGTTCTAGGAGCCTGATGTGTGCGGAGTTGATGGCATCGGCCTTCTTCTGGTCAAACCTGGCCGGGTTTGGATTCACATCAGCAATATCAAAGCTTTCACACATCTCATCGAGTGTGAAGATGTCCCTGTCGGCCGAGATCGACCATCCAAGAAGTGCAAGGTAATTCAGAAGCCCCTCACGGATAAAGCCTCGGTCGCGGTGAAGGAAGAGATTGCTCTCGGGGTTTCTCTTGCTTAGCTTCTTGTTTCCCTCCCCCATAACAAATGGGAGATGACCAAACTTCGGCACGAAGTCAGTAATGCCAGCCTCTACCAGGGCGTTGTAAAGAACTATCTGCCTGGGTGTGGAAGAGAGAAGGTCCTCTCCCCTGAGTACGTGAGTAATTCCCATGAGGGCGTCGTCAACCGGGTTCACGAGCGTGTAAAGGGGTTGGCCTCCCGGCCTTACCAAAACAAAATCAGGGAAGCTTCCAGCCGGAAAGGTGATCTCTCCCCTTACGAGGTCGGTAAAAGTAATGTCTTCGGCCGGCACCTTAAGCCTCAAAGCAGGCTTTCTTCCCTCGGCTATGTAGCGCTCACGGTCAGCCTCGGATAGCTCACGCTCAGAGTTGTCGTAGCCAAGCTGAACGGCTCTACCCGCAGCCTTGTTGCGCTCTTCGATTTCCTCGGCTGTCAGGTAGCTTTCGTAGAGGTGCCCAGAGGCCTTGAGTTTTTCAATTACATCCAGATAAATCTGACCGCGCTCGCTCTGCCGATAGGGTCCTGCAGCCCCGCCAACATCAATGCCCTCATCCCAGTCCAGACCCAACCAGCGCAGAGCATTCACCAGCTGCTCATAGCTTTCCTCGGTGTCGCGGGCGGCATCGGTGTCCTCGATGCGGAAGATGAATTTGCCACCGGTTCTTCTCGCATAAGCCCAGTTGAAGAGTGCGGTGCGGATAAGCCCAACGTGGGGGGTCCCGGTCGGGCTTGGGCAGAAACGAACTCGGATGTCCTTGCCCGAAGCTTTAGTCACAGGCGCGTTTAGGGAAGTCATGATTACCCGAAAGCTTATTTGACGAAGCTGTGCAGGGTGCCGATTCCCTCGATGCTGCACTGGACAACATCGCCAGCAACCACCCTAGAAATACCCGCGGGTGAGCCTGTCAGAACGATGTCTCCCGGCTCCAAAGTGAAGTTTTGGGAGATGTAAGAGATTAGATACTCAGGCGAATAGACCATCTCGGATGTGCTGGCATCCTGCTTGGTCTCGCCATTAATGGTTGAACTAATTCGCTTATTCTCTGGCACAAAGTCGGTCTCAATCCATGGGCCAACAGGACAAAAGCTGTCAAAGGCTTTGCTTCGAGCCCACTGAAGGTCGGAGAACTGGATATCTCTTGCGGTGACATCGTTTGCAACTGTGTAGCCGAGGATGTAATCGCTCACTTTCTCCTGGGAAACATTCTTGGCCCTCTTGCCAATCACAACCGTCAGCTCGGCCTCAATCTCTACCTGGGTGGACTGGTGGGGAAGAACTATCTCCTCACCACTGGCAATAACCGCGCTAGAGGGCTTGAAGAAAATAAGCGGCTCACTTGGGGTTTCCTGGTGAATCTCTGCTGCGTGAGAGGCAAAGTTAAGGCCCACAAGAACTATTTTCTTTGGCTCCACAGGAGCCAAGAGCTTCACGTCGGCAAGAGCAAAGGTCTCCCCTGAGTAGTTGATCTCGGCGAAGGGTTCACCCATGATCTGGCGAATGCTGTCGCCGTCTAAGACTCCGTAGCTGGTGCTGCCCTCTGAGTTGAATCTGACTAGGCGCATTCGCTATCGACTCAACTTCACCATCCAGTTGTGGCGGTCCGCTACCTTGCCATACTGAATTCCAGTTAGTTCTTTTCTAATCGAAACCGTGGTTTGGCCAGGCTCGTTGCCACCAATCACAATCTCTTCCTCGCGCGACTTTAGGAGACCCACCGGCGTAATCACGGCAGCTGTGCCACAGGCAAACACCTCTGTTATCTCTCCCGCTGCCACAGCCTCTCGGAGTTCGGCCAATGAGGTTTTCTGCTCTTTGACATCGTGTCCTGAGTCTTTGAGGAGCTGGATGACTGAGTCTCTTGTGATGCCGTGGAGGATGGTGCCATCAAGCGGTGGAGTCACAACACTTCCGTTGCCATAGACGAAGAAGAGGTTCATCCCTCCAAGCTCTTCGATGTAGGTCGAGGTGTCGGCATCAAGGAACAGCACCTGGGAGCAGCCATTGGCAGTGGCCTCCTGCTGGGCCAAAAGCGATGCCGCGTAGTTACCGCCGGTTTTTGCTTCACCCGTGCCGAATTTGCCGGCACGAGCGGAATCAAGGGCGATCCAAATAGAGACGGGCTTTATGCCTCCAGTGAAGTAGGGCCCAACCGGGGAAGCGATAACGCGGTACTCGACGCGATGTGCCGCCCTTACCCCAAGGAAATTCTCTGCAGCGATTTCAAAAGGTCTTATGTAGAGAGTCTTCTCACCCTCTGGCTGAGGCACCCAATCTCCATCAACAGAAATGAGTTCGCGAAGCGATTCCAGGAAGATATCTGCTGGTAGTTCGGGAAGAGCCATTCTCTTTGCAGAGCGTTGCAGCCTCGCTGCATTCATGTCAGGTCTAAAGGTCCAGATTGAACCATCCTCGTGACGATATGCCTTAATTCCCTCGAAAATCTCTTGGCCGTAGTGAAGCACGGCCGAGGACGGGTCCATCATTATTGGACCATACGGAATCACCTGGGCAGAGTGCCAACCTTTGTCCTTTTCCCAGGTTATGACCACCTGGTGGTCAGTGAAGTGGGTGCCAAAAGTCGGGTTAGCAATGATGCGCTCGCGCTCAGATGCTTCCAGCGGGTTCGCGTTTTTCGAAACGTCAAACTGCATTTTCTAAATTCTCTCCATTATCGCCTTCGCGATTTCGTCAGTACCCGCCAGTGGCCGTGACGCCGCTAGGTAATCAGAAACTGCATTTTCAATCTTCTCGGCTGCGCCTAGATGTCCAAGGGTTCTTGCCAGAAGGGCTGCGGAAAGGATTGCCGCAGTTGGATCAGCCAGGTTTTTTCCGGCGATGTCTGGAGCTGATCCATGAACGGGTTCGAACATGGAGGGATAAGCCCCTGTGGGGTTTAGGTTAGCGGAAGCGGCGAGTCCTATGCCACCAGATATTGCCGCTGCAAGATCCGTGATGATGTCTCCGAAGAGGTTGTCGGTAACGATTACGTCGAACCGCTCTGGGCTATTGACCATGTGGATGGTTGCGGCATCGATGTGCATGTAGTCGTGGGTCACCTGAGGAAATTCTTTTGCCACTTCTTCGACCACTCGCAGCCAAAGCTTTCCAGCGTGAACAAGCACGTTGGTTTTGTGGACCAAGGTGAGCTTTTTGCGCTCGCGAGTGTTTGCAAGTTCAAACGCGTAGCGAACAGCTCTGGATACTCCGTGGTAGGTGTTTACCGAAACCTCGTTGGCCAGCTCATGCTCACTGCCCACACGCAAAGCCCCACCATTGCCAACATATGGCCCTTCAGTGCCCTCGCGAACCACCACAAAGTCAATTTCCCTTGCGTCGCTGAGAACAGAAGTAACGCCTGGGTAGAGCTTTGTGGGCCTGAGGTTGATGTGGTGATCGAATGCAAACCTAAGCTTCAAAAGCAGCCCGCGCTCGAGCACACCTGAAGGAACCCTTGGGTCGCCGATCGCACCGAGCAAAATTGCGTCATGGTTTCTTAGCTGAGCAAGGTCCTCATCGGTCAATACCTCGCCACCTGCTAGGTAGCGATT
>JBMUBK010000019.1:0-16854 GCA_049457355.1 Aquiluna sp.
GAGGCCCCTGCAGCCGAAGCAGAAGTACCGGCTGAAGAGGCCGCTGCTGAGGCAGTGCCAGCTGAAGAGCCTGCTGCCGAGGCAGCAAGCGAAGAGGCTCCCGCTGAGGAGGCGGCTCCTGACGAGCCTGCAGCCGAGGAAGAGCCAAAGGCCTAAACGGATCAATTCATGAGTACGCCCGCTGGTTTGCCCGGCGGGCTTACTCGTTTCCGGATCAACCTCGCCTATGACGGTACTGACTTCGTGGGTTGGGCCAAACAGCCTGGACTGAGAACTGTTCAGGGTGAGCTGCTGAGTGCCCTGAGCACAATCTTTGGACCTAGCACAGATGACTTTGGGATGAGGGTTGCTGGTAGAACCGATGCCGGCGTTCACGCAGGGTTTCAGGTCTGCCATATCGACATAACTGAGGACCAACTTGTTCGGCTCGGTCGAGCTCCATTTTCGGCTTCGCGGCTGGATGGTTTATTGCCAGAGGATGTCGCGATAATCGAGATTCTTGAGGCGCCTAATGGTTTCGATGCCAGATTTAGTGCAACCGGCCGCACCTACCACTTTGGAATAGCCGATCCAGCATGTAAACCAGATCCCAAGCAGGCCAGGTATGTCCTTTCCGTGTCTCGACAACTCGATGAGACGCTCATGGATGCTGCAGGAAAGTCGCTGGTTGGGCTGCGCGACTTTGGTGCTTTTTGCAAACCGAGAGAGGGCGCGACCACCATTCGAGAGCTCAGGCAGCTGAGTGTTTTGCGGGAGCAGGATGGCCGGATTTTGGTGACACTTAGCGCAGATGCCTTCTGTCACAACATGGTCAGGTCCATTGTTGGTGCGCTGATTGCGGTTGGAGAGGGAAAGCTCTCTATAGCTGAGTTGGGCGAGATAACACAGGCAGCCAAAAGAACTAGTCGGTTCAAGGTCGTCGACCCTCGGGGACTGTCTTTGGACGATGTTCAATACCCCGAGGACGATCAGCTTGCAGCGCAGGCGGAGAAGGCTAGAAACCTGCGTTCAGACGAGGATATTTCTGTTTGACCATGGGGTTCAAAACCCCTAGACTTGCTCCTTGGTTCGGCTTTGCCGAGCGGTTTGAAACCGCATAAGTCTGCGGAATCACTCAAAAAGAAACTACGAGGTAATTTAGCGTGCGTACTTATTCGCCAAAGGCCAGCGAGCTGAGCCACGAGTGGCTAGTCATCGACGCCACCGACGTGGTGCTAGGACGCCTAGCATCCCAGGCAGCCACCCTGCTGCGCGGCAAGCACAAGCCAACTTTTGCAAACCACATGGACAACGGTGACTTTGTAATCATCATCAACGCCGAGAAGGTTGCGCTCACTGGTTCCAAGCTGACCCAGAAGATGGCCTACCGCCACTCCGGTTACCCAGGTGGTCTAACCGCTACCAGCTATGCAGAACTACTCGAGAAGAGCCCTGAGAAGGCTGTTGAGAAGGCCATTCGCGGAATGCTTCCAAAGAACTCTCTTGGTGACCAGATGCTGAAGAAGCTCAAGGTTTACTCCGGCAGCGAGCACCCACACGAGGCGCAGCAGCCAAAGACTTTCGTTATCGATCAGATTGCCCAGTAAGGAAAAGAACTTGGCTGAAAACGACGTAGTAGAGACTCAGGCGACCGAGGCAGAGGCCGAGGTCACCACCTACAGCACCGAGAGTGCTCCGGTTGAGAAGAAGGTTCGCTCGCGTGGCGAGCTAACCCAGCCAGGCGCTGGCACCGGTCGCCGCAAGGAGGCTGTCGCCAGGGTTCGAATCGCACCTGGAACCGGCAAGATCACGGTAAATGGCCGCACCTTCGAGGACTACTTCCCAAACAAGCTTCACCAGCAGCTAATCACCGACCCGTTCAAGGTTTTGGAGCTGCAGGGCGCCTACGACGTCGTTGCGCGCATCGATGGTGGTGGCATTGCAGGACAGGCCGGAGCACTTCGTCTCGGCATCTCCCGTGCACTGAACCAGATCGACGCTGACAACAACCGTCCGACGCTGAAGAAGGCTGGATTCCTAAGCCGCGATTCTCGTGTAATCGAGAGCAAGAAGGCTGGACTCAAGAAGGCACGCAAGGCCTCCCAGTTCTCCAAGCGTTAAGCTTCCGCCATGGCCAGGCTTTTTGGCACCGATGGCGTTCGTGGCACAGCGAACAAAGACATCACCGCTGACTTCTCGTTGCGCCTGGCTCAGGCGGCCGCGGTTGTCCTGGCAGCTGGGGCTAGAGAACGTGGAGAACGCCCAAGGGCAGTAATCGCCAAGGACCCGAGAGTCTCCTCTGATTTCATCTCAGCAGCCGTCTCAGCAGGCCTAGCATCCTCAGGTGTTGATGTTTTTGATGCGGGCGTCATTCCAACCCCAGCCTGTGCTTACCTGACTGCAGATCTTGGCGCTGACTTTGGAGTCATGATTTCGGCAAGCCATAATGCTGCGCCCGACAACGGCATCAAGTTTTTCTCCCACGGCGGCCACAAGCTCCCGGACTCGCTAGAGGACGAGATTGAAAAGGCCATGGGTCAAAGCCTCACACCACTGGGCGGCGAGGTCGGCAAGGTGACCAGGTTTGCAGACGCAGAGGATAGATACCTTGTGCACCTCCTGGGCACCCTTGAAACCAAACTCGATGGCATGAAGGTCGTTGTTGACTGCGCAAATGGCGCGGCCAGCGCGATCTCTCCGCAAGCTCTGAGTGATGCGGGTGCCAAAGTTGTCGTGATCGGGGCTGACCCAGACGGCACCAACATAAATTCTGGTTATGGCTCAACTCACCTATCTGCCCTGCAGGCTGCCGTAGTTGAACACGGGGCTGCCCTGGGCATTGCCCACGATGGAGACGCCGACAGGTGCCTAGCCGTTGACGAGAACGGCCGGGTTATCGATGGCGATCACATAATGGCGATTCTGGCCCTTGCCATGAAGGACTCCGGGAAGCTAAGCCGAGACACCCTCGTCGCAACTGTCATGTCCAATCTTGGGCTCAAAGTAGCCATGAAAGAGGCAGGCATCAAGATGCTTGAGACCGCGGTTGGTGACCGCTACGTCCTCGAAGAGATGCGCTCTGGCGGTTACGCACTTGGTGGCGAGCAGTCCGGGCACATCATCTTTAGTCAATATGCGACCACCGGAGATGGCGTTCTCACGGGCCTGCAGCTAGCGGCCAGGATGGTTGAAACAGGCAAGCCCCTTAGTGAGTTGGCGTCGGTGATGGACACCTACCCACAGGTTCTTATCAATGTTCCAGATGTCGACAAGTCGGCTCTTGCAGGCAATCCTGACCTGGCAGAGCTTGTTGACCAGGCAAAGGCGGAGCTCGGAGAAAATGGCCGAGTGCTGCTTCGAGCATCTGGCACCGAAGCACTTGTCCGGGTGATGGTTGAGGCTAAAGACCAGGGGAGTGCACAGAGCTGGGCCGAGCGCATTGCCAATCTTGTAGCCGAGAAGCTGGCCCTCTAAATCTTTCTCAGCAGCACCTTTTCAACCCGGTGCTCATCGCCCTTGTGCATAACCAGAGTGGCGCGCGAGCGAGTGGGTTCTATGTTTTCCCTCAGGTTTACCAAATTTATGTTTCTCCAGAACCCCTGAGCTCTGTCCATGGCCTGCTCCTCGGTGAGGTTTTTTGTTAGGTCATGAAAATAGGAGCGAGGGTCGGTAAATGCTGTCGACCACAGCTGAGCAAAACGGGCCAGGTACCACTTCTCAAGATTCTTTGGGTCGGCGTCAATGTAGATGCTGAAGTCAAAGTAGTCGCTGAGTGCAACTTCTTGACCAGGAGCCGGAGGCTGCAGGAGATTTAGCCCTTCAACGATCAGCACATCAGGGGTTGTAACAGTGACATATTCCCCCTCGACGATGTCGTAGGTCAGGTGCGAGTAAACAGGAACCTGAATCTCGCTCTTTCCAGACTTGATGTCGGCAACAAATTCCAATAGCTTCTTGCGGTCGTAGCTCTCCGGGAAGCCCTTACGCTCCATAAGCCCGCGCTTCTCTAGCTCGCGGTTTGGGTATAGGAAGCCGTCGGTAGTCACCAGTTCTACGTTTGGAATACCCTCCCAGCGCTGCATTAACTCCTTGAGCAGCCTGGAGACTGTGGATTTACCAGCGGCAACCGAGCCCGCCACGGCGATGATAAATGGTGTCCTGGCAGCCCGCTCACCAAAAAACTCCACGGTGTTGCCGTGCAAAAGCTGTGCCTGCTTCACATAGATGCTGAGGAGTTCGCTAACGGGGAGATAGACCTCACTGACCTCCTGCAGGTCCAGTAAATCGCCCAGACCGCGGATATTTCTAAGTTCGTTCTCGGTGAGCGGGAGCGAAGATGAGCCAGCCAGATCGGACCAGTCCGCTCTATCGATAGATACGTAGGGGGAGCGGCTCTGGGGCCGCTGCGCTGCACTCACAAGGGGCTATTCTGCCGTAGATTAGGGGTCATGTGTGGAATCGTGGGCTACGTGGGCCCGGGGTCAACACTCGATGTTTTACTGGGCGGCCTAAAGCGCCTGGAATATCGAGGCTATGACTCCGCTGGCGTATCGGTAATTGATCAAGATGCTGGGCTGCAAACAAGAAAGCGCGCAGGAAAGCTTTCGGTTCTGGTTGAAGATCTGGAGAAGTCGCCCATCACCGACGCACACATCGGTATTGGCCACACCCGCTGGGCAACCCATGGTGCCCCTACGGACACCAACGCCCATCCGCATCTCGGAGGCGAACACCTCAAGCTTTCCCTGATCCACAACGGCATCATTGAGAACTTTTCTGAGCTCAAGACTGAGCTGCAAGAGGCTGGGGTCAAGTTCAGCTCGGAGACTGACAGCGAGGTTGCCGCACACCTTGTTGCAAGAGAGTACGAGAAAACTGGTGACCTAACCGCTGCTTTTAGGGCGGTTGTAAACAGGTTGATGGGCGCCTTTACTCTGCTCTGCATCCACGAGGACCACAAGGATTTGGTACTTGCTGCCAGACGAAACTCCCCGCTAGTTATTGGTCTAGGTGAAGGCGAGAACTTCCTCGGCAGCGACGTTGCGGCCTTTGTCGCACACACCAAGCGTGCGGTGTCAGTGGGACAGGATCAACTGGTTGAGCTTAGGCAGGACTCAGTCACAGTAACTACCTTCTCGGGGGAAGCCGTTACACCAGACGAATTCACAGTTGACTGGGACGCATCTGCCGCATCCAAGGGCGGCTGGCCCTCGTTTATGGCCAAGGAGATTGCGGATCAACCTCAGGCTGTGGGCGACACCCTGATGGGTCGCCTCGCCTCGGATGGTTCGGTAAAGCTAAGCGAGTTTGCCGGTCTGGACCGGCTAAGCGAGGTCAACCGCATAACCATCGTCGCCTGTGGCACTGCAGCCTATGCCGGTGAGGTTGCCAAGTATGCAATTGAGAAGTGGGCCAAGATTCCAACCAGCGTTGAGCTTGCCCATGAGTTCCGCTATCGCGATCCAATAATTGACGAGCAAACCCTTGTTATTGCGATCAGTCAGTCCGGAGAGACCATGGACACACTGATGGCCGTTCGCTACGCGAAAGAGCGGGGGGCGAAGGTGCTCTCGATCTGCAATACCCAGGGGGCCACTCTCGCTAGGGAATCCGATGCCACCATCTATACCCACGCAGGTCCTGAGGTTGCAGTTGCATCGACCAAGGCCTTCACCGCGCAAATAACCGCAGGTCAGCTAGTCGCCCTGTCGCTTGCTTGGCAGCGCGGGGCTATGGACAAAGAAGACCTTAAGGAGCTCGGCCTCGAGCTTCTAAAGCTTCCCCGGATGGTCAAGCAGGTCCTAGAGTCTGTTGAGCGTATGAGGGAGCTTGGCAAGGAATTGAAAGACGCCAAGTCAGTTCTTTTCTTGGGTCGGAACGTGGGCTTCCCAATCGCGATGGAGGGTGCGCTAAAGCTCAAGGAGCTCGCCTATATCCATGCCGAGGGCTTTGCAGCCGGTGAGCTAAAGCACGGACCGATTGCTCTAATTGAGCCGGGCCAGCCCGTAATCGTTGTCGTGCCCTCTCCAAACGGTGAAGATTCGCTACACCCCAAGGTGGTCTCCAACATTCAGGAGATTAAGGCCAGAGGGGCAAAGGTCATTGCTATTGCAGAGGAAGGCGACAGCGCAGTCGGCAAGAGTGCTGACGAGGTCTTCTTCGTCCCCCAGACACACCCCTTTATGGCGGCGCAGCTTGCGGTTTTGCCGCTGCAGATTTTTGCCCTTGAACTTGCCAGCGCCAAAGGCCTCGATGTTGACCAGCCGAGAAACTTGGCAAAGAGCGTGACGGTGGAGTGATTTGATCTATGGCACCGGCGTTGATGTCTGCTCAATCGAGCGTCTGGAGCAGTCGCTAAGCCGAACCGAGAACCTCGGCGCTCGCCTATTCCATGAGAACGAGCGTGATCTAGCACCTCAGTCGCTTGCCGCGAGGTTTGCTGCCAAAGAAGCACTAGCGAAAGCCCTAGGAACTCCATCAATCCTTATTTGGAACGAGATTGAGGTTGTGAAGGATTCTCTAGGCAAACCCTCACTGAAGTTTCATGGCATGACTATGGAAAAGATTCGCGATCTTGGTGAGCTCACCTTCCACCTCTCCATGAGCCACGATGGCCCGGTTGCAGTGGCAACGGTTGTAGTGGAGAGTAATTAGATGCGCCAAATCGAGGTAGACCTAAACGCCATCAGGTCAAACTATGCCGCTCTCAGGGCGGCTTTTGCCCCTGCCAAGGTGATGGCGGTAGTCAAGGCAAACGCCTATGGGCACGGCATGATCGAGGTGGCTAGGGCGCTGGACGGAAACGTTGACGCTCTTGGTGTTGCGGACCTGGCAGAGGCGATGGCCCTTCGAGAGGCTGGCATAAAGGCCCGGGTCATGGCCTGGATCATTGGCCCAGAGGACGATTTACAAGCAGCTGTTGCAAAAAACATTGAGCTAGGAGTCTCAACCTTTGACCAGCTCGACCGACTTCCTCCGGCCGCGCTATTTCATATCAAGATCGATACCGGACTTGGACGAAATGGTTTTTCCCGCCTTGATTTCGAACAGCTTTTTACTCGCTTACAGGGAACTAATCCGGTTGGGATCTTTTCGCACCTTTCAAATACTTCCGTCTCAGATGATCTGAAGCAGAAAAAGCTTTTTGAAGACGCGGTCTCGATGGCAGCCAGCAAAGGCATTGAATTTAGCGAGCGACACCTCGCTGCCTCCGCAGGAGCGCTTTCCTATGAAGACCTTCGCTATGACATGGTTAGGTGCGGCATCGCGGTTTACGGGCTCAACCCCTTCGAAGACCGAGCGCTTGATGGCATCGAGCTGCAGCCTGCCATGCGGGTACTAAGCCAACTCGTAAACGTAAAGAGAGTGGCTGCAGGTCAAGGTGTCTCCTACGGCTACCGCTACGTAACAGAGCGGGAAACGAATCTGGGCCTAGTTCCCTTTGGTTATGCCGAGGGCATGCCCAGGATTTCTGTGAACCACGAAGTTCTAATCGCAGGCAAGCTTTACCCGGTGGTTGGGCGAGTTGCGATGGACCAG
This sequence comes from Aquiluna sp., assembly GCA_049457355.1. Taxonomy (GTDB): domain Bacteria; phylum Actinomycetota; class Actinomycetes; order Actinomycetales; family Microbacteriaceae; genus Aquiluna. The sequence continues at coordinate 7,519 of JBMUBK010000019.1, forward strand.
TTTGTGGTGGACCTAGGAAGCTCAGAGCCTGAGATCGGGACCGAAGTGGTCATCTTTGGCAATCCCCGTAAAGGCGAACCTAGTGCAGAGGCACTCGGAGAGTCGGCCGGGACAATCAACTATGAGATCGTCACCCGCATTGGCGGCAGAGCAGACCGAAGTTACCTGGGCCGCTAATGCAGCTAACGATAACTACCTCCGAGGACATGGAGGAGCTGGGAAGCAAGCTGGCTGAGCTGCTGGAGCTTGGTGACCTGGTGTTGCTATCTGGCGAGCTCGGAGCAGGGAAGACAACCCTCACCCGCGGCCTCGGAGAAGCCCTAGGCGCGGAAGGCACAATTCAGTCGCCCACCTTTGTGCTGGCTCGCGAGCACAGAATTGCCAGTGGCGGCAAGCTGGTTCATGTCGATGCCTATCGGCTTGCAAGCGCGGTGGAGCTTGATGATCTAGACATTGACTTCGCCGGTTCAATAGTTGTTGTCGAGTGGGCTAGGGACTTTCTTGATGGCTATGCAGAGAACTACCTAAGCGTAGAAATAGATCGAACCTCAGATGACGAGATTCGAGAGGTGGTCCTGTCCGCTGTGGGCCCAAGGTGGGAGGGGGTAGACCTTGCTTCTCTCAATTGACACCTCTGCCGGAACATCTGCCGCAATCTTCAACGGCGAAAAACTCTTATCCTCGGTCTTCTTTGACGACCCCTTTGGTCACGCCGAAAACATCGCGGGGGCAATTACCGAAGTTCTTTCACAGGCGAACGTGGCTGCAAACGCACTGGAAAACATCGCCGTTGGCATCGGTCCTGCCCCATATACGGGCCTGCGGGTCGGTATAGCCGCGGCTAAGGCCCTTGCTGGGCCGCTAGATGTGAGCCTGCACGGAGTCATGGTGCTTGATGCTATTGCCTTCTCGAGAGCGGAAAACCGTTTGCTCGTGACAACTGATGCAAAGCGCGGTGAGCTTTTCGCAGCGGGCTACCTCGGCGGCAAAAGAGAGTTTGGCCCGAGGGTTATTGACCCAGCTAGCACCGCTGAGTTTGCGGACTATGAACATGTTTCTGAGCCCGCAGATGCGGAAAAAGTTGGACGCTATGCCGTCTGGGCTCTAGAAAACGGCATCGATTTGAGCGAAACCGGTGCCATCTACCTGCGTTCACCGGATGTCACGCCATCGCCGGGAAAAAGGGTGAGCGGCTGATGCAACTCAGGGCGCTTTCCATTGATGATCTGCCCCAGGTCATGGACCTAGAGCGCAGGCTATTTCAGAATGAGGCTTGGCTCGAGCAGACCATGGCCGCAGAAATCGCCTCAGCTCAAACTCACTATGTCGGGGCATTTGACGGTTCACTGCTGGGCTATGCCGGGCTAAAAGTCAGTGGGCCCAGCTACTCAAGTGATATCCAGACAATTGGCGTTGAACCACAGAGCCAAGGCAGAGGTATCGGGCGAACCCTAATGAACGAGCTGCTGGCTGTCGCGAAGAGGCAGGGCAGCGAGGAAGTCTTTTTGGAGGTGAAAGCAGGCAACGAGTCTGCGATCGCGCTTTATTTGAGCCTTGGCTTTGAACAGATCGATGTCCGGAAGCGCTATTACCAGCCTTCTGGGGAGGACGCGCTGGTGATGCGCATGCCAATTAGCCAACCTGTTGTCTTGGGCATTGAGTCAACCTGTGATGAGACCGGAGTCGGGATAGTTCGCGGCAACAGGCTGCTAGCTAATGCACTTCACTCCTCGATGGACGAGCATGCAAAGTATGGGGGAGTGGTTCCCGAGGTTGCTGCGAGGGCACACCTTGAAGCAATCTCACCGACACTAGATGCGGCGCTCGCTGAAGCGGGAATTGGTTACCAAGACATTGATGCAATTGCGGTTGCGAATGGTCCGGGGCTATCGGGAGCCCTAATGGTCGGTATTGGTGCTGCCAAGGGGCTAGCGGTCGCTCTAGACAAACCCATCTACGCCGTGAACCACCTAGTCGGACATGTGGGAGCGGATGTACTGGAGCGTGGTGCGGTTGAGGTCCCAACGATTGCCCTCCTAGTGTCAGGTGGCCACACCTCACTTCTGCTAGTTCGTGATCTACTCAACGACACCCAGCTGCTCGGAGAGACCATCGATGATGCAGCGGGTGAGGCCTTTGACAAGGTAGCTCGGGTTTTAGGTCTTCCATATCCTGGAGGCCCGCAGATCGACAAGATTGCGGCAGAGGGTGACCCGAAGGCAATTAGGTTCCCCAGGGGCCTGACGCTTCCCAAGGACTTGGAAAAGCACAAGTACAACTTCTCGTTCTCAGGGCTGAAGACGGCTGTGGCGAGACACGTGGAGAAGCTGGAAGATACAGGTCAGGAGTATTCAAAACCTGACGTGGCGGCAAGCTTCCGCGAGGCCGTAATCGATGTCCTTCTAACAAAGTCCCTCTGGGCCTGCGAAGAGTTCGGTGTTAGGAGGCTCTTGCTTGGCGGTGGCGTGGTTGCCAACGCAAGGCTGCGTCAGGAGGCTGAGCGACGCTGCCAAGAAGCCGGCATTGAGCTGAGAATCCCTAGGTTCTCCCTCTGCACCGACAACGGGGCGATGATTGCTGCTTTAGGTTCCCAGCTGATCATGGACGGAAGAGAACCCAGTGGCCTAAATTTTGGTGCCGAGTCCACACTCCCAGTAACTACAGTTCAGACCGCCTAGCGACCACTTGGAAGGTTTTTGCAAGTAAGGGTGTTTGCCTTTTCAGCACGTGTCGCCTCAGCTCCTCTGGACTCCAGCCGGAGGGCCTGAGTTGTAACAAAAAGTGTTTTCCAATTTGTTGGGGGAGCCACCTAGCGGATTGGTTCGCAGACAAGTGCCTTACGGGCGCCGCCCACTTTGGTTGCTATCAGAGTGGCGGCGCCCGAACCTTTAAGCTTCAGCCGCTTGCGCATCAGCTGCGGGTCGATGTCCACTCCTCGCTTCTTGATCTCGAGACTCCCGATGCTGCGCTCGGAAAGGTAGCGAGAGATTGCCTTTTCATCCAGGGGCATTTCGGCAAGGAGTTTGTAGCCCCTAAGCCAAGGGCTTTTTCGCTCGCTACCGGTGAGATAGGCAATTCCTTGGGACAACAAACCAAGCCCCTGCTCCAACGCAAAAGCACCCAAGAGGTGCGATCGAATTAGGGCTGGATCCGGCTCATACACATACTCGTCCAGCGAGCTAACCTCAGCATCGAACTCTTCACCTGTGAATTTGAGCTCAGTCTCACCATCAATCATCACGGCAAAGCGCTTTCCAAAATGCTGTGGGTCAGTGCTCCACTGGGAAAACTCCACGAGGTCGCCCCGGTGAGAAACCCAGGTTGCCTCAAATTTGTCGGAGACCAGCTCGTGAGGAAGCGCAGGGGAGAGCTTCACCCCTCCGGGCACTTTTGATAACTGTTCGAACGCGAAGCTAATTGACGGAGAAAAGTCTTCTGGGCTTAGCAGTTTCCGACTCCGACCTGTGGCTCCCAGGTCGCGCCTCGCGGGATCTAAAAAGACGCCCTCTGTTCCCACATCGAAGTCCTCGGCGGCTGATCTGTGGACTTCGGCGGTGGGAAAGCGTGCGAGGTTGTAGCTTGCAAACTTGGCGGTCATCTCGTCTTTTTCGACCGCGACAACCGCGCTCCCTGACTCTGCAAGTGCAATCGAATCAATTCCAAGCCCACAGCCTAGGTCGGTCACAGATCCGAGTGAGCTCAGTTTTCTTGCGTGGTATTTTGCGACATCAAACCTCGAAGACTGCTCCAGACCTTGCCTAGTTAGCAGAAGTGAGTCGGCTAAAGGCCCCAGCTTCTGCCTGGCCTTTTGGCGCAGTGCTACCTGGTTGACCACCTCGACGATTACCCCCGGGGCATGACCAGCTTTTCTTAGCTTGGCGTTTAGCGCGTCTGGGTCGATCTCGGGCGAGTAGGTCTGCTCGAGAAGGGCGAGCGCGTCATTAGAGGGAAATACGGCATTGTCGCTCACTCAATAAAACATAGTCGCTACACACCTAGCACTCACCTTGACTGAGTGCTAATAAGGGCCTAAAGTTTTAGTTAGCACTCGGGTACCGAGTCTGCTAATCCAAAATCTTTAGTAAAGAAGAGGTCAAAGTGTCGGTTTCTATCAAGCCACTCGAAGATCGTATTGTCGTTCGTCCACTTGAGGCGGAGCAGGTAACCGCCTCAGGTCTGGTTATCCCAGACACCGCCAAGGAAAAGCCTCAGGAGGCTGAGGTTGTTGCTGTCGGACCAGGTCGCTTCAGCGACGAGGGTGACCGCATCCCAGTGGATGTCAAGGTTGGCGACATGGTCGTCTTTTCCAAGTACGGCGGCACCGAGCTCAAGTACAACGGCGAGGAGTACCTAGTGCTCTCAGCTCGTGACGTACTGGCAATCATCGAGCGCTAAATAACTCAAGCAAGACGGCCCTTCCACTGGAGGGGCCGTCTTTCTTTTTGCCCCTAGGATTAGCGCGTGAAGAAGCAATCCGAAGGGGCTACAGGCCTCACATTCGGAGTCTCCGCCTATCTCATTTGGGGCTCATTTCCGCTCATCATTACAGCGGCTAGCTTCGCCAATCCCTTTGAGGTTGTTGTTTGGAGGGTGGTCTTTGGCTTCCTGTTCGCCGCGCTGCTAGTGACTTTGACGAGAACCTGGGCGCAGACTGTGGAGCTGGTTAAATCTCCCAAGAAGCTTGGCTGGGTTGCAGTCGCCTCGCTTTTCATCTTCATCAACTGGTCGGTCTACGTGGTCGCAGTTGCAACCAGCAATGTGCTGGAGACCTCTCTGGGGTACTTCATCAATCCCCTGATAACGGTGCTTTTTGCCGTGGTATTTCTCAAGGAGAAACTTCGTAAGGGGCAGTGGGTAGCTCTGGGAATCGGCTTCGCTGCTGTTGTTATTCTCACCTTCGACTACGGAAGGCCTCCCTGGATAGCTTTGGCCTTGGCCATTAGCTTCGGCACCTACTCGCTCGCCAAAAACAGAGTCGGAGGCAAGATCAGGGCACTTCAGAGCTTCACTATTGAGTCCGGTATTGTTCTGCCGTTTGCTTTGATTCAGCTCTGGATTGTCTCGATGTATACCCCGATCATGATTTTCTCTGGAGTGTTTGAGGCCTCGGTTTTGATCTCCTTTGGAATTCTCACCGCAATACCGCTAATTCTTTTTGGTGCTGCGGCTTCTCGCGTGAAGCTATCTACCATTGGCTTTATTCAATACCTGACGCCAATTCTGCAGTTCAGCGTTGGGTACTTTATCCTCGAGGAACCGATGCCGCCGGTTCGCTGGATTGGTTTCGCCCTGGTCTGGCTATCACTCGTCGTCCTCACAACTGATGCATTGAGGCGAAGAAAGCCAGACCTCCCGATTGCAGTTCAGGGCTAGGGATGAAATCTAATTGTTATTCAAATAGTTAATTCGACTATTGCAACGAAATCCGCAGTTTTTACATACATTTTCAGAGGAATACGAAGTTTTTATAGAAACTTTCAAGTAGTTCTGGATGGTTCGTGGCTGTTAACGCTTCCACTCACTTGTGTTTCCTAGGGATTACGCGAGGCTTTCACTATGCTTTACCTAGCAATGCGGGCAATCGAGCCCGCATTCGCATTACAAATTGCAATTGCAAGGAGCAAGAATGACCGTATCGAACAACAGGTCGCGCTTCGTTAAGACCCTGTCCGCAGCTAGCGCACTAGCGCTGGGTGCTGTGGTTTTGACTGGCTGCGCCCCTGCCACCACTGCTGGCGGTTGTGAGCTCGGTTCAGAGCAGAGTGGAGACCTAACCCTAAAGCTAGGTTCCGCGCTACCTCTGACCGGTAACCTCGCATTCCTCGGCCCACCTGAGGAAGCTGGCGCTTACCTAGCCGTTGACGAGATCAACGCAGCTGGCAAGGGAATCACCATTGACTACACCCCAGGTGACTCAGGTGATACCGACAACAAGGCCTACGACACCGAAATCCCACGTCTGCTAAACGCTGGCGTTGAGGCTGTAGTAGGTGCCGCATCATCCGGTGTGTCACTGCAGTTCATTGACCGCCTGACCGCTGAGTGTGTAATTCACTTCTCACCAGCAAACACCTCCGCAGCATTCACCACCTACGAGGACAAGGGACTGTACTTCCGTACCGCTCCATCTGACGTTCTTCAGGGTGAGGTGCTTGGAAACCTAATCGCCGAGGACGGACACCAGAGGATCTCCATGATCGTTCTGAACGACTCCTACGGTACCGGTCTAGCTGGCTTCGTAACTGAGGCCTTCGAGGCTGCAGGTGGAGAGGTTATTGCTGCACCTACCTACAACACCGGTGACACTAACTTCACCAGCCAGATCTCCGAGGCTCTCGCAGGCGACCCAGACGCTATCGTTCTGGTCACCTTCGACGAGGCAAAGACGATCGTTCCAGAGCTAACCAGCCAGTTCCCTGGCGAGAACCTCTACTTCGTAGACGGTAACCTCACCAACTACTCGGACGACTTTGCTCCAGGAACCCTAGAGGGCGCTAAGGGTACTTACCCAGGTGTTAACGAGAGCAAGATTGCAGACTTCGTCACCAGGATGAACGACGCATGGGTTGCTCGCGGAAACGCAGACCTCGAGCTGAACGCATACGGTCCTGAGACTTACGACGCAGTTGTGCTTCTAGCACTTGCTGCTCTTGAGGCTCGCAGCACCGAGGGTGCCAACATGGCTGAGAAGCTCCAGGAAGTTTCTGGTGGTTCCGGCAACGGCACCAAGTGCACCAGCTTCGCCGAGTGTGCTGACATCATCAACGGCGGCGGAACCGCAGACTATGACGGTCCTTCCGGCGCTATTACCTTCAACGAGGTCGGAGACCCAACTGACGGTAACATCCTGATTCAGCAGTTCGACGGAAACAACGTTCCTTCCACCATCCGTGGATAGTAACTAGTTCTCTAAAGAACAAGAAAAATCCCCCCGGGTTCTCCCGGGGGGATTTCTCTTTGCACCAACAACTACGGGGTTGGTAACGCTATTTGCCTTTTCGGTAGGTCACATCCAGGGCCGCACCTAACGCAACACCAAGAGCGATCCATAGAGCGAGATTGTCTGTGGCGACGCCTATTGCTACTCCAACGCCAACCCCAACTCCAATGCCAGAGCCGGTTGGAATCTTTCGCTTAGGTGCCAAGAGTACCTAGATACAGGCCGATGACCTGAGGGTCATTGAGAAGCTCACGGCCGGTGCCAACAACGGCATCCTTACCCTGATCAAGCACGTAGGCACGATCTGAAATCTGAAGGCAACGTCGAGCGTTCTGCTCAACCATGATGCAGGTAACTCCAGCCTTATTGATGTCGGAGACCCTAAGGAACGCCTCGTCCTGTCTAACCGGGCTAAGACCTGCTGAAGGCTCGTCCAGCAGCAGAACAGTTGGGTCCATCATGAGCGCTCGGCTCATGGCAACCATCTGTCTTTCACCGCCCGATAGCGAACCCGCACGCTGCTTTAGGCGCTTACCCAGTTCCTCAAAGATTGAGATCACGAAGTCAAGTCGCTCGGAGTATTTCTCAGGCTCCTGGAAGGCACCCATCTGGAGATTCTCTTCGATGGTGAGCGAGGGGAAAACATTATTGTTCTGAGGGATGAAGCCAACACCCTTGGTGACAAGCTGGTTTGACTTGAGGCCCACAATTGACTCACCGTTCAGAGTGATCGAGCCCTCACGGACCTTTACCAGGCCGAAAATGGCTTTGAGCAATGTTGACTTACCCGCTCCATTTGGGCCGATGATTCCAATTAGCTCACCCTTGTCCGCGTGGAAATTGGTGCCATTGAGAATGTTTACGCCTGGGAGGTAGCCGGCGACGAGGTCTTTAACCTCAATTACTGTTTCGCTCACTTGTCCTCCCCCTTGATGATGTTGATTCTGCCTGTGACCTCACCAAGGTCGGTCTCTTGGTGGGCACCAAGGTAGGCATCGATAACGGCTTGCTCCTTCATGACGGTCTCCGGTGGACCCTCGGCCACAACCTTGCCTTCTGCCATGACTACAACCCAGTCGGCAATGTGGCGAACCATGTGCATGTCGTGCTCAACGAACAGCACGGTCATACCCTCACCCTTGAGGCTAATAACGTGGTCGAGAAGAGACTGGGTAAGAGCTGGGTTCACACCTGCCATTGGCTCGTCAAGCATGACCAGAGTTGGGTCAGTCATGAGAGCACGAGCCATCTCAAGAAGCTTGCGCTGCCCTCCCGAAAGGGATGCGGCAAAGTCATCCTTTTTGGTATCGAGCTTGAAGCGCTTGAGAAGCTCCATAGCCTTGACTTCGATGTCCTCGTCCTGCTTCTTCCAGAACCCTGGGAACAGGGCCCTGAAGATACTCTCGCCGCTTTGACCCTTGGCACCGAGCTTCATGTTCTCGATTACGGTCAATAGGCTCAGTGCCTTTGTCAGCTGGAAGGTGCGGACCTGGCCCATCTGGGCAACCTTGAATGATGGCACGCCCGATAGCGAGGTCCCCATAAAGGACCAGGTGCCGGTGTCTGGGGTGTCAAAACCGGTTAGCAGATTAAACAGCGTGGTCTTACCCGCACCATTTGGACCAATCAGAGCAGTGATTACTCCCGAGGGGATCTCGAGGTGCTCAACGTCAACCGCGGTCAGACCTCCAAAGGTCTTCTTGACGTGGTCGATGACAAGCATCGGATCTTTCTTCTTGCAGCCTGGGACTGCATCACCGATGTGAAGGCCAGTTGTCTTTTGTGGCTTCTCGTTATTTGACAAAGGTCAGCTCCCTCTTGTCTCCGAAGATGCCCTGTGGGCGGTAAATCACTAGCAGCATCAGCCCTATACCGACGAGCACGAACCTCAGGGTTGAGGCCTGAGTTGTCGAAACAGGAAGGATGCCAGAAGTCGCAAGCTCTGGAAGTACGTTGGAGAGGAAAGCCTGGATGACCCAGAAGATGACCGCTCCAATTACTGGTCCAAAGATTGTTGCAGCGCCACCAAGTAGCAGCGAGGTCCAGATGAAGAAGGTAAGCGAGGTTACATAAACTCCGGGGGAGATGTTCTGGGCAGCGGTGTAAATGATGCCGCCGAGCGCTCCGAAGACACCTCCGATTACCAGAGCCTGAAGCTTGTAGGCAAACACGTTCTTACCCAGCGACCTAACGGCCTCCTCGTCCTCGCGAATGCCCTTGATGACCCTGCCCCAAGGAGAGCGCATTAGGGCCCAGAGGAACCAAACAGCCACGGTGAGAACAATCAGTCCGAAGACCAGCACCCAGAGCGTCTGCTCGTTGTAGGTAAATGGTCCAAATCCGTAGGTTCCCTGAGGAATTGGGTTTGAGTTCTGGAATCCTGACCCGTCAGGCCT
>JBMUBK010000020.1:0-16470 GCA_049457355.1 Aquiluna sp.
GCTCTATGAAGAGGCGGTGAGAGCAAGATTGCGCCTGAGATGTCGTGGTCTGGTCCGTACTTGATCGCAAGCTCAGTACCAAAAGACCAGCCCACTAGCCAGAGGTTGGTTAGACCCCGACTTTTTGCAAATTCAACTGCAGCTGCCACATCGTGCTCCTCCAAAACACCACCGTCGAAACTGCCGGTGGAGGTCCCTCGGGGCGATGATGTGCCTCGGGTGTTGAACCGAATAACTGCAAGGTTTGCAAGCTGAGGCAGGCGATTTGCGGCTTTACGAAGGATGTGGGAGTCCATGAACCCACCATGGGTTGGAAGTGGATGCAGGGTGATGAGCGTTGCCGATGGAGTTCCGGATTCGGGAAGAGCCAGCTCGCCTACGAGGACCTGGCCATCTGCGGTGTGAAGTTCGATGTCCTCTCGAGTTGCTGCAAGGACAGTGTTTGAGGTGATCTCCATCAGGGGAGAATCCCATCAAAGAGCTTCCAGCAGTGGTTATGGAAGTGGCGCCTGGATTGAACTCCCCGGTGGATGTCCCAGGCCACGGTGTGGACTACTCCGGGCTCTATTAGCACCACACAAACTGGACAGATCCAGGTCTTTCCCTCTTCAGCGTTAGAGCCCATGGTCTGCTGGACTTGAAACTCTCCCCCGCGCTTTAGCTCGGTGTGAGGGATGGACATTCGCAGTCTTGTGACATCAAGCTCTTCATACTCGCGCTTTGGTGCTCCGCGACGCTTTTTACCTCTTGCCATTAGTACCAGTTGTGCTCGTCAGAGTGCACCAGGGCTGCACAAGGCGATCCATACCTGCCGTCGATATAGCCAATGCCCCAGCGAACCTGGGTCTCAGGATTGGTTCTCCAGTCAGCTCCTGCCTTTGCCATCTTGGTGGCCGGAAGCGACTGCGGGATGCCATAGGCACCGGAGGACTTGTTTGTGGCATTCCAGCGCCAGTTGCTCTCGCGCTCCCAGAGCTTCACAAGGCAAGAGAACTGGTCATAATCCCAGCCCTTTGCTTCGACCTGACTCAGCGCAAATGCCTTGACGCTCCCACTCTCTGGAGTTGGCGCGCGCTTGACGGTTATCGGGCGAGCTTGCTCACCGGTGAGGACTTCAAAGCTGCCGCGTCCATAGTCAACCGCGCTTAGCGGGACTAGCTGGAGGGACTGGTAGGTAACTAGAGGCTGTTGGTAGGTGTCAACCGAGTTCGCCGAAGCTATGGTTCCGGAGTAGGGATCGACAGCCGAGACCATCACCAGGGAGGCTACGAAAAAGTAGCCAAGGACAAATAAACCCCGTCCTCGGCCTCTAGATACCTTCGCGTGCTTAGCCATTTGCCTCCAAGAGACTTAAGCCTATTCGCTTACGCTCTTTACCGCACTAGCTCCTGGCGCTGGAGGACACTAACAACAATGCCCAAAAACTCGTTTACCTCAAACCTCGCGGGGCCACCGTTCTTTCTCCCAAGCGGTGCGGTCTTGAGTTCACTGGGGCTTGGGGCGCTTAGCAGACCGTCCTGCACACTGACCTTCCTGAGGATTTCCCGCACTCGCTTTGGGTGGTAGCCGTTTCTGGCTGGGCTGAACTGCTTCTTCTCCTCTTGGCTCAAAACCTTGACGATCGTGCCGATGAGGCTTCTGGTTTCAACTTTGAAGCGTTTGGTCCCAATACGTTCTAGGCGGGCTTTTAGTTCACGGTGTTCAAATTCAATCGCGACCTCTGCAAGGGCAGCATCGGTCTGGTCGATGCGATAGCCGCCCGGGGCGAGGTCGAACTCCACCGCGGCGAGCATCGCCGGGGTGATGATCCTGCTCTTGGGTTTCTCGTATTGCCTGCGAACTCTGTCAAGCAGGGCATCTACCTGCTCCGAGTCATAACCCAGAGCCGTGTTAGAAACCCGCTCTAGAGCCATTAGAAGGCTACTTGGGCTAGGAGGTATGCGACAAAGACCGAGGGCAGAAGAGAGTCGATGCGGTCCATAAACCCTCCGTGTCCCGGAAGAACGTCCCCCATGTCCTTCACATTCAAATCTCTCTTGATGAGTGATTCCGAAAGATCCCCGAGAACCGAACTCACCAGAATGCTTATGCCAAACAGTAAACCAAAGCCAAGTGAAGTTGCTGTTAACTGCCCGAGAATTATCCCTCCGAGCAGCGCACCCAATGCAGATGCCAGGAATCCCTCCCAGGTCTTCTTCGGGCTGATACTGGGGATCAGCTTGGTCTTGCCAAAGAATCTGCCGACTAGGTAGCCAAAGCTATCGATCATCACAACGGCCAGTACTATGCCCAAAACCCAGGCCGTGCCATCGTCTCGATTTATGAGCAGAGCGGCATAGCTCAAAAGCAGTGGCACATAAACCAGCGAGAAGCCGGTTGCCCCGAAGTCTCTCAGTGTCTGTTTCGCACTCTGCTGCTTACCAACAATCAAAAGCGAAACAAGTCTCCAGAGAACTAAAAGCCCAAGCGAGCCCAGTAGCGAAAACCACTGACCTAAGGTGCCATAGAAATAGGTTGCGTAAATAATTGCCGGCGCGGCTAAGGCAGCTCCTCCGGGAACGTGCCAACCCGCCATGCGGAGAACTCTTGCGAGCTCGAAAGTCGCTATTGCGGCTGAAATAGCGGCAAATGAGGTGAAAGCGAATGGGTGAAGCAGAGAGAGAAGAAATACACCGCCGAGGCTCAGGCCAACGGCGAACCTAGGTCCTAAAGTTCTGGTTTTAGAGCTATCCAACTAGACCTCTAGGAGCTCCGCTTCCTTGTTCTTTAGAGCCTCGTCAATCTTGTCGACATGAGCCTTGGTAATGGCCTCGAGCTCCTTTTCGGCTCTTTCGACCTCATCTTCCCCAACAGCTCCGTCTTTCTTCAGGGCTTCAAGGTCTTCTTTGGCCTTCCGCCTGATGTTCCTGACCGAAACCCTGCCCTGCTCGGCCTTGTCGCGGGTTAGCTTGACGTATTCTTTGCGCCTGTCCTCGGTGAGCTCAGGAAGATTCACGCGGATCACATTGCCATCCGAGTTTGGTTGAGCACCCAGGTTTGGCATTGCTAGCAGCGCCTTCTCGATATCTCCCAAAGCTGCCTTGTCATAAGGGGTAATGAGGATAGATCTTGCCTCCGGGTTTTGAATGCCCGCAAGCTGCGAAAGCGGAGTTGGTGTGCCGTAGTACTCGATCATGATCTTTTGGAACATCGCAGGGTTAGCCCTGCCCGTTCGCACTGAGGCAAAATCTTCCTTCGTTGCCTCGAGAGCCTTGTCCATCTTGTCCTTGGCCTCGGCCATCACGTCTTGAATCATTTAGCTTTGCTCCTTCTAAGCGCGAACCTTGGTGCCAATAGCCTTGCCAAGCAGGGCCTTGGTGATGTCGGCCATTCCAAAAACTCGCATCGGCATCTTGTTGTCCATGCATAGAGAGAACGCGGTTGCATCGACGACCTTGAGACCCTGGACCAACGCCTCTTGGTAGCTGATCTCACCGAGCTTCTTGGCTGCAGGGTCCTTCTTAGGGTCTGCCGAATAGACGCCGTCTACCCCATTCTTGGCAACAAGTACCTCGTCAGCGTGAATCTCTAGAGCCCGCTGCGCGGCAACAGTGTCGGTGGAGAAGTATGGAAGGCCAGCTCCGGCTCCGAATATTACGATCCTGCCTTTTTCGAGGTGCCTAATGGCCCGGAGGGGTAGGTAGGGCTCGGCGACCTGGGCCATTGAGATCGCCGTCTGAACTCTTACGTCAGCGCCAGCCTGCTCGATAAAGTCTTGAAGGGCTAGGGCATTCATAACCGTGCCCAGCATGCCCATGTAGTCGGCTCTGCCGCGGTCCATGCCTCGGTTTGATAGCTCGGCTCCCCTGAAGAAGTTGCCACCGCCTACGACAATCGCGATCTCTACCTCTTTGGAGGCCTTGGCAATCTCTTTGGCAATCTCAGAGACGACATCTGGGTTTACCCCCAGGGACCCTCCACCAAAGGCCTCTCCGGAGATTTTGAGCAATACTCTGCGCTTTTTATTAGCCATGGCACCTCCAGATTTAGCCAAAGACAATACTAGAGCGGAAAAAGCGAAGTGGGCCCGGCATTGACCGAGCCCACAACCTAAATTGCTTTATTTAGACGCCAACGCGGAAGCGCACGAAGCCGGTTAGCTTAAGGCCTGCAGCCTCGGCAACCTTTCCTACGCTCTGCTTGTTGTCCTTTGCAAAGTCCTGATCGAAGAGGCAGGTCTCCTTGAAGAAGCCGTTGACTCTTCCCTCGACAATCTTTGGCAGTGCGGCCTCTGGCTTGCCCTCATCGCGAGCGGTTGCCTCGGCAATTTCACGCTCCTTGGCAACAACTTCGGCTGGAACATCGTCACGAGTTAGGTACTGGGGGCTAAACGCAGCGATGTGCACAGCGATGTCGTGTGCAGTGTCGCTGTCGGAGCCCTCGTAACCTAGCAAGACGCCAACCTGAGGTGGCAAGTCGCGGCTGGTTCGGTGCAGGTATGCGTCAACGCCGCTGGCCTCAACTACTGCAACCCTTCTGAGCTCAACCTTCTCGCCCATGATTGCTGCCTTGTCGGTAATTGCATCTGCAACCGAAGAGCCTCCGTGAGGTGCTGCAAGCGCGGACTCAACGTCCGAGGCTCCAGATGCCACAACAGCATCTGCTACCTCTTCGGCTAGCGCGACGAAGTTCTCAGCCTTTGCAACAAAGTCAGTCTCGCAAGCAAGCTCAATAAGAGTTCCCTTGCCACCTGCAACCCTCGCTACAACTAGGCCGTTGGTAGTGGTGCGACCCTCGCGCTTTGATACTCCCTTGAGTCCCTTGAGGCGAAGGACCTCAAATGCCTTCTCGATGTCGCCATCAGCCTCGTCAAGAGCTCCCTTGCAGTCCATCATTCCGGCGCCGGACTTGTCGCGAAGCGCCTTTACGTCTGCTGCGGTGTAGTTAGCCATTTACTTCTCGTCCTTCTTCTCTGCAGTCTTTGCTGGGGCCTTCTTTGCAGGGGCCTTCTTCTCGGCGGCAGGCTTTGCCGCTGGCTTCTTGGCTGGTGCTTTCTCGGTTGCTGGCTTTGCTGCTGCCTTAGCAGGAGCCTTCTCAGCTGCCGGCTTTGCAGGAGCCTTGGCCGGAGCTTTCTTAGCAGGTGCCTTCTTCTCCGCTGCAGGCTTTGCAGCTGCCTTAGCGGGCTCTGCCTTAGCGTCAGGCTTGCTCTCGGCTGCCTTCTCGGCTGCAGGAGCCTCTGCCTTTGGCTCTTCCTTCTGGCCTTCCAGAAGCTCGCGCTCCCACTCGGCTAGTGGCTCCGCCTCAGCATCGGTCTTGGTGTGGCGGGCAATCATGCCATCGGCTGCCGCGTCGGCAATTACCTTGGTCAGAAGCTCGATGGAGCGGATTGCGTCGTCGTTACCAGGGATGCCGATCTCGACGTCATCTGGGTCACAGTTGGTGTCAAGGATGGCAATAACTGGGATACCCAGCTTCTTTGCCTCGGTGACCGCAAGGTGCTCCTTGTTGGTGTCAACGATCCAAAGTGCACTTGGAGTCTTGGTTACGTTGCGAATGCCGCCTAGGGACTTCTCAAGCTTGTCCTTCTCACGCTTGAGCATGAGCAGTTCCTTCTTAGTCAGACCCGACTTGGCTGGATCCTCGAAGTCAAGTGCCTCGAGCTCCTTCATGCGGGAGATTCGCTTGGCGACGGTTGAAAAGTTAGTTAGTAGCCCACCCAACCAGCGCTGGTTGATGTAGGGCTGACCCACGCGAAGCGCCTCAGTGGCAATAGCCTCCTGGGCCTGCTTCTTGGTTCCGACAAACATGATTGAGCCACCGTTTGCGACAAGGTCGCGAACAAAGTTATAGGCCTGGTCGATGTAGTCGACTGACTGCTGTAGGTCGATGATGTAGATGCCCGAACGATCGGTCAGAATGTGACGCTTCATCTTCGGGTTCCACCTGCGGGTCTGGTGACCGAAGTGGACGCCAGCATCAAGCAGCTGGCGCATTGTTACGCTTGCCATAAGGCACTCCTTTGGACGCAAATGCGCCCCTCAGTTTCTCGAAATGAGCGGTTGCCCATCTCCCTGGCATTCCAATTCCCTAGAACCCCGAAGGGACCGAACTAGCGAATTTTGGCTGGAACACGCGAATTCACACCGAATCGATGTGTAGGTGTAAGCATACCCGTGATTTAGGGGCTTTTCCACTTATTTCTATCTGGTCAAGCGCTGCTAAGAGCATTTGGATTGCATTGACAGATGTTCAAATTCGCACTTGCAATCAAGGTCATCTTTGGCCTTTTCAACTTCGCACTACCGGCACCTGAAATCTGGGCTGAGCCGGTCCCCTACTTTCTGGACAAACAAATGGGCAATTACGTCGCTCCCCTCTCTGAGAGGGGGGCTGGTCACAGGGGTCTTGATGTGCTGGTGGGAAACGAGGGTATTCGGGCTCCCAGGGACGGGTTCGTAGCTTTCAACGACCTCGTCGTAGACAGGCGGGTAGTAACAATTCGCTCCGGTGACTATCGAATCAGCTTTGAGCCCGTATGCAGCGATTTAGCTGTTGGGCAGGCAATTGATAAGGGAGAGCTAGTGGGCTACCTATGCGAGGGAGAGGCTGGCTACCAAGAGCACTGCGAGGGGTGCATGCACTTATCAGTCAGAGTCGATAGGGGGTATCTGAACCCGATGCTGTTCTATGGAAGCCTCATGCCGAGCAAAATCGTCAGTTAGGCCCTTGGGTGCGCTTGCTCAAACGACTTTCTCAGCCGGTCCACCGAGACGTGTGTGTAGATCTGGGTGGTGGCCAGTGAAGCGTGACCAAGGATCTCCTGAACGGCCCTTAGGTCGGCGCCGTGATCCAGGAGATGAGTTGCTGCAGAGTGTCTCAAGGTGTGAGGTCCCGCCTTACCGGTGGCGGTCGCAGACAACTGCTCGGCAACTAGTGAGTAGAGCTGCCTAACTCCCACCCTCTTACCCCGAGAGGTCAGTAGCAGTGCCTGGGGTGAGGAATCAGTGCGGTACTGGTCTCTACCGGTCTTGACCCATGAATTTATTGCTCGAGCCGCAGAGTTTCCAAAGGGCAGCATTCGCTGCTTATTTCCTTTTCCGGTGACCCGAACCAGCGACCGCGAGTAGTCAATGTCCTCAAGGTCTATGCCCGCGAGCTCGCTAACTCTCATTCCGGTGGCATAGAGGAGCTCAAATGCGCACAGGTCCCTTTGGCCAGCGGGGTTATCGTCAGTGGCCAAGAACTGCATTCGACTGAAAACTTCGTCCAGGCTCTTCTCCGTTGCAACCTTTGGAAGTCCCCTATCGAGCTTTGGCGCCCTGAGTCTCAGGCCAGGATCGGATTCGAGCTTCCCTCTTTCAAAGAGGTACTGCGTGAAGGCTTTTGCAGTCGAGGTCTTTCGGGCGAGCGTGGTTTTTGTGGCACCGGCTTCGCTCATTTGCCACATCCAGTCGCGAAGTGCATCTAGGTCTAGCTCGCGTTTTTTATCGTGAAGGAAGCCGAGAAGGTCTCTGAGGTCTGAAAGATATGCCTTTTGAGTGTTGCTGCTAGTTCCGCGGGACGCAAGATGGCCTGCAAAACCAGCCAGTTCGCCACCTAGGTCCATGAATCAAGACTAAGTGAGAGTTCTCCCTCTTCAGGCATTAGAAAGGCACTAGGCGGGCTTTAGTTCCTCGAGAACGCTTGCCAAGCTGAGCCCGGATTCAGCCGCAATCTCATCTGGAAATCTCGCTCCCGCTCGCATCGCATCCTGGATTCGTTTTTGGTTCATGGTCAGCTCGATGGGAAAGCTGGTTAGCGGATAGGGGTGAGCGAGACCTTCGGCGATCATGGCGTTTGCTCCTCTGGCAGGCGCAAAGGCCCAAGGACCGGGCAATGCAAAGACCTCTCTGCCGATAACCCGGGCATGATTCGCTGTGTTGCGGGTTCCAGAGCGATAGCCAGCCTCAACGATGTAGGTGGCGCTACTGGCAGCGGCAATCAGCCGATTGCGCTGCAAAAAGCGAAAGCGCGAGGGCGTCGTTCCCGGCGAGGCTTCGCTGATTAGGGCTCCTCCGGCTTGAACCATTTTGTGAAAGAGCTCCCAATTTGCCTGGGGGTAGGCCTTGTCGACACCACCTGCCATGAAGGCTGCGGTCTGAAGACCTAAGTCAATCGCGGATGTATGAGCCTCGGCGTCTATGCCAACAGCTCCTCCTGAGATCACTGGACTTGATAGCTCAGCTACGAGCCTCTTGGCATTTGCAAGTCCGGTGCCGGAGGGGTTCCTCGTGCCAACAATCGATACCGTCTCCTGCGCCAAAATGCCCGCATCGCCTGCGATCCACAGCAGGTAGGGCCTGTGGGGGCCAAGGTCACGAAGTTTTTCAAATAGCTCGGAGTCGGAATCTTCAAAGTAGATTCTCGCGTTCCAACGGATGCCGCGCTCGATGCGCTCAATGAGGTTGATCTTGGAAAGCCGAAGTTCGATTCGCTCCAAAAGCTCAGGGATGTGGGCTCGGTACTCCTCCCCCACACACTCTGGCCAGAGCCCGCTGGCCCTTTGGGTCCTAAAGTCCTCAATTGCCTTTGGCCCGCGGCTATCGAATATCTCTCTAGCAAGTCCATCTCCAGGTTCGTGGAGCATGGACCAAAGAACTGTGAGTTCCTGGTCTTTTGTGAGCTGCATGGTTTCCTCCTGAGAGGCATGGTGCAGCAACTATGAGGGCTTTAGGGCTTTGTTGGTTGAGGCTGTGGAGAACTAGGGCTGATCGCCGACTGCTAATTCTTCGGGGATTTCAAGCTCCTGGCTCCCGATCTCTTCGACGTTGACGTCCTTGAAGGTCATCACCTTGACCTGCTTTACGAAGCGGTCTGTGCGGTAGATGTCCCAGACCCAAACGTCCTGCATGTTGAGCTCAAAATAGAAGTCGGTAGCAGTGTCAATGCGCTTGAGTTCGACATCGTTGCACAGGTAGAAGCGACGCTCTGTCTCCACGACGTAGCGAAACATTTTGACTACATCGCGATACTCGCGATAGAGGCTCAGCTCCGCATCGCGGTCGTAATCTTCGAAGTCGTTCTCGTCCATTTCTCTAAAGTCTAAGCCCAGTTGGTGGCAGGAAATTTCCTCGTCATACACAGGTGCTATTCTGCGGTCGAGCCGAAGGCCAATGGTGCTTTAGGCTAGTGAAAACAAAGAGAGGGATTGCGTTTTGACTTCTGCTGAAACCCAAAAGGTAGTAATCAGAGTTGGCGAAAAAGAAGCAGAGCTTCCGGTTGTAAAAGCGACTGACGGTGCCAGCGGTATTGATATCAAGGGCCTCATGGCCGAAACCGGGATGAGCACCTACGACCAGGGCTTTGTCAACACTTCCTCGACAACCTCCGCAATCACCTACATCGACGGCGAAGCAGGCATTCTGCGCTACCGCGGCTACCCAATCGAGCAGCTGGCAGAGAAAAAGACTTTCCTGGATGTGTCCCACCTGCTGGTCTACGGGGAGCTACCAAACGAGAAGGAGTTTGCGAAGTTCGATGACACAATTCGCAAGCACACCCTGCTTCACGAGAACCTAAAGGACTTTTTCAGGGCATTTCCTCCAAGCGCTCACCCGATGGCGATTATTTCCGCTGCAGTGTCGGCGCTAAGCACTTTCTATCCAGACTCTCTCGATCCAAAGGATCCAGAGCAGGTCGAGATCTCAACCATCAGGCTGCTTGCGAAGATGCCGGTAATTGCGGCCTACGCTCACAAGACCTCGGTTGGTCAGGCACTGATGTATCCGGACAACTCGCTGTCGATGGTCGAAAACTTCCTCATGATGACCTTTGGCACAAGGGCTGAGCAGTACACCCAGAACCCGATTGTCACAAAGGCGCTCGACACGCTTCTGCTTTTCCACGCAGACCACGAGCAGAACTGCAGCACCTCAACTGTCAGGCTGGTTGGCTCCTCAAACGCAAACCTTTTTGCTTCTGTTTCTGCTGGTGTGAATGCGCTCTTTGGACCGCTCCATGGTGGAGCAAACGAGGCAGTTCTTGAGATGCTCGAGTTCATTCAAGACTCAGGCGAGTCGGTCGAAAAGTATGTCGAGAGAGTCAAGAACAAAGAGGACGGCATAAGGCTCATGGGCTTTGGCCACCGCGTCTACAAGTCATTTGACCCCAGGGCAAAGATTGTCAAGGCAACAGCGGACCAGGTTCTTGACGAGCTGGGAATTGACGATCCACTGCTAGACATCGCAAAGCAGCTTGAGGCTGCAGCACTGAAGGATGACTACTTCGCAGAGCGCAAGCTCTACCCGAACGTCGACTTCTACACCGGAGTCATCTACAAGGCAATGGGCTTCACCCCAAAGATGTTCACCCCAATGTTTGCGATCGGAAGACTCCCGGGGTGGATTGCTCACTGGCGCGAAATGATGGCCGATGACAGCACCCGAATCGGTCGCCCTCAGCAGGTTTACATCGGAGCTACTGAGCGGTCAGTCTAAAAATTAGGACCTTGGTATCGCCATAGACCTTTTCGCTCGAAAGCTCAATTCCCTGAACCAGTGCTGGGTTCTCTGCCTTGCTGGAAAGTTCCAAGACGAATAGTCCATTTGGTCGCAAGACGGCACCTACTCGCTCAAGAAGCTTCCCTGAAACATCGAGGTCATAGGGAGGGTCTGCGAAGACGAGGTCAAATTCTTTGATGGTTGAAGCTAGATAGGCGACTGCGTCCGAGAGCTTTATCTCCATGGGAGGTCTTGCTCCGGCGGCCGAGAGTGCTGTTCCCACGCTTGCCGAGTTTTTTAGGCAGACATTGAGCGCAGCTCTGGCTGACTCGATGGCAACAAGGCTCTTTGCTCCCCGAGATAGCGCCTCAAGACCCAGTGCTCCGGTCCCCGCAAACAGATCCAAGACGTCAGCATTTTCAATTGCTCCGGCTGCCTCCAAAGAGGCAAAAACGCTTTCCTTGACTCGATCAGAGGTGGGTCTGGTGCCGGTGGGAGCTGCTGCAAGCCTGATTGAGCCCGCTAAGCCACTGATAATCCTGCTCACAAGGTGAGCCTAGCCAAATACTTAGGGCCAAGGCTCCAAGATGGTGTTGTGCTGGATAAGGGAAGAAAACTCAGTGAGCTCCTTGGAGAGCGCACCGCTAAGTCGTTTGCGCGTCACCTGGGTTTGAGCTTCGAGGGAGAGCTTCTTGAGCACTACCCCAGACGCTATGCGAAACGGGGTCAACTCACTGACATCTCTGCACTTCCAGTTGGCGAGGTTGCGACAGTCGTAGGTGAGGTCGTAAAAGTCTCCTCTCGCTTCACAAAGGGTCGAGCTGGCAGCATTCTCGAGGTCGCTATCACTGACGGAAGCTCGTTGATGACGCTTGCGTTTTTCAATCAGGCCTGGCGCAAGGACCAGCTCAAGGAGGGTATGCGGGGCTTCTTCTCGGGCAAGGTGGGGATGTTCTCTGGAAAGTTGCAACTCACTCACCCCGATTACGAACTCTTCGAAGAGACCGATGAGGAGCAGGCAAAGGCATGGGCGGAGCTGCCGATCCCGATCTACCCAGCAAGTGGAGCAATCCCGAGCTGGAAGATTCAAAAGGCAGTCGCAATCGCTTTGCAGTCCTCAAAGATCGAGGAGCTTTTGGATCCGGCCCTACTTGCCAACGACAAACTGATCCCGCTCACCGAGGCGATAACCAAGATCCATTTGCCCCAGCGGGATAGCGACTTTCTCGCGGCACGTAAAAGCTTGAAATATCACGAGGCGCTGCTGCTGCAGTTAGCACTCTTGCAATCCAGGGCCGCAAAAGAAACAGATGCCGCCCTCATGCTTGGTGAATCCCAACTGGCGTTGCAGTTTGATAAGCAACTCGACTTTGAGTACACCGAAGGTCAGCAACAGGTAATTTCTGAAATTGCAGCTGATCTCTCCTCTGGTCACCCTATGCACAGGCTGCTGCAGGGTGAGGTTGGATCAGGAAAGACAGTCGTTGCGCTCAGGACAGTGCTTCATGCGGCTTCAGAGGGCCACCAGTCCGCTCTTCTAGCCCCGACAGAGGTTCTTGCCGAGCAGCACTACAACTCCACTATCAAGACCCTTGGCCCAGATCTCACCAGGCAACTGGGCGTGAAGCTTCTCAAGGGCTCGCTCTCTGCACCAGAGCGCAAGCGCGCGATGCTGGATATTGCAAGTGGAAAGTGCCTTTTGGCCATTGGGACACATGCCCTAATTGCCGAGAAGGTTAGTTTTGCTGACCTCGGCCTTGTCATCATCGATGAGCAGCACAGGTTCGGGGTTGGGCAAAGAGAGCTGCTCAGGGCAAAGGCAAAGCAGCCGCCACACGTTTTGACAATGACCGCAACTCCAATCCCTAGGACCGTGGCCATCACCACCTTCGGAGATTTAGATATCTCAACCCTCACTGAGCTGCCTGCAGGTAGGCAGGAGATTGAAACCTTTGTGGTTCCGGTCGGCCAGCCAGCCCTAGTTTCAAGGGTTTGGGCGCGAGTTTCCGAAGAACTTGCAGCTGGCAGGCAGGCATTTGTTGTCTGTCCCCGAATTGTCGGGAGCGAATATGACGGCAGCATCGAGGGAGAATCCGAGACTCCACCGGCTGCGGCCGAAGAGGTCTTTGAGAGTTTGCAGAGAAACCCAAGCCTGGCGGGTCGAAGCATCGGGCTACTGCATGGGCAGCTACCCAGCGAGGAAAAGTCTTCGGTCATGGAGGCATTCTCCGCAGGTGAGCTGGATGTTTTGGTGTCTACGACAGTCATTGAGGTTGGCGTGAACGTTCCAAATGCCACCGCCATGGTGATCCTTGATGCCGATCGGTTCGGAATTTCGCAGCTCCACCAACTTAGAGGCCGGGTAGGCAGAGGTGAGCACAAAGGCATCTGCCTGCTGGTTTCCTCCGCCGAGGCTGGAACCCTTGCAAGCCAGCGGCTCGAGGCCCTGGCTGGAACATTAGATGGCTTCAAGCTGAGCGAGCTGGACCTAGAACTTCGCGGCGAGGGAGATGTCCTTGGGGACAACCAGTCAGGTCGCAGAAGCCAACTGAAGCTCCTAAAGGTGACCAAGGACGCAGAGCTAATAAAACAGGCTCGAGACATAGCGCAGTCGCTCATCGCAAAGGGTCTCGACGAGCGCCTTGTAACCAAGCTAGCCCAGCTGCAGGCAGAGGCTCTTGAGCGCAGCTAGAAAAGGCCTAGGTCCTTACTGAGGATTTTTTCTAGCCAACTGGTTCTGTGATGAACTGTCGGGCCAAGCCGTTGGATGGCTTCGATGTGTGAATTGGAGCTGTAGCCCTTATTGGAGTCCCAGCCATAATCTGGAAAGTCCTGAGAGAGCTCGGCCATTAGAGCATCGCGCTGCACCTTCGCTACGACAGATGCGGCGGCAACGCTGCCGCAATCCCTGTCAGCCTTGGTTTGAACAACAACCTTCATGCCGATCTCGCCTAGCCAGTTGTGAGAGCCATCAAGCAACACAACGGCGTTTTGGGTTCTCAGGTTCTCGATGGCTTGGAGAGCAGCGGTTCTTAGCGCGAAGGAGATGCCCTTTTCTTCGATCGTGCTGACGGGACAGAGCCCAACTCCAGATTCGCCCCAAGCCATAACTGCTTCGGCAACCTCTGCGCGCTTTTTCTCCGCAATCAATTTGGAGTCGCGAATGGATGCTGGCAGCGAGTCAAGCATGTCTCGGGTGAGTAAGAATGCCCCCACTCCAACCGGTCCTGCAAGTGCTCCTCTTCCTACCTCGTCTATGCCAATGACAGCATCAAAGCTTTCTAGCAGCTCTTTCTCGAGGTTAAGGCTTGGGAACGTCACCGAAGGTCTCTGGATAGTTGGTCAAAAACTCCCAGTTCTCCACTGGCCAGCTCACCACAAACGCCCTGCCAACCACTACCTCAACTGGTACGAAGCCTTTTGTGGGGAGATCTTGGTGATACCTAGAGTCTGTCGAATTTGGCCTGTTATCCCCCATCACCCAGTAGTGATCCTCGGGAACCGTGACATCAAATTCGACCTCTGAGGGAGCGGCGTCTCCGCGGACGTAGGGCTCATCGATTGCAACACCATTGATGGTCAGCTTTCCATCCGCATCACAGCAGACCACCCTGTCGCCAGGAAGCCCGATTACCCGCTTCACTAGGTGCTCAGCGGAGTCAGGGGCTGTTATGCCAAAGGTGCCAAGAACAAAGTCCGTGATCTCAGTCAGGGTGTCCTTTTCTTGGGTCGGGATAGCGCCCAGCCAACCACCTGGGTCTCTGAACACCGCAACGTCCCCGCGCTCTAGAGGCATCACCTCGGGTGCTAGGACATTGACAATGATGCGATCGTTGATCTCGAGGGTGTCGAGCATCGAACCTGATGGGATGAAAAAGCTGCGAATTAGGAACGCTTTGATGACAACCGAGAGCACAAGCGCTGTTCCCACAATGACCGTGAAGTCAATAAGGAAGCTGAGAAAGGCGTTTTTCCGGGCACGCCTAAACGACCTACGCCAGCGGGCTGAGAGGGAATTACTGCGGGGTCTGCGACTCCCGGAAAACGACATGACGCCTAGTTTAGTTAGGCGTTCTCTCGCTTCTCGCGAATCTTGGCAGCCTTGCCGCGGAGGTTACGAAGGTAGTAAAGCTTTGCCCTGCGTACGTCTCCCTTGGAAACAAGTTCAATCTTCTCTAGAACTGGGCTGTGCACCGGGAAGGTACGCTCAACGCCGACCTGGAAAGAGACCTTGCGAACGGTAAAGGTTTCGCGGACTCCGTGGCCGCTGCGGGAGATTACAACTCCCTGGAAGACCTGGACACGGCTGCGGTTACCCTCAACGATGTTTACGTGAACCTTGACGTTATCTCCGGCACGGAAGTCTGGGATGTCGCTCCTGAGGCTCTTGGCATCAACTGAGTCGAGAATGTGCATTTTCTGCTCTTTCCTTTAGCGCGCAGGTCTAAATGGCTAAATAGTCTCTAATTTTGTGCTCTTTGCTCCCCTGCGGCAGAGCCTCTGGGCACAGCGTCAAATTCTGCCACAGTAAAGGCCTAACGGCAACTACTTGTCGAGTAAATCTGGCCGGTTCTGTTTGGTGCGTTCAAGCGCCTGAGCCTTGCGCCACTTCTCAATTTCTGCGTGATGTCCCGAGAGCAGCATCTCTGGAACCTCGAGACCTCGCCAATTCTGCGGCTTGGTGTAGCTGGGAGCCTCCAGCAAGCCGTCGTTATGCGATTCTTCGGCGAGAGACTCGTTGTTCCCAATCACCCCAGGAATCAGTCTGGCAATGGCCTCGATCATGGCAACAGCGGCAACCTCGCCACCGTTTAGCACGTAGTCACCAATAGAGATCTCATGAACTTCGGCAATGGTGCCCGCGTAGTCAACGACTCGTTGGTCGATGCCCTCGTACCTACCGCAAGCGAAAACCAGGTGCTCTCTTTGAGAGAGCTCTCTGGCTAGCTCCTGATTGAAGGGTCTTCCAGCGGGAGAGGTGAAGATGACAACTGGACGGTCTTTGCCAATTATTTTGTCAAAAGCCTCTCCCCAGGGCTCTGGCTTCATAAGCATTCCCGCTCCCCCGCCATAGGGAGTGTCGTCCACGGTCTTGTGCCTATCGTGAGTGAAGTCTCTCAGGTTGTGAGCCTCAAACGAGATCAGTCCAGCCTCCTGGGCCTTACCCAAAAGCGAGATCTCCAAAACATCAAAGAACTCGGGGAAAATGCTGATTGCGTCAATCTTCATCTGGCTCAGCTAACTCTTCAAAAAGGCCTCCAGGAGGGGTAATGGTTACCTTGCCTGCTTGGACATCGACTTCTGGCACAAAAGCCTTTACAAATGGCAGCAGCACCTCTCCAGACTCCGTCTTGATGGCCAGTAAATCCTGGGCTGGCAGGTGATCAACTCTGACGATTTCGCCAATCTCTAGGCCGTCTCTATGGACCTTTAGTCCGACCAACTGGTGGTCATACCAGGCCTCAGGCTCGGGTGGGCTGGCATCAAGATCTGCCTCAACAAGCAGAATTGCACGGATGAGGCTCTCAGCCTGGTTTCGGTCGGTGATGCCATCCAAGAACAGCACAGGCATGGTGTTATACCAACGAAGCTCGGTTACCCTGACTGTTTTCCCATGCCAAGGCGAGTCCTCAGGAACCTGCAGCTCTAGAACCGTTCCTGGAGTGAAGCGTTCGTTTGGGGAGTCGGTGTAAAGCTCTAGCTTGATTGCGCCTTTGAGGCCGTGCGCTTTGAGCAGGCGGCCTACCCGAAGCTTGGTGGTGCTAGTAATCGGTATCCACCACGTCTACACGAATGCGCTTGCCGCCGGCAAGGGCGTTGATGATTGTTCTCAGCGCGGTGGCAGTTCTGCCACCTTTGCCGATGACCCTGCCAAGGTCATCTGGGTGCACACGAACCTCCAGCAACTCGCTTTTCGCGATAGTGCGAAGCTCAACGGTCGCATCCTCAGGATTGTCGACAATTGCTCGCACAAGGTGCTGGAGGGTCGCCTGCAACATAATTACTCGCTCTT
>JBMUBK010000021.1:0-16437 GCA_049457355.1 Aquiluna sp.
ACTGCGACCGCAATCATGAATACCAGTCCGGAGGAGCCCGAACTTCAAGCGGATGAGCCAATGGACGAGTTCCAACATGAGGACATGCCAGAGGCGCCGGTCCAAGATATGGGCGAATCTAGCCTCGACGAGCTTTTCTAAACTCGCCTAATCGCGCTTCAATCTCTTTTTCTGAGGGAAGTTCTGGCATTAGCTCCTCCCCGCTTGCGGCATAGAAGAAGCTGGCTTGAATTCGCTCCATCGGAATCTGCTTGTGACGCGAAAGAGCTATTCGATAGAGGGCCAGCTGCACAGCCTTTTCGGCTATTTCCTGCTTCGAGCTAGGTTTCTTGCCGGACTTCCAGTCCACAACGTGCCACATGTCCTCTAGTTTGTAGACGGCATCGAGTTTGCAAACGACGACAGTCCCGCCTAGGGAAAACTCAATCTGAGTCTCCACCAGCTCTGGAGTTAGTTCGGCAAATCGGCTTTCAAGAAAGCTGACCCCGAGCTTTCTCTCAGGCTCCTCCCATGAGGCAAGGTCGAGTTCACTTCCTGCCAAAAAAGCGCTTTCTAAGCTGGCGTGGAAGCTGGTGCCAAGGGCTGCTGCCTCGGAGTACTCACTCGGAACCGGGCGAATCAACGAGGCGGCGAATTTCCCAGGATCAGCAAGCAAAGAAACGACCGCGGATGCCGAGAGCCTCAACGGCAACTGGGCCAAGATCTCGCCAGAGCGCTCGCGCTCCTCCATGAGTAGTGCCAGTTCGGCGACCTGATCGATGCTTGCGGGTGGCGCAGTCGACACCAGGCTCGCGGCCTTTTCCCAACCATCGCGCCTGTTCCCGAGCGGATCGAAAGGCCAACTAATTTGCCGCTCAGGAAACTCTGGTCGCTCGCCAACCTCTGGGACCTCAGCCTGAACCACCTCCTGTTCCAATAGCTCGAGCAGAAACCTGGAGAGCTCCTTTGGTTTCGCTGCGCTGCGGGAGAAATGGGAAGCGGTTATCAGTAGCTTCTTTGCCGCTCTGGTGATTGCGACGTAGCACAGCCTGCGCTCCTCAATTAGCTGACGCTCGCGGTTTTGCTCCCGATAGGCATCGTTTTGCCTCTTGAATTCATTCTGAGTGGCCGCCTTCTTGAACTCGACGGGGGGAAGTGATGCTCGATCCTGTCTAAGCATTGTTGGAAGCTCACCAGCCTCAAGCTCTCCGGCCAGTCCCTTAGCCCCAGTGGGGAAAGTCCCCTCGGTAAATTGCGGCAGCACAACCACGTCCCACTCAAGGCCCTTGGCGGCGTGAATTGTCATGAGCTGAACCACACCCTTTTTACTTCCGGAGCGAGGAACCTCAAAGCGCTCCTGATCTTTAGCTAGATCTAGCCATGAGACAAATGATGACAACGACTGGGTCTCGGCCATGGATTCGAACTCTGCAATCCGGGAGAGGAAGGCGTGCAGGTTTGCAAGCGGATTCTCTGCATCGCTGTGGGCAAAAAGCTCTATGTCAAGTTCAAATTGTGAAATGGCCAATTGCGCAATCTCACTGGGTGCCAGCGCGAGTTGCCGCCTGAGGTTGGCAAGGGTTTTGGAAAGCCGCGTGAGTCTCTTTTCTCCCTCGGCGCTCAATCCAAGCTTGCCTCTGTTGGAAGGCTTCTCGATTTCGTCAATTAGCTCGATGATGGTAACCGGCTTCGACTGGTCTACCTCTGTCCTGATTGAGCTGAGCCTCCTTGCCGACTCAGCTAGTGCGACCAGGTCTGAGGGCGCGATACGAAACTTGGGGCCGGAGGCAATTCGAAGAAGTTCGGCACCAGCCTCTGGCTGAACTAGGACTTTGAGGATTGCTATGAGATCTGCGACCTCTGGCTCCTCGATGAGCCCCGAAAGCCCAGTGACCTCGTGGGTGATACCCAATTCGCTGAGTTTTGTCGAGTAGAGCTTCATCGATGCCCTGGTGCGGAAAAGTATTGCGCAGCTAGTTTCGGCATCAACCTCCGACGCGAGGTAGTTTGCCACCGCCTCCACCTCGGTTAGTTCATCCTGAAAGACGCTGGCCTCAACTTGAGATTCGTGCCCCAACCCACTGGTCAGCGAGATTGGCGTGAGTCCGGTCTGAGGAATCTGGGAGGCAATGTGGTTTGCGGCATCGAGAATCTTTGCCCCGGAGCGCCAAGAGGCTGAGAGTGCGAAAGTCTGGGATCCACCGAAATCAAGGTGGAAGTTTGCAAGGTTTTCACTTGATGCTCCGCGCCATCCGTAAATGGCCTGGTTTGGGTCGCCAACGGCCATGACTGGCCTCCCGGCAAAGAGCTTGGCGAGGAGCTCGGTCTGAATATTTGAGGTGTCCTGATACTCGTCGAGCATCACGAACCTGTAGTCGAGCTCGAAATCAACTCTTTCCAGAGCATCAAGGGCGAGCGCGACCTGGTCAGAAAAGTCCACGACATTGCGCTCGCGCTTGAGGTCCCGGTAGCGCTGGGCTAACTCGAATATCAGTTTGTTTTTAGCGGCATCGTCCAAAAAGTCTTGGGTGTAGCCAAACCGCCCGTCCTGCTTTTCATTCTTGGGGATGCTGGTCAGATGGTTTGAGAACTGGTCAAGATAATCCTGAACTGATTGCGGATCCACTCTGTGGTCAGTGAGCAAACCCGCAGCTTTGAGGACGGCCGTCAGCAAGGTACCTCCGGTGAGTTGCCAATCCTCTAGAGCGGGATATTCGCTTAGTGAGGCGCTATCAAGTAGTTCCTTGGCTAGTGCTGTGCTCGCGGCATCAGTAATCAATTTCGCATCTGATTCAAAACCAATTTCAAGCGCTAGCGACCGAAAAATCTCGTTTCCAAAGGAGTTGTAGGTGACGATCTTCGCTGGAAGAAAGTCCTCCTCGAGATCTTGTGGCCAAAGATTTGACTCCCTGAGCTTGATTAGACCCTGCTGAACCCTGGATGAAAGCTCTGCCGCAGCCTTTTTTGTAAAGGTAAGTCCGAGAACTTGATCAGGCCGAACATATGAGTTGGCCACCAAATAGAGAATTCTGACCATCATGAGCTCGGTCTTACCCGATCCAGCACCAGCGATAACCAGCGTTGGCTCGTGAAGTGAGCTCTCCTCAACGATTGCGCGCTGCTCAACCGTGAGTTTGTTTCCAGAAACCAGTTCGAATACCTGGTCTGCGCTGACTCTAGCCACCGGTTATCACCCGGCCGATAAGGAGCTGACAGCTGCCGTTCTTCTCGCAGTGCTCATCAAGCCGCGCAGTGAACAAACCGCTTTCTAGTTGGCCCTGGATAGCTCCGGCAATCTCAGTGAGTTCATCCCGCAGTTCCCGACTGAGAGCTGGCTGGGCAAGAGTCTTTACCTTGTTCGAGCCGACCGAAACCAGCCTGCCTCCCGCTGGCGTCTCGTTATAGGCAGACTCGATTGCCAGCTGATAGATGGCTAGTTGCCGGTGGCTAGCCATCTCGGACTGGCTTGGCATTTTCTTGCCGGTCTTTAGATCGACGGCCTCAAGACCCAGTTCGCTTCTTTCGATCCGGTCAATTCTTCCGCTCACCTGGAGCGAACCGATAGTTACCCGGAACCCCTTCTCCGCTGCTACTAGCTCCGCTGAGGAAGCCAGGTACTCAGAAATCAATCCGGCCATCTGGGCCGCTTCCCTGCGAGATTTGTTGGCGAGCCACTCAGACTCAAATTCGATTGTGTGCCAGCTGCGGTCAACAAAGTCCGCTGGGTTCACTCCGCTAGAAGCTGCCTCCAGGGCTGCGTGCAACAGAGTTCCCACCGAGGCCTGGAAACCTCCCTGGTCTCCCCCGAAGCTAGAAATAAACCAGTGCAGCGGGCACTGTTCAAAGCTTTCAAACTTTGAGGCACTAACCCGAATCTCACCGCCGGCGACACCGTCTTCACGACTTAGCGGCATTAGCCCCTGCCAATTCTCTGGATGTGCCCCCGGCAGGCCGGCAAGGGCCATTGCGGAGAGAGTTGCAGCAGCACTCTCGTCCCCGTGATAGAGCCTTCTGCGCAGCCTTCCAACCACTCGCCTGAGGTCAAAGTCGATGCTCTCGTGATTCAAAGTGGGTTCCAGCTTTGCCATTTGGAAAAACTGGCTGGGCTGCTCTGTCTCGTCCTCTATTGCACTGAGCAGCAACTGCTCTGTTGCGCTGCCGCAGGCGCGGTAGAACATCCGCAGCTCGTCTGCGAGCTCGCTTCTAGCCGGAGTCTGGGGAGACTCTTGTCTTCCCACAAGAAAGGCTTGAAGTGATGCTGCTCCAAGGAGCGAGTTTCTTGGTGTGAGATTTGGCCAGATACCCTCCTGCAAGCGCGGCATTGCGACTAGCTTGTAGCTTCGTGAGATCTGAGCTGGCGTTGCGAGCACCACAGCCGGTTTGGTGCCAATCGGGGCAAGGGAGTCCTCTGGCACCCCAAGCTCAAGTTGCAGCTGGGCGAAGCTCAGCGGGCTTCCCAGCTCTCTCTCGTCCCAACGCTGAGACGCTGCGAAGAGCTCGAGTGCAGCATCGAGTGAGCGATTTGCAGCCAGTGCGGTTGCACCGGAACCTCGCGACAACTCGGCCAGTCTTGAATCGGCCAGGGAAAACCCGATTGAAACCACTTGATGCGCCCCCGGATCAGAAAGCTGCCTAACGGCCGCTACCGCGTCCTTGAGTTGCTGCAATCTTGCCGGCAGCTCTTCTGCCTCAAATTCGCCGTCGAAGGCTTTTTCAAGCTTTTCATTTCGGCTCAGAGCCGAGAGCTCCTCGATGTTAGCTAGTTGCCTGAGGGCTCTTCTCTGAGCAAGTGAGTCAAGGCCAACCAGAGGCGAGCCGATTAGCTCAAGGATTGATTTACCGTCGAGGCCCTCAAGTGCCAGGCGCATAAATAGCAGCAAGGCCCTTGCCATGCTTTGATCTCTTAGGGGCCGCTGAACACCCTGAATCCTGACTGGCACGCCTCGAGAACTCAGCTCTCGGGAGAGCTGCTCCAGCTGAACTCTGGTTCTTCCCACCACCAACATCTCGGACCAGTCGATGTGCTTTGTCAGCCGGCTCCTCCGAAGCTCGGCTGCCAAAAAATCGCTTTCGGCAACCAGGTTGTCAAATCGCATTGCCAAAACAGAGTCGGCAGTGGCATTTGGACGAGGGCGGTGGCTCACGGGGCCCGAGGCTGGGATTCTCGATGAAAGCGCGCTCAAGAGGTTCTTCGCGCAGCTAGCGGAGCCCTCCGGCTCAAGAGAGATCTGGACGGCATCACGAGATTTTGCGAGCTCCAAAAACTGAGCACTGGAGGAATTTCGAAATCCAAGGGTGGCAACATCTGGATCACCAAAGACAAACAGCACTCGATCGCTTGCAAGGGCCTGGACCAGTCTCAGCTGGCCCGCGGAAAGATTGTGTGCGTCATCTACCAGCAAAAAGCGATGTGGTAGCTCGGAGAGATTCTCGGCCGCCGCAGCCACGGGAAGTTGAGAGCTATCCACCAGTCCCTCAAGACCTAAGTGTTCGCGGTAGGGCCCAAGCAGTTCGATGGCTGGCCTGAGCCGAAGCTTTGGATATTCCGCCTGAAGCTCCTCAAGCTGCTTTTGGCTCAGTCCACTTTCGATGATCACCGCCAGCAGGTCTCGAAGCTCTTGAACAAAGCCCTCCAGCTCGAGGCTCTCCACGCTTACATTCCACTCCGAGGCTTTTGTGGGAGATAGTCGGTCGGAGACCAGCCTCTGAAGCAGGGTCTGCTGGTGAGCACCTGAAAGTAAGCGAATTGGACCTCTCGCGCTCAATATTTCGAATGCAGCCGAGGAAACCGACCTTGCGCGGGGGCTTTCACTGGACTGAGCCGAATCAAGGGCGATTTGGTCTCTCAGGATTGCCGCCGCCATGCGCGAGGGAGTCAACACAAGAATCTCTGATGGTGCTGCCCCCTGTGCCTCGAGCTGCATCACAATGTGGCGAAGCGCTGAGGTCTTACCTGCAAGCGGAGCTCCGATTATTGCGGCCGACTTTGAAAGATCGAGACCTTTGAGACCAAGCGGAACGTGCAGCTCAGGGGTCTGAGATTCTGCAAAAGCGGCGGGGCTGTCCATGGGAACAACCTAATTGGCGAAGGTGACATTGTTGTTGTCGTAACCTAGAGAACAAAGTTCTTAGGAGAAAAGTGGAAGTCAGAATTGGCATCAAGGAAAACGGCAGGGACCTCAGCTTCGAGTCTGACCAGGACGCCAAGGCTCTGACCGCACTGGTCGAAGAGGCGCTGAGCGGCTCGATGCTCAAGCTGACTGACAACAAGGGCAAGTTGATTTTGGTGCCATCTAGCAGCATCGCATACGTCGAGATCGGAGCCGAAGAGGGTCGAAGGGTAGGTTTCATCGCCTAATGGAGATCCTGGTAGTCATCGCCTACGCAGCCATACTTGCGCTGGTTGCCCCTTTTGTTTTTCCACCCAGTGAGCACTACGGCAAGCTGGTTCCAGCCGGCATCGCTCTTGTTTCTGGAGCGGGAGCTTGGCTCACCCTCACCTGGCTGGGTTTCCACTACGACGAGGCCTGGATATGGTTCATCGTGATGATCGCAATGCCGCTTGCGGCGTGGTTTGGCACCAGAGCCATCGAGGCCACCAGGAAAAAGCAAGAAGAAGCAGAGCTAGAGGCCATCAGAGCCGCCGCTAGGCGGTAAGACCAAGAGCATCCATTCGCAGCGTGTGCTGTGAAATCAATTCAGATGTGAGCGGCTCAAGCAGCTTGAACTGCTCACGAGTCAGAGTGACTGCATCCTGAGAGCTGGGCAGCTTCAAATTTTCGAAACTAACCATGTCTCTGACCTCGAGCAGAGCATCGGCAACAATGGCCCGCCCGAACAGAGCCAGGTCATCGGCCAAAGACGGATTGTCCGCAATCGATCTCGATAGCGCCTGTTCACAAAAGTCCATTAACGAGTTATCTGAAAGCATCGCCTCGACCCGAACCCGCTTGGCCGCAGTTAAGCCCTTGGCAACTCGAAGCTGGCAGTCCTCCAGAAGTCCAAAGACAATGTAGATACGCATCAGGTCCTCGTGCCAGCCATAACCCTCGGTGCGCTCGATAAGCGCGTCAAGGCGATCACGAATGTCCTGCTGCAACTCCATGTAGCTGCTGCCAAGCTTCAAGAGCTGGTCCTCCAACTCTTTGCCACGTTCTAGGTAGCTAGCAGCTATTTGACGCTGCTGGGAGGCAAAACCCTCGCTTGGTGAGTCTTTTGAGTCATCGGTGAGAAGATCTGAAATTAGAAAGTGCTGCTGAATTAGCTGCGAGAAAAATACTTCTGTAGCGGGAATCAGCTTCGCTGGGTTAAGCTGGGACTGACTGCGGCCCGCTGAGGCATCGCGAGAGGGCAGGGTTAGGGTCTGAGAGACCTTCCTGATCCGTCTAATCCAATCCAGCATGCGGCAAGTTTATAGGCGGAGCCATTCTCAAGGTTGAGATGCGGTCATTACATACTGGAGAAGTACTTGAATTTTAGAAACCTGGGCATAGATGAAGACATCTGTGACGCATTAGATTCCAAATCCATCACACAACCATTCCCAATCCAGCAACAAGCCATTCCGCTTGCGTTATCTGGGGTCGATTTGATCGGCCAGGCAAAGACCGGAACCGGAAAAACCTTCGGCTTTGGACTTCCGATGCTTCAAATGCTTGGTCCTAACCCTCAGCATCTAGCTAGAGGACTGGTGGTAGTTCCGACCCGTGAGCTCGCACTGCAGGTTACAGAGGACCTCAGGCTTGCCTCAAAGAACCGAACCACCCGGGTTGTTGAGATCTACGGTGGCAAGTCCTATGAGAGTCAAATCGAAGAGCTTGGCAAGGGGGCAGACGTTGTAGTTGGCACCCCTGGCCGTCTGTTGGACCTTCACAAGCAGAAGCTGATCAACCTCTCTGCCATTACCTACCTGGTGCTTGATGAGGCCGATGAAATGCTCGACCTGGGATTCCTTCCAGACATCGAGAAGATGTTTGCGCTGCTTCCTCCAGAGCGTCAGACCCTGCTGTTTTCTGCCACCATGCCTGCCCAGATTCTCTCCCTAGCTCGCCGCTACCAGCGCAAGCCAATCCACATTCGCGCGAGCGACCCCGACGAGGGCAAGACCAAGGCCGACATCAAGCAGGTTGTCTACCGCGCCCACGCTCTGGACAAGGACGAGGTGCTGGGAAGGATCCTTCAGGCTGAGGGTCGTGGCAAGACTGTCATATTCGTTCGCACCAAGCGCCTCAGCGCGAAGCTCGCCGAGGAGCTCGTAGATCGCGGGTTCAATGCCGCTCCATTGCACGGGGACATGGCTCAGGTTGCTAGAGAGAAGTCAATGGCTGCCTTCCGCTCCGGCAAAAAGGATGTCTTGGTAGCCACTGAGGTGGCGGCGAGAGGTATTGATGTTGATGATGTGACGCACGTCATTAACTACTCAGTCCCAGAGGATGAGAAGGCCTATTTACACCGGACGGGTCGAACCGGAAGGGCTGGCAAGCTCGGAGTTGCGGTTACGTTTGTGGACTGGGCGGATCTTGCTCGCTGGACCCACATCGATCGAGAGCTAGAGCTTGGTATGCCAGAGCCTGTGGAGACCTATTCATCTTCGAAACACCTATTTGAGGACCTCGGCATCCCAGCGGGAACCAAGGGCAGGCTGCGTGCATCTACTGCTCAGCCAAAAGAAAAGAGTCAGCCTGAAAGGCGCTCAAAGCCGCAGTCCCAGGAGAAGAGTCAGCCCCCGCGTAGCCGCGAGCGCCGTCGAAACTACAGGGGAGCTTCGAAGCCTTCTGCCTGATCGAGAATTCGCTCAAGCATCTCTTTCTCGGTGGTGTTCTCGGCGAGGAGATTCTCTTTAGCACCCAGCCCGTGGTAGTCAGACGAACCGGTCTGAATCAAGTTGTGCTTTTGAGCTAGAGCTGTAAGCCATCTTCTGGCAAAATCTGGCACCGATCTGTGGTTTACCTCCACGCCATCCAGTCCCGCCGCAATGAGTTTCTCGAAGTGTTCAGTTGGAAGGTCTAGCTGCGAGGCACCAGCGGGAAAGTCAATAAGCGGATGTGCCATCACCGACACTCCCCCCGCACGCCTAATCAGCCCGATGGCCTGGGAGGTGTCAAGGGAGTGATCTGAGACGTAGTAGGGGCTTGTGCGGTGGAGTATCGAGGTAAACGCATCGGAGCGAGTTGGCACGATGCCAAGGGTCACTAGCGCATCGGCAATTGCCGGTCTTCCAACAGTTGCCCCCGGTTCAATCTGGGCCTCAATGTCTGCCCAGGAAATCTCGTAATCTTCAGAAAGTAGATCGACCATCTTTCGGGCTCTTGTTACTCTCGAGTCCCTTGTCTTGGTCAGCTCAGAGACAAGTTCCGGGTGCTCAGGATTTGGCAAATAGGCAAGGATATGGACTGAGATTCTCCTGCCGTTTCCAATCTCGCTGCGGGTCGACACCTCTATGCCAGGCACCAGTCCAATTCCCTCTCGGCGAGCTGCAGTAATAGCCTCATCCCAGCCAGAGGTGGTGTCGTGATCGGTGATTGCTAATACGCTGATACCGCAAGCAGCAGCCTTCTCGACCAGCTCGGTTGGAGTATCCAGCCCATCGGAGCGGTTTGAGTGAGTATGAAGGTCAATCACAGGAGCAGAATAGTCGCATGGGTAAATCGAAAAACGCTAGCAACCGCTCTCGCACTCCTCACAGCAAGAAATTCATGGACTACATCGCCTCGAATTGGGGCGAGATTGAAAGCGGTGAAATCACAAGGTGGCCGGTTGCTGACTTCGCTGCCAAGCGCCGAGCGGAGCTAGCGAAGAAGTTCCCTGGCAAGGTTCTAATGATTGAGGCCAGCCTTCCGCGGGTTAGAGCCAACGACACTGATTATCGCTACCGCCCAGACAGCGCTTTCACTCACCTCACAGGCTGGGGCAGCGCGACCGTCCCCGGAGCCGTATTGCTGATAGACGCCAGGGGCAGGAGCGTCAAAGAAAAGCTCTATTTACTCCCCACTGCGGGCAAGGAGTCCGATGAGTTCTTTGCTAACCCTGCTATCGGCGAGTTCTGGGTTGGGCCAAGACCAACACTTACTGAGGTCGAGACTCAGCTGGGGATCAAGACTGAGAACATCAACAAACTTGAAAAGCACCTAGAGAAACTTCCAAAGCCACTTTCGCTAAAGAACAAGAAGCTTGCAACCACGCTCTCTGAGATGAGGTTTATCAAGGACGAGTGGGAGATCAGCCAGATGCGCAAAGCGGTTGAGACCACTATTGCAGGCTTTGGAGATGTTGCCGCATCGCTTCCGATTGCCTCTCGCAAAGCCAGGGGCGAAAGAGTCGTTGAGACTGCCTTTTTCTCGAGAGCTCGCCAGGAGGGCTACGACATCGGCTACGAGACCATTGCGGCATCCGGCCCGCACGCCTGCATCCTGCACTGGACCAAAAACGATGGAGATGTAAAAGCCGGTGACCTGATTCTCGTTGACGCAGGTGTTGAGCTGGACTCTCTCTACACCGCAGACATCACAAGAACAATCCCGGTATCGGGAAAGTTCTCCAAGGAGCAGCGCTGGGTCTACGAGACGGTCTTGGAGGCTGCAGACGCAGCATTCGCTGTGGTGAAGCCAGGCATCAAATTCCGCGAGGTACACAACGCCGCGATAGCCGTGATAGCAAGAAGGGTTAGCGAGCTTGGGCTAATTCCGGTCACAGCCGAGGAGGCTCTCAAGGAGGAAAACCAGCACCACCGGAGGTATATGGTTCACGGCACCAGCCACCACCTAGGAATCGACGTTCACGATTGCGCACAGGCTCGCAGAGAGCACTACCAGGACGGCATCTTGGCCCCCGGCATGGTCTTCACGATTGAGCCGGGCCTCTACTTCCACCAAAACGACCTGACAGTGCCAGAGCAGTACCGCGGAATCGGAGTGCGGATTGAGGACAACGTGCTGGTAACCGCGGATGGCTGCGAAAACCTAAGTGCTGGACTTCCTAGGAATCCAGATGCAGTTGAGCGCTGGTTCGCAGAAAACCAGCTAGCTGTTGCTGGCTAGGGCTTTATGAGCGAGGCCCGCCTGGGCCTCAGGGACAATGACCTGATAGCGAGTTGCCACCGGCTGCTGTGAAGAGACGAAAGCCCTGCGGTTTTTTGTGAAGCTGAAGCGAACGATGTTGAACAGCATGCCAAAGCCTGAGCTGATAACCAGCACAGCGGCAAACTCTTGCGGGTTGTAGGAGATGCCGCCATCTGGCATGACAGTCACGCCAGCACCAATCAGCAGCGCAAAAATCAGCCCGATCCAAAAGCCTGTCAGAGCACCAGAGGCAGCTACGCGTCCGTAACCCAGACGGCTTCGAATTCTCTCAACTAGCACCGGGTCGTGACCCACGATCGAGACATCTGTGGCCTTGAAATCTCCCTGCAGAAGCTTGTCAACCAAGGCGGTTGCCTCTTGATAATTGGTAAATTCACCCAGTACATGTCCCTTGGGAACTGTGGGCCCAACCTGTTTGCTTCTAGAGTTGTTCTTGGCTTCGGACATGTTGAAATTGTTTCACGAGAATTAGGCGGCGAGAGCGAGGTATCTCTATGAGCGCAACGAGGGTATTCGTAGCTCGCCTTGTGGGCTGTGGAGTGTTTGATCCGCAGGGCGATCGGGTTGGCAAGGTTGTAGACGTCCTCATGGCCTACCGCAAGACCGTGGCCCCTCGAGCTACCGGTTTTATCATCGAAATCTCAGGCCGGCGAAGAGTCTTTCTTCCCATCACCCGCGTTACCGCAATCGCCCCAGGTCAGGTCATTACAAATGGGCTGATTGACCTCAGGCGCTTCTCTCAGCGCGGCCAAGAGGTGAGGGCAATCGCAGAAATCCTCGGGCGAAAGGTAACGCTGCTCGCTGATAAGAAGACCGCCACGATTGAAGATTTTGCGATCGAAAAAAACAAGCGCGGCGAGTGGGTACAGACCGAGCTCTTTGTTAGAAGGCCCAAGTCAACTGCGCTTCCCTTCGCCAAGGGCCCAACCGAGTTTGTGCTCTGGCAGGACGTTGCCGAGAACAGGGAGGACCCGCAAGACCAAGATGCTCAGCAACTCCTTAGTGCCGTGGCCGACCTCAGACCTGCTGACCTCGCAACCGCTGTACTAGACCTTCCGGAGGATCGCATGCTCGCGCTCGCCGAAGAGCTGGATGATGAGAGGCTTGCGGATTTGCTCGAGGAGCTCCCTGAAGACGAGCAGCTTGAGATCATCAATGACCTAGAGGACCAGAGGGCCGCAGAGGTTCTCGATCTGATGGGTCCGGACGATGCTGCTGACCTCATGGCAAATCTTTCTTCAGAGCGAGCCGAGGCGCTGCTGGAGCTCATGGACGATGAAGAGGCCGAGGACATCAGGCAACTTTTGAAGTATGAGCCCTATACCGCCGGTGGTCTCATGACCCCGGAGCCAATTATCTGTGCTGCTGACACCACCGTCGCAGAGGCACTGGCGCTTATTCGTCGGCGCGAGGTGGAGCCGGTACTTGCCGCGCAGGTTTTTGTCACCATGCCTCCCTACGAGACCCCAGCAGGAAGATACCTGGGTGTTGTGCACTTCCAGAAGCTCTTGCGCTATCCACCCAGCGAGCGGCTGGGCACGCTGCTCGATAGCGAGCAAGAGCCAATCGATGCCCACACCCCAATTGGCCAAATTCACCGAGACCTTGCCACCTATGACCTTGTGGCGCTGCCGGTTATTGACTCAGAGCGTCACCTCATTGGTGCTGTGACAGTGGACGATGTCCTAGACCACCTACTTCCTGATGACTGGCGCAGTGAGGAGGAGAGCTAATGGCACGCAACCAATCGCAGCTCGAGCGACCTTTGGGCAGGCGCAGCTTCTTCCGCATGCCCTATCTAAGCCAGGAGACGGTCGGGCGAATATCTGAGCGCTTCGCCAGGGCTATGGGAACCGGTGCGTTCCTAATCGCGATGACCGTGTTTGTCGCTCTCTGGCTAACTTGGAACACCCTCGCCCCCACAGGAGCTCAGTTTGATCCAAGAGCACTGAACTTCACGCTGCTGACCCTGATTCTCTCGCTCCAGGCCTCATACGCAGCACCGCTGATTCTTTTGGCCCAGAACCGACAGGACGATAGGGACCGGGTCAAGTTCGAACAGGACCGACAGCGAGCCGAGCAAAACCTCGCTGACACCGAGTACCTAGCTCGTGAGGTGGCTGCGCTAAGACTTGCAATCGAGGAGGTCGCTACCCGCGACCACGTTCGCGACGAGGTCAGACAGGCGATGGCAGAACTGCTCGAGGAACTGAACAAGCCAAAGAG
The DNA here is from genome assembly GCA_049457355.1 of Aquiluna sp. Taxonomy (GTDB): domain Bacteria; phylum Actinomycetota; class Actinomycetes; order Actinomycetales; family Microbacteriaceae; genus Aquiluna. The sequence goes on from JBMUBK010000021.1 coordinate 13,284, forward strand.
CTCCAAGAAAGCCAAATGAGCGAAAAGGCACTTGCCGCACTTAGCTCGGTTATCGACCCAGAGCTTCGCAGACCGATTACCGAGCTGGGCATGGTCGGCGACATCGAAGAATCCGGCAACAGTGTTAGCGCAGTCATCAAATTGACCATCGTGGGTTGTCCTGCGGCCCAGGCAATTGAGCGCGATGTCACAAGTGCACTACAGGGTGCATACGAAGCCGTCCAGGTGACCATGACCACGATGAGCGCCGAAGAGCGAGATGTTCTAAAAGCAAAGCTGCGAGGAAACAAACCCATCAGGCACAACCCATTCGCCATGGAGGGTTCGCTGACAAAGGTAATCTTCGTGGGCAGCGGCAAGGGTGGGGTCGGAAAGTCCACCATTACAGCCAACCTCGCCGTTGCCCTTGCAAAGCAGGGACACAACGTTGGCCTGCTAGATGCGGATATCTTCGGCTACTCAATACCAGGGATCATGGGCATCGAGTCTCGACCCACAAAAGTTGACGAGCTAATGCTCCCGCCAATTAGCCACGACGTCCGGGTTATTTCAATTGGTTTCTTCGTTGAGGACAACAAGCCCGTTGCCTGGCGCGGACCGATGCTGCACCGTGCCGTTGAGCAGTTTCTTACCGACGTCTACTGGTCCGATCTAGATTTTCTGGTCGTTGACCTTCCGCCTGGCACCGGTGACGTGGCCATTAGCCTTGGGCAGCTACTTCCGGGAGCGAGCTCGATTGTGATCACGACCCCGCAGGCTGCTGCCGCAACTGTCGCAGAACGCTCGGGGGCAATTGGTCTCCAAACGGGGCAGGGAATCCTCGGTGTGATTGAGAACATGAGCTATCTCGAAATCGACGGGAACCGCCACCACATCTTTGGAAGTGGTGGTGGTGAGGCGGTTGCAAACAGGCTCAGCGGTATTTCTGGTGGTCCTGTGAAGCTTTTGGGTCAGATACCGATCAGCGAGAGTCTCAGGGAGGCAAGCGATCAGGGCAGGCCGATCGTGGCAGAAAACCCGGAAGACCCGGCCGCTCAAGCAATTTGGCAAATTGCCACTGAAATAGCTGCAATACCCAGAGGGCTAAGTGGGAAGAAGCTCGGGATAAATCCCGTTTAATTAGCTATGGCCACTATCAACGTTGTAGACCCGCTAACTGGCAACACCCTTCACGAGATCGAGTCCCACTCTGCCTCTGATGTGGCACTTAGGTTTCAAAGCGCCAGAGAGGTGCAACCAGCCTGGGCAGCACTAGGTGGCAAGGCGAGGGCGAGAGTTGCCAGCAAGCTCGTAGATGCCCTCATTGCTCGCCAAGAAGATCTGATGGACATGCTCCAAAGGGAGACCGGTAAGTCGCGCTCTCATGCCTTTGAGGAGGTGACCGGTGCACTTGCGGCAATCTCCTACTACGCCAAGATGACGCCAAAGCTGATGCGCAGACGCAAGGTTAGGGGCGGTGTGCCGCTTCTCATTACCGCATACACCGAACCCGCACCGGTAGGAGCGGTGGGCATCGTAACTCCATGGAACTACCCTCTAGCTCTAACCATGATGGATGTAATCCCAGCCCTCATGGCTGGCAATGCCGTTGTCCAAAAAGCCGACAATCAGACCGCGAAGACCGTCCAGTTGGCCCAAGAGATTGCGGTTTCCGCCGGAGTACCCACGCAGGTGTGGCAGGTAGTGCACGGGGATGCCAGTGAAGTTGGCAATGCCCTCATCGACCACTGTGACTACCTAGCCTTCACCGGCTCAACCGCAACCGGCAAGATAGTCGCCCAGCGCGCTGCGAGCAGACTCATTGGATACTCGCTGGAGCTAGGTGGTAAGAACCCAATGATTGTTCTTCCCGGAGCAAATGTCGCCGAGGCAGCCGAGATGGCCCTTGCCAGTGCCTTTGGAAACGCCGGGCAGCTGTGCGTGGCAATCGAGCGCCTATATGTTCCAAATCACGCGATGGCAGCTTTTGAGCTCGAGCTCAAAAAGCGTGTGGAGACCCTCAAAGTTGGTTCTTCCTCGAAGTTCGAGTTTGACCTTGGGGCCCTGAGCTCGGCCGCTCAACTTGAAAGAGTGAGCGGATTCGTCAAGCGAGCAATTGACGAAGGAGCTCGTCTGGTAACCGGTGGCAGAGCACTCACGGAGGTGGGCCCAAACTTCTACGCACCGACGGTGCTAGCAGACATCCCGCACGGTGCTGAGATTCTTCACAAAGAGGTATTCGGCCCTGTTATCGCACTTGTCGGATACGACTCATTGGACGAGGCGGTTGAGCTTGCAAATGCAACCGAGTACGGGCTCAATGCAGCGATTGTTGGTGACAAGAACCAAGCACTCAAACTCGCCTCAAGGCTCATGGCCGGGTCGGTGAATATCAACGAGGGCTATCGCGCATCTATGGCAACCATGGCCGCACCAATGGGCGGTATGAAACAATCCGGCATGGATCGTCGCTCGGGTCCAAGAGGAATCCTCCGCTTCACGGAAAACCGCACAATTGGAGTGGCGAACAAGCTTCCGATCGGGCTTCCCAACAGGGCCAAGGACTACAACCGAATGGCACCACTGATGACCAAGCTGGCGCGCTGGATGGGGAAGATTTAGGTCGACTCTAGATCAAATGGCGGGGTCTCCCCCAGCTCAAGAGGCTTCTGTGGGGGCTTCGCGCGATTCAAAGTCTCTGCTGCGTTTGGCTTTCGCTTTTCTTCCTTCAGAGCCTCACGAACAATCCTGCGAGGATCGTATTGTCTGGGGTCTAGCTTCTTCCAGTCGACGTCCTCAAAACCATCGCCAAGTTCGCTCTTCATCTGCTCCTGGGCATTGTCAATCATGCGCTTGCCCTTCTTCACCCATTCGCCCATTTGTTTTGCGTAGTAGGGGAGCCTCTCGGGGCCGATGATCAGAACTGCAAGTAGTGCAAGTAGCAAAAGCTTTTCAGCGCTCAGACCAAACATGCATTGGAGTTTACCCCCTATGAATGCGAGGGAAATGCCATCTCGCTACCTAAGCTTGTGCGCAAGATGATTGACAAGATTGCTAGCTGGAAATTTGCCGAGGACTTTGGCTCAGAACCCAAAGACATTCAGGCCGCTCGTAAAACCGCTGAGGAGCTCGGTGTTGAATCGGTAACGCCTGCAACAGGCAACCAGCTTGCTCT
>JBMUBK010000022.1:0-14729 GCA_049457355.1 Aquiluna sp.
CTGGAAACTACTTGTCACTAGAGCCGAGAATCTTCCTGATCTGCTCTAGACGCTCGCCCAGGGTCTTTTCAAAGCCGTGCGAGCTTGCCACGTAGTAATTCGGAGCATCTGAATAGTGCTGAGGGATAATGCCGGCTTCCGAATCATGTGGATACCTATAACCGGTTGCACCGGTGGATCGTAGCGGTGGCGGTACCGGTGGAGTGAGTCCATTCTTGACGTCCGCAATGGCGGCATCGATGGCGGCATAGGCCCTGTTTGATTTAGGCGCTAGTGCCAGGTAGATAGTGGTTTGGGCTAAGGGGATCCGACCCTCTGGCATTCCGATCTTTTCCACCACTGACGCGCATGCCTCTGCGACTACCATCGCCTGGGGATCAGACAAGCCAATGTCTTCGCTAGCCAGGATCATCAGCCTTCGTGCGATGAACCTTGGGTCCTCTCCCCCGACAATCATCCTGGCCAGGTAGTGCAGCGCGCTGTCGGCATCAGAACCCCGAACACTCTTTATGAACGCAGAGATAGTGTCGTAGTGCTGGTCGCCATCTGGGTCATAGGCCAGAGTCAACGAGGCTGTTTCTTTGACTCCCTCCACAGTCAACTGTTTGTCACCTCGGTTGCCAGCTGCCTCCAAAATGGCAAGAGCGCGTCTTGCATCACCCTGAGAGATTGTTGCGATGTATTCCATGGCCTCTTGTGCAATCTCCAGCTCTTTAAACTCGGGCTCCTTCGATGCTCTTTCGAGGATTGCTCGTATGTCGTCCTGATCGTGTGGCTCAAGGGCAATGACAAGAGATCTAGAAATCAGCGGCTTTATAACGCTGAAGCTAGGGTTTTCGGTGGTCGCCGCTATCAGAGTGATTACTCCGGACTCAACTGCCCCTAGGAGCGAATCCTGCTGCGCCTTCGAGAACCTATGTATTTCGTCGAGAAATAGCACGGTGGGCTTTTCGAAGCTGTCCCTGAGTGCCTTGGCTTCGTTTATGACGTCTCTAACCTGCGAGACAGAGCTATCTACCGCACTCAGCTCAACATACTTCGACGAGCCGGCGTGCGAGATCATCCTGGCGAGAGTCGTCTTGCCACTTCCCGGTGGGCCCCAGAGAATTACCGAGCTCATGGTTTTTGAGATGTCGCCTGAGACTAAGCGCGCTAGCGGACCATTTGCTACAAGTGCTGCTTTCTGGCCAACGAAGTCACTAAGACTCTTGGGCCTTAGTCTCTCGGCTAACGGTTGTTGCGACACACGCCGATTGTATTCCTCCACCTAGAATTACCTGTCGGAGCGTGAGCATGAAATCAAAAGAGCAGTTAGCCAACTACCAAGCCAAGCAGCAGGTCGTTCAAAGGCGTGCCGAGAGAAACAAGAGGGATAACCGCCTTGCGCTTATTGGTGGCGCTGTGGCACTGGTGATTGCCTTTGGTGGCCAGCTCGCCTACTTCGGCTTTGGCCCAGGGTCGGCCAACGAGGAGATAGTTGCGGAGACCTCCGAAACACCGGATGAGCAAGTCGCTGAGACAGCCGAGCCGCGAGAGCTTGATCCAGCGGTGCCCGATGCTTCTTTGGCAGAGAATCGGATTTGGTCCGGAACCATGAACGTTGCTGGCAGCGAGCTGGACTTCGAGCTTGATGGAGCGGCTGCCCCCCAGGCGGTTGCCAGCTTTGTGAGCCTTGCCCAAGACGGTTACTTCGAAGGACTTAGCTGTCACAGGCTCACAACCGCTGGAATTTATGTGTTGCAGTGTGGTGACCCCAATGGGGATGGCACCGGTGGTCCCGGCTACACATTCGGACCTATAGAGAACGCACCAATTGCAGACGTCTACTACGAGGGCGTAATCGCAATGGCAAGACGTGGTGGGGATGACTATTCAATGGGGTCACAATTCTTTATCGTTTACCAGGACTCCCAGATTCCCTCCGATAGCGTAGGTGGCTACACCGTATTCGGCTCTGTCACAGGAGGCCTCGATGCCATCAAGGCAATCGCGGAAGCTGGAGTCGCAGGTGGGGCAACTGACGGACCTCCACTTGAAGCGGTCACACTTGAAAATGTTTCGGTAGAGTAAAGCGTCGCAGGTCGGGAGAACAATTGACAAGCAATGAATTTGGTCGCGTAGACGACAAGAACAACGTCTATGTAATCGACGCCGGAACCGAGAGGCTCGTAGGCCAGTACCCCGATGTGACTGGCGAAGAGGCCATGGCTTTCTTCACGAAGAAGTTTGATGATCTAGAGGCGCAGGTCCGAATCTTGGAGCAACGAATCGCCTCCGGCATTACCGACGTCAAGAGCCTCAAGGCCACCCACGTAACACTTGTCAAAGACTGCACCGAGCCCAAGGCTGTTGGAAACCTCACCTCTTTGAGGCAGCGCTTGGCAGCAGTTGAGCCTGCCATTGCTCAGGCAGCGGAGAAGGCTGCCGCTGCGCGTGAAGAAGCTATTGCACAAGCAATGAAGGACAAGGAAGAAATCGCGTCAAGAGCCGAAGCAATCGTCTCTAATCTCGGGGGAATCAACTGGAAGAAGTCGGCGACAGAGATGGCGGAGCTCTTTGAGCGCTGGCAGGCAATTCAAAAAGATGGGCCAAAGGTCCCAAAGGCTCAGACGGACCCCATTTGGAAGCGGTTCAGCCAGTCACGCGCCAAGTTTGAGTCCGGACGACGGGCATATTTTTCCACTCTCGATAACAAGTTCAAAGAAGCGAAAAAGACCAAGTCCGATCTAGTCGCGAAAGCTGAAGCTCTGGTTAGCAAAGGTGCAAAGGCAGCCGGCGACTATAAGGCGCTTCAGGAGCAGTGGAAGGCTGCAGGCAAGGCCGGGAAGGCCGAGGAGTCGCTCTGGAAGAGCTTCCGCGCCGCCGGAGACGCAATCTTCTCAGCCAAGAAGGAACAGGACGCTGAGCTGGCGACAGAGCACAAGGCAAATCTTGAGAAGAAGCTTGAGCTGCTAAAGCAGGCGGAGGCCATCAAGGTGGAGGATCTTGACAAGGCCAAGAAGGCGCTTAGTGACATTCAGTCCGCTTGGTCGAGAATTGGTCACGTACCAAAGGACCAGGTCAAGAGCGTTGAGTCGAGATTGCGCGCGGTTGAAGCGAAGATTTCAGATGCCCAGAAAGAAGCCTGGCAGCGCTCTGACCCGGCCGCAAAGGCACGAAGCAACTCTCTTGCAACCCAGCTAGAGGGGGTTATAGCCGTACTGGAAGCTGAACTAAGTTCTGCTCCGGCTGCCAAGAAAAAGGAAATACAGGCTCAGATCGATTCCCGCAAGGCCCTACTCGAGGCCGCTCAAAACGCGGTGGACTAAGCGCTTTTGACACGATAAACGTCATAGACGTTATCGATTCTGCGCACCTGATTCAGAAGATGATCTAGGTGTGAGGGGTCCGCCATCTCGAACACAAACTTTGAAATCGCTACTCGGTCTCGACCGGTGCTTACGGATGCACTCAAGATGTTCACATGAGACTCGGTGAGGACCCGGGTAACGTCTGAGAGCAACCCTGAGCGGTCAAGAGCCTCAACCTGGATCTGCACCATGAAGACTCCCCTGGCCTGTTCGGCCCAAGACACTTCAACAATGCGCTCCTTCACAAGGCTCTTGACGTTTTTGCAGTCAACTCTGTGAACCGACACCCCCTCGCCACGGGTGATGAAGCCGGTAATTTCGTCCCCGGGCACCGGTGTGCAGCAGCGGGCCATCTTGGTCATGACGTCAGGTGAGCCCTTTACTAGAACTCCCTGGTTGTCTGTCCTTTGTCCTCGCAATGAACGCGGAACCTGAACTGGGATTTCTTCGGTGTCTGGATCTGGACTTATTCCGTGCAGTAGCTTTAGGCGCTCAATGACGCTTGAGGTTGAGACTTGGCCCTGCCCAATCGCGCTGAGCAGTGCTTGAACATCGGCCAGCTTCTGCTCCTCCGCAACCTCAGCTAGGAGCTCCCCGTTCATCATTGATTGGACAGGTAGTGAAGCTCGTCTAAGAGCCTTTGCTAGCGCCTCCTTGCCCTCCTCGCTTGCAAGCTCTCTTCGCTCCTGAGTGAAGTGATGCTTGATCTTTGCCCTGGCCCTAGGAGACGCAACAAAGTTCAGCCAATCCTTACTCGGACCGGCACTTTCTGATTTCGAGGTGAGGACCTCAATTACATCCCCGGCTTGAAGCTTGGTCTCAAGTGGCACCAGCCGCCCATTTACCTTCGCACCAATGGTCTTGTGGCCAACCTCTGTGTGAACGGCATAGGCGAAGTCCACTGGCGTGGAACCTGCACTAAGGCCAACAACTTTGCCCTTGGGGGTGAAAACGTAAAGCTCCTTTGCACCAATCTCAAACCGGAGATTGTCCAAGAACTCCCCTGGATCGGCAGTCTCCTCCTGCCAATCGCTCAGCTGCTTCAGCCAGGCGAAGTCAACCTCCTTGTCGCCTCCCTTGGCCGCGGTCTGCTTGTATTTCCAGTGAGCGGCAACGCCAAACTCAGCCCTTTGATGCATTTCCTGGGTTCGGATCTGTATCTCTACGCTTCGCCCCTCGGGACCTACCACGGTGGTGTGAAGAGATTGGTAAAGGTTGAACTTGGGCATCGCAATGTAGTCCTTGAAGCGTCCTGGCAAAGGTGACCAGCGGGCGTGAATTGCGCCCAGAGCCGCATAGCAGTCCCTTACGGTAGGTACGATTACCCGGATACCTACAAGGTCGTAAATGTCGTCGAACTCCCGGCCACGTAAAACCATCTTCTGGTAGATGGAGTAATACTGCTTGGGCCGGCCATCGAGCTTGCCCTTTACTTTCGCCCCGCGAAGTTCGGCATCAATCTCCTCGATAACTTTGTCTGTGTAGTCGGACCTGGACGGGTTGCGCTGACCAACAAGGGAAACTATCTCCTCGTAAACCTTTGGGTATAGAACAGCGAAGCTTATGTCCTCGAGCTCAACCTTCATCGTCGAGATTCCAAGTCTGTGGGCAAGAGGGGCATAAATCTCCAGCGTCTCCTGTGCTTTCCGCTTCGCCGACTCCGGCGAGACAAAGCCCCACGTGCGGGCGTTATGCAACCTGTCGGCCAGCTTGATGACCAAAACCCGCACATCGCGACTCATCGCGACCACCATCTTGCGCATGGTCTCGGCTTGGGCAGTGTCACCAAACTGCATCTTGTCGAGCTTTGTCACGCCGTCGACCAATAGCGCGATCTCTTCGCCGTAGTCGCCTCGCAGCTGATCAATGGAGTAATCAGTGTCCTCAACGGTGTCATGCAGTAATGCAGCAGCGATCGTGGCAGGGCCACTACCAAGATCGGCGAGAATACGAGCAACTGCTAGAGGGTGGGTTATGTAGTCCTCTCCCGACTTGCGCTTCTGTCCCTCATGAAAGCGCTCTGCGGTTCGATAGGCGCGCTCGACAACTTGGTAGTCGGAACGTGGGTGGTTGGTCCTAACCGTGCGGATTAGCTCATTTAGCTCGTTAGATAGCAGGCCAGTTGAGCGGGTAAAAATTCTGGGCAGTCTGGAGCGCAGAGAACTCGCGAGGCTATCGGACATCTCTCACTCCTAACTAGGTAGTGAGAATTCTATTCGCGACCGGCCAAAACCCTCTCAGAAGCTTCTTTTAGCTCCTTCTCGCCCGAGCGCAGGTGCGCATAGATCGGGGCAGCAAGGAATATCGAAGAATAGGTACCGACGATGGTTCCAACAAACAGAGCCAGAGCGATATCGCGCAGAGTTCCAGCCCCAAGAATTAGCGAGCCGATGAAGAGAATTGAACCAACAGGCAATACCGCAACTACCGAAGTGTTGATGGATCTAACTAGAGTCTGATTCACCGCGAGGTTCACCATCTCACCGAATGTCCTAGTGTCAGAAAGCTCAATCTCAAGCGTGTTTTCTCGCACCTTGTCGAACACAACCACGGTGTCATATAGGGAGTAGGCAAGGATTGTCAGGAACCCAATCACAGCTGCAGGAGTGACCTCAAAGCCCACACCTGCGTAAACACCAGCAGTCAACACGAGGTCGTGAGCAAGGGCAAGCAGGGCCGCCACGGACATCTTCCATGAACGGAAGTAGAACGCCATTAGCAGTGAGACAAGAAGCAAGAAGACCCCAAGACCAATCAAAGCCTGCCTTGTTACGTCGGCTCCCCAGTTCGGTCCAACAAAGCTAGAGGCGACTTCAGCTGCGTCGACGCCAAATGCATCAGCTAGAGCGAGACGAACCTCCTCCGACTCAACGTCCTCGAGCTGCTCTGTCTGAATTCTTAGATCAGCAAAGCCAACAGCCGCAACATTGACCTGGACACCAGGCACTATTTCGGTCACTGTCTCAACTGCCAAGGACTGCGGCAATTCCTGGGAGTTATTCACACGGAATTCGCTACCACCGCGGAATTCGATGCCGAAGTTAAACCCACCACGCAGAATCGGCAGCGAAACCGCAAGGATCACTGCAACGGCTGCAATTGCGTACCAGAGATTCTTCTTGCCCACGAAGTCAAAAGATCGCTCTCCGGAGTAGAGCTGGTTACCGAGTTTTCTGAATTTACTCATCGCCATCCTCCAGTGCTTGGCGGGCTTTTCGCTCCGCGATTGTCTGTCGCTTCTGGGCTTCCTTTGAGGCCTTCTTGACCTTGCCCGAGGAAACCTCTGCTCCAACCCTGAATTCTCCTCGGCCGCGATAGGAGGCCTTGGCTGCGCTTAGGTCGAATCCGGAGAAACGGTGTCCGGAAGCAAAGAACTTGTTCCTTGCCAACAGCTGCACAACTGGGTGGGTAAAGAGCGTAACTATCAATAGGTCGATCAGGGTTGTTAGACCCAATGTGAAGGCGAATCCTCGAACCGAGGACGATGTAAGCAGGTAGAGCACAACGGCAGCTGTGAAGCTAACCGCGTCGGAAACCAGAATCGTTCTGAAAGCGCGCTTCCAACCTGCCTCGACAGCGATTTCAAGACTCCTACCATCGCGTAGCTCGTCCCTGATTCTTTCGAAGTAGACGATGAAGGAGTCGGCCGTGATACCAATTGCAACGATCAAACCTGCGACACCTGCCAGGGAGAGCCTGTAACCCTGCCTCCATGAAAGGAAGGCGATGAACAGGTAAACCAGAAGCGCTGCAATCAAAAGCGAGCCGAGCACAACGCTGGCCAGGCCTCGATACTGGAAGGCCATGTAGATCATCACGAAGATCAATCCAATAAGTCCGGCGATTAGCCCAGAGCGCAGGGACTCGTCTCCCAAAGTGGCAGAGATGTTCTCCTGGGACTGCACCTCAAAGCCAATTGGCAGAGCACCGTACTTCAATTGATCGGCAAGAACCGTTGCGCTTTCCTGGGTGAAGTTTCCGGTGATCTGCGCTTGGCCATTTGTGATGACAGCGTTCGTGGATGGAGCTGTGATCACCAGGCCATCCAAAGTAATTGCGAACTGGTTCTGCGGACTTGGAAGACCAAAAAGCCTGGAGGTAACAAACCCAAAGGAGTTTGTACCTTCAGGATCGAACTCAAGATTTACAGCCCAGGTGTTTGTCGAGGCTCCGGTCTGGGTGGTGATGGTACCCGCAAAAGCGTCCGAGATGTTCTCACCGCGAACTTCGACTGGGCCAAGAATGTACTTGAACCTTAGGAAATCATCACAGGTAACCAGGGGCTTGGCAGGGTCATCAACCTGACCTGGGGTCCTGAACTGGGTTGAACAGTCGAAGCCTTCAAACTCAGCCAGCAAGCGCTCTGTGACCCAAGCGGCATCAGATGCATTCACTGGCTGTGTTGCCGGCACATCACTCAGCGACTCTAGATCAACAGGCTCTGCATCTTCCCCGAGCGGGATTGAGTCTGCATAGGTAATGACTGGCCTGAACTCAAGAAGCGCGCTGGCCTTAATTAGCTGAAGCGTATTTGCGTCCGGAGTGCCAGGGATTGCGACGACAATGTTCTCGTTGCCTTGGATTGTGACCTGAGCCTCACCAACGCCCGAACCGTCAATTCTTTGACGAATAATCGAGACAGCTTGGTTCAGCTGCTCAAGCGATGCCTGCTGACCATCTGCTATGGATGGGGTCAATATCAGTTGGGTACCGCCCTGAAGGTCGAGTGCGAGCTCAGGTGCCCAGCTAGCGCCAGGCTGAGCTGTAACTGTGCCCCAGGTGATGAGTGCGACAAAAAATGCAGCTATACCTGTAATCCAGGAAATCCTGCTTCTGGCCGACCTCGCGGTCGTATTTTCAGCCAACGGTTACTTCTCCTCAGCGGGCAGTACTTTTCCAACCGCTCCACGAAGCACTCTCAGCTTCGTGCCTTTTCCAGACTCGATCTCCAGCTCATCTTCTGAGACAGCTAGCACCTTGCCCTTGATTCCTGCGTGCAAGATGACCTGAACGCCTACCTCCAGGGTGTTCTGCATTGCCTCGACGTCCTTCTTGCGGCGGCGATTCTGCATGACCAAAAAGATGATCATCAGCGCCAAAACGGCCAATAGTAGAGCGTCCAAAAACTTTCCTTACCGAACAGGTCCCCCGAAATTATAGGCGTTAATGGCCCCTAGTGGTGCTAAGGCTGGATGTGGGCGATCCCATCCGGCGTTATTTCTCTTCCCCTTGGGGTTCTTTGAATAAATCCCACTCGGATTAGGTAGGGCTCCAGAACTGCCTCTATCGTGTCTGGTTCTTCGCCAAGTGCCACCGCCAGCGTTGAAAGTCCTACCGGTTTTGAGTTGAACTTGGTAGCAAGAAGCGTTAGTAGCTGATTGTCAACTCGGTCGAGACCCGCCTGATCGACTCCAAAAAGTTCCATTGCCTGAACCACGACATCGTTGGTGATGACGCCATGCTCCCCCACCGATGCGAAGTCTCTAGTCCGCCTAAGCAATCGGTTCGCAATTCGGGGTGTGCCTCTTGATCTCTTGGCCAGCTCACTAAGAGCATCAGATTCGATTTCGACCCCCAACTTCCTGGCACTGGTTTTGATTACCTGTTCCAAGTCCGCAGGTTCGTAGTACTCCAGGAAGGCCGTGAAACCGAAACGGTCTCTAAGCGGGTTGGGCAGCATCCCACTTCGAGTTGTGGCTCCAACCAGTGTGAATGGAGCGATGTCGAGAGAGATCGATGAGGCACCAGGTCCCTTGCCAACCATTACATCTACGCGGAAGTCCTCCATCGCTAGATAGAGCATCTCTTCAGCGCTTCTCGAGAGCCGATGAATTTCATCGATAAAGAGAACATCAGAGGGTTCGAGCGCTGAAAGGATTGATGCGAGATCACCTGCAGACTGAATAGCGGGACCGCTTGAGAGCTTTAGGGTTCGCTCCGACTCTGCGGCAACAATCATGGCCAGCGTTGTCTTGCCGAGTCCGGGTGGGCCGGCAAGCAAGATGTGGTCCGCACTCCGGTTGTCCTTTTTTGCTGCAGCAATAACCAAGGAGAGTTGGTCAACAACTCTTTGCTGGCCAACAAATTCGCTCAGGTCCTTCGGTCTTAGGGCAGCCTCAAGTTCGAGATCCTCACGCTCTAAATCGCTCACCTGAGTTTGCCTTTGCCAAGTTGAGCCAGAGCTGTTCTGAGGGCTTCCGATTCACCCAGAGAGTCATCGATTTCTGAGAGCACCTTTCTTGCTTGAGACTCTTCGGTACCAAGTTGGAGTAGCGCCTGAAGCACTCTCTCTTTCTCCGGCGCTGAGGCGCTTAGTCCGACCTTGCCGCCAAGCGATATGAGGATTAGCTTCGCGGTCTTTGGTCCAATACCTGGGATGGCCCTAAAAGCCGCCTCGTCCTGGTTGTTAACCGCGTTGGCGAGCCCAGTTGCGTCCATTCCCGCAAGGGTCGTCATTGCAAGTTTTGGTCCAATCCCACTGACTGAGCAGAGCAGGTCGAACTGTTCCCTCTCCTGCGAAGACTGAAACCCAAAAAGGCTTAGTTCATCCTCGCGAACCACCAGCCTGGTAGCGATGGAGGTCTTCTCACCGGCTTTCAGTTTGAGGATGTGGCGCGGTGTTAGGTGGACATGGAGGCCAATCCCTCCAACCTCGACCACACAAGAATCGACCCCTATTGAGGCAATAGTTCCGCTGAGAGTCGATATCACAGCCCTAACCTAATTGCCTGTTAGCCGCTTTCGACGCTGCGACCCACTTGCGCTGCGCCTGGGTAGAGGCCTTGGTGGATCGTTTTTGTGCACACACAGCGACTGCCAGCGCATCAGCTACGTCGGCTGGCTTAGGAATCTCGTCGAGTTGAAGTATTGCCTTCACCATAAGTCCGACCTGGTCCTTTGTCGCTCGGCCGTTGCCGGTAACAGCAGCCTTGACTTCGCTGGGAGTAAAGAACTCGACTGGAATACCGCGGTTGTGAGCGGTGGCCATGAGAGCCCCGGAAACCTGTGCCACACCCATTACTGAGCGCAGGTTGGCCTGGGCAAAAACCCGCTCCAAGGCAACTAGTTCTGGATTGTGCTTTTCAATAAGGGTTTCAAGCTTTTGGGAGATCTCACCTACCCTGGCCGCAGGATCGCTCTTTGAATCAGTTTGAAAGACTCCGAAATCTATTGCCTTTTGGCCGTCTACGAGAGCGAATCCGCAGCGGGTGAGGCCGGGGTCAACTCCTAGAATCTTCGCCATTAGTCCGAAAGCTGCGAGAGAACCTCGTTGGAGACATCCATGTTCGTGTAGACCTCTTGAACATCGTCTAGGTCCTCCAAGGAGTCGACAAGGCGCACAATCTTGCCTGCCGTATCAGCATCCGCGTCTATTTTTATGGACGAGACAAACTCCACGTCGGCCGACTCGTAATCGATGCCTGCATCCTGCAGGGCCTGTCGGACTGCGACCATAGAACTCGCTTCACATGTAAGGACGGCACTCTCTGGCCCCGATTCGAAGTCCTCGATGTTGTACTCGATTGTTGCCTCCAGAACAGCGTCCTCGGAGATGCCACCAGGCAGGACAATCACGCCCTTACGCGAGAATTGGTAGCTAACAGAACCCGGATCAGCAAGGTTGCCCCCGCCCTTGGTAAAAGCAAGTCGAACCTCGGCGGCCGCTCGATTCTTGTTGTCAGTTAGACACTCAATGAGAATCGCCACTCCCCCGGGGCCATAGCCCTCGTAGAGGATGTTTTGGTAATCAACGCCATCGCCAAGGTCGCCGGAACCGCGCTTGACAGCTCTATCAATGTTGTCGCCGGGAACCGAGCTCTTCTTCGCCTTGTAGATGGCGTCGTAGAGGGTCGGATTCCCCTCCGGGTCCGCTCCACCTGTGCGGGCTGCAACCTCAATGTTTCTTATTAGCTTCGCCCAAAGCTTCGCGCGCTTTGCATCGTTGGCGGCTTTTTTGTGCTTAGTGGTCGCCCACTTGGAATGTCCTGACATGGTTACCTAAGTTACAGCCTCAAGCACTCTCAACTGCGTTTATAAACTGCCTGTGGAGTTCTTTTGCTCCTGTTAGCTCGGGGTGGAAGGTCGCCCCAAAAACATTTGCATGCCGGATTGCCACTGGCTCATCACCCAACCTGGCTATTACTTCACAGCCCTTGACATCTACGATCCTTGGGGCTCGAATGAATGCTGCGGTCTCCGAAACTTCGGTGAAGTCAACCTCAGCTTCAAAACTGTGTGTCTGGCCGCCATAGGCATTGCGCTCCACTGTTATTGGTAGGCCTCCAATCAACTGCTGGTCAGGCAGCCTTCCAACGACCTCTTCACTAAGCAAGATAAGCCCTGCGCAGGTGCCAAGTACTGGCTTGGAAGAGACGAAGTCTTTGACTGGGTCCATAAGACCAAAGTTGACCAGGAGCTTCGAGATTGTGGTGCTCTCTCCTCCTGGGATGACAAGTGCATCGCAACTCGCTAGCTGGTCGGCCGTTCTTACCTCTAAGGCGCTGCTACCTAACTCGGTAAGTAATTGAATGTGCTCTCTGACGTCACCCTGGAGAGCCAGGACTCCGATTGGCAATTACCAGCCACGCTCCGCGAGACGGTGTGGAGCTGGCAGGTCGGCCACGTTGATACCGACCATTGCCTCTCCTAGGCCACGCGACGCATCAGCAACCTGCTTTGCATCTGAGTAGAAGGTTGTGGCCTTGACAATTGCCTTGGCGCGCTCGGCAGGGTTTCCAGACTTGAAAATACCGCTACCAACAAATACTCCATCGGCACCAAGCTGCATCATCAGAGCAGCATCTGCGGGCGTGGCAATCCCACCTGCAACAAACAAAACCACAGGCAACTTGCCAGTCTCGGCTACCTCTTTTACTAGCTGGTAGGGAGCTTGTAGCTCCTTAGCCGCAACGAAAAGCTCGTCGGCACTCTTGGCTGTTAGCGATGCGATCTCGCCACGAATGGTTCTGATGTGCTTCATCGCCTCTGAGACGTCCCCTGTTCCGGCCTCGCCCTTTGAACGGATCATGGCGGCACCTTCCGTGATACGGCGAAGTGCCTCACCGAGGTTGGTGGCACCGCAAACGAAGGGGACGTTGAACTGCCACTTGTCGATGTGGTTCACATAGTCAGCAGGTGATAGAACCTCCGACTCATCGATGTAGTCGACCTCCAGAGCTTCGAGGATCTGGGCCTCGACGAAGTGACCGATTCTCGCTTTAGCCATTACTGGAATTGAAACGGTGTTGATGATCTGATCAATCAGGTCTGGATCGCTCATGCGAGCGACACCGCCCTCTGCACGGATGTCTGCGGGTACGCGCTCCAGTGCCATAACAGCAACAGCGCCGGCGTCTTCGGCAATCTTGGCCTGCTCGGGGGTAACGACATCCATGATGACGCCGCCCTTTAGCATCTCCGCTAAACCGCGCTTAACTAGATCAGTACCTTCGTTTTTGTTCTGGGACATGTGACAATCCTAAGCTTCGTTGACCCAGTTGTTAGCAATTGTTTCTCTAACCTCACCGAGCAGTCTGGGCATTGCTTTTGTTTGGGCGATGATTGGGAAGAAATTTGAGTCGTTTCTCCAGCGCGGAACTATGTGCTGGTGAAGGTGTGAGGCGATTCCTGCTCCGGCGACCTCTCCCTGATTCATCCCGATGTTAAACCCGTGCGTCCCACTTACATTCCGCAGAGTCTGCATCGCCTGCTGTGTCAGCAGCGACATCTCGGCGACCTCGTCCTCTGTGGCGAGGTCGTAGGTATCGACGTGGCGATAAGGACATACAAGCATGTGCCCTGGGTTGTAAGGAAAGAGGTTTAGCAGTACAAAACAGGTCTCACCCTTTTTGACTACCAGGCCATCCTCTGGGTCCTTATTGGGAGCTGCGCAGAAGGGGCAATCTTCATCTGCTGGTTGCTGCAACTCCTGAAGGTAGACAAGCCGGTGGGGTGTCCAAAGCCTTTCGAAGCCATCCTTCATTGCTCCAAAATTGTCGAGGGGATCAGCCATTAGACCTGCCTCCGCTCGCTAATTGCATCGAGAATGATCCTCTTGGCATCCTCGAGGCCAACATCGTTTACCTGCTCACCAGAGCGATAGCGGAAGCTGACGGTCTTAGCACCAGCGTCACGCTCTCCTGCAAGAAGCAAGAACGGGACGCGGTCAAGGGTGTGATCACGAATCTTCTTCTGCATCCTCGAATCACTTCTGTCCACAAAACCTCTAACTCCTGAAGACTTCAGATCTTGCATGAAATCTTCCAGGTACGCGGCAAACTCGTCCGCGACGGGAATACCAACGACCTGAACCGGTGCGAGCCACGGAGGGAAATGTCCTGCGTAGTGCTCTGTGAGCACGCCAAAGAAGCGCTCTATGGAGCCAAAGAGGGCCCGGTGGATCATGATCGGACGGTGGCGCTCTCCGTCGCTGGCAACGTACTCGAGGTCAAAGCGATCAGGCAGATTGAAATCAAGCTGAATCGTTGACATCTGCCACGTACGACCGATGGCATCCCTAGCCTGAACGGAGATTTTTGGCCCGTAGAAAGCGGCGCCGCCTGGATCTGGAACCAGCTCCAGTCCGCTCGCCTTGGCAACCTTCTCTAACGTTGCGGTGGCACTTGTCCAAATGGCGTCGTCGCCCACGAACTTCGGATTTCCTTCTTCCTTGGTAGATAGCTCCAGGTAGAAATCATCCAGGCCATAATCGCGCAACAGATCAAGCACAAAATTCAGGACACTGGTCAGTTCAGATTCGAGCTGCTCTGGGGTAACAAACAGGTGGGCATCGTCCTGGGTCATGCCGCGCACACGGGTCAAGCCATGGAGTACTCCGGACTTTTCATACCTGTAGACAGAGCCGAACTCAAACATCCTCAGCGGCAATTCGCGATAGCTCCTGGATCTGGATTTGAAGATCAAGATGTGGAAGGGACAGTTCATCGGCTTTAGGTAGTAGTCCTGCCCCTGCTTCTTTACCTTTCCATCTGCATCGAGCTCAGCATCGAGCTTTAGTGCTGGGAACATTCCCTCGGAGTACCACTGGAGATGACCGCTTGTCTCAAAGAGGTTTGACTTGGTTATGTGAGGCGAGTAGACAAACTCGTAGCCGGCCTCTTCGTGTCGCTTCCTGCTGTAGTCCTCCATGACGCGTCTGATGACGCCACCCTTTGGATGAAACACGGCTAATCCAGAGCCAATCTCGTCAGGGAAGCTAAATAGGTCTAGTTCAGCGCCGAGCTTTCGGTGATCGCGACGCTGAGCCTCCTGAAGACGCTCAAGGTACGCCTCCTTGGCCTCGACGGTGGGCCAGGCGGTGCCGTAAATGCGCTGTAGCTGCTTGTTGTTTTCGTTGCCCCGCCAGTAGGCAGCGGCAAC
>JBMUBK010000023.1:0-14613 GCA_049457355.1 Aquiluna sp.
AAGAATCGCTTTGGCCCAACCGATGAGGTTGGCTGCTTCGAAATGAGTGGCGAGGGCATTATTGAGGTGCCAGACCCATCTGCCCTATTTGTCTCGGAGCAGCAGACCAATGTCTCAGGAACCTGCATCACCATCACAGTCGAAGGGCGCAGGGCCTTGAGAGCAGAGATCCAGGCTCTGGTTGTGAAGAGTGGCTCCCCGCAACCGAGACGGGTGACCAACGGAGTTGATTCTGCGCGGGTAGCAATGCTTCTCGCCGTTTTAGAGCGCCGAGCCGGACTGAGCCTCTCAGACCGAGACGTCTACGTCTCAACCGTGGGCGGCATGAAGATAACCGAGCCCGCAGCTGATTTAGCAATTGCGATAGCAATTGCATCGGCGGTCAAAGACAGGCCAGCTGCGCAGTCGCTCGCGGCCTTTGGGGAAATCAGCCTCAGCGGCGAAATTCGTGGTGTAACTAACCCTGCACTTAGACAATCTGAGGCGAAACGCCTCGGTCACAAGAAAGTAATTGACTCTTCTAGTTCACAGCTCGCTGCCGCCATCGCGGCAGCCCTTAGTTGAGAATGAAGCGCTTTTCCTCGGAGATAACTCCGTTGACCTCAACCTTGATCTTGTAGGTGGCTCCTGCGGTTGGCACCAGGTCATTGCCACTTAGATTGCAGCCATTCTCTGAGGAGTAGGACTTCTCCCAGGGGCTTGCGGCTGCCTCCTCTGGGGTATTTGAACCGAGAGTGACAAAGCGGTCAGTGTCGTTGCTGCGGTCACAGTCTCGTGAGGACCAGTAGGTCTGCTCTCCTGAGGTGATGGTGAAGAACGTCACACGAGAACCTACGTTGAACTTGCAGTCGACCAGTCCGTTGTTGGTTATCTCGTACCAAATATCGGGGTTGGTGTCAGGGGCAAAAGAGTTGAAGGTCTCCACGACCTGATTATCGGCATCGCCGCTTATTAGCTTCCCGATCATTACCTCAACCGAAACCACGCCAGGGGCGCAGTTTGTGATCTCAGCAGGTATGGCCTCTTCGGTCGCCGTTGCTTCCTCGGTCGGTAGGACCTCTTGGCCAGTATTTGCCAATAGCTGGGGAATCCCCCAGATACCTGCGATGAGGGCTACCAGCACCACCAAAGCGCCGATTCTTCGTGTGCGATAGACGCTTTCGTCGGTAGCCATAAGGTAAATCTAGTTAGAGGTGCCTCAGCATTCGGCTGTTTCCAAGCGTGTTCTGCTTAACTCTTGCGAGATCAAGGAACTCCGCAACACCCTCGTCGTGGGAGCGGACCATCTCGGCGTAGGTCTCTGGGTCAACGGGGATATCGCTGATCTCCTGGAATCCGTGAGAGGCAAAAAAGTCTCTTTCGAAGGTCAGGCAAAACACCCTCTTGATGCCCAAGGCCTTAGCCCGCTGCAGGAGCTCGCTCAGCAGTGCTGTTCCGACGCCCTTTCGCTTCGCACTTTCCGAAACCGCAAGGGTTCTAACCTCACCTAAATCTCGCCACATCACATGAAGCGCACCGAACCCAACAAGCTCCCCATCGAGTTCGGCAACGACAAACTCCTGGATGGACTCATAGAGCTCGACCAGCTCCTTACCCAGCAGGATGCGCTTTTCAACGAGTGGGTCGGCTAGTTTGCGAATGGCTGGGACGTCACTAGTTACCGCGGAGCGAATCGAAAGCATCTGCCAATTATGGCGATAGCTAGGCGCTTAGCGCCACCAACACCTCGTTGCGACGAAGCGGTGCAGGTGTCCAAGGGCCGTTATAGCGGGCGTAGCTGACCTCACCAACAGGTTCGTAACCGGCAGCTCGCAACTCCTCTAGGAGTTTCTTCCCTTTGCGCTCGAAAAGCTCGTCTGTTGCGAGTCCGGAAAAGCGCTTTGCCGCCATCAGAACCCCATCAACCTTCTTGACCTCCATGCCCTCTCGCAGTGGAGCGGGGGCATCTTCCATGTGGTCGGGCATCACAAATGCGACCTCATAGCCAGATGGCTGCTTGTGCTGAAGCACAGGAGCGGTCATGGCAATTTGCTGGCGGTCTGCGTTCTCACCGCCGATATAGCCAGCTAGGTAGCGGAAGGCATTGGAACCGGCAGCCGAAAGACTTCCAGACATCGACTTGGTTACCAGCACGTGAGGGGCATACTGCCTGATTTCAAAACCAGGCTTTTTGCCGACTACCTCGTAGCGCTGAACCTCGGTCACTTACTTCTTTACCGCCTCTGCCTCGCGGCTAGTTGTCTCGAAGGTGAAGGCCTCTGAAACGAAGTCGACCTTGATGTCCTGGGCGCTCTGGATGTCTCCGGTGAGGATGCGCTCTGAAATCTCGTCCTCGATTTCGCGCTGCACAGTCCTGCGAAGAGGCCTCGCTCCGAGGGAGGGTTCATAACCCAGCTCGATGAGCCTCTCCTTGGCGTTTGTGGTGAGGACCAACTTCAGATCGCGCTCATCCAGGCGCTGCTGCAGACGACCGATAAACAGGTCGACGATCTGCATGAGCTCTTCACGGGTGAGCTGTGGGAAGACGATTACTTCATCAACACGGTTTAGGAACTCTGGCTTGAAGTTCTTCTTGAGCTCCTCGTTAACCCTTGAGCGCATCTGATCGTAATCATTCGCGGCATCACCCTCGAGGGTGAAGCCCAGAGCACCACGAGAGATTTCGCGGGAACCGAGGTTCGTGGTCATGATGATGATGGTGTTCTTGAAGTCAACTACCCTTCCCTGACCGTCGGTTAGACGACCCTCCTCAAGAATCTGAAGCAGGGAGTTGAAGATGTCGGGGTGGGCCTTCTCTATCTCATCAAAGAGCACGACAGAGAATGGCTTGCGGCGGACCTTCTCGGTCAGCTGACCGCCCTCGTCGAAACCAACGAATCCCGGAGGGGCACCGAACAACCTAGAAACCGTGTGCTTCTCCGAGTACTCGCTCATATCTAGAGCAATCAGGGCGTCCTCGTCGTCGAATAGGAATTCTGCGAGTGCCTTGGCCAGCTCAGTCTTACCAACACCGGTAGGGCCGGCGAAGATGAAGGAGCCAGAGGGGCGCTTCGGGTCTTTCAGGCCAGCACGCTGACGACGAATGGTCTTTGAAAGCGCAGCTATTGCTGCCTCTTGACCAATAACTCGCTTGTGAAGCTCCTGCTCCATGAAGATGAGCTTTGCGCCCTCTTCCTCGCCGAGCTTGAACACGGGGATTCCGGTTGCCTGCGCAAGAACCTCAGCGATTAGGCCCTCGTCAACAAGGCCTGTCTGGTCTACCTTGCCCTCGCGGAACTCTTTCTCCATCTTGATTTTCTCGGAGGTGAGCTTCTTCTCCTCATCACGCTTGGAGGCGGCCAGCTCAAAGTCCTGGTCCGCAATTGCCTGTTCCTTGGCGGCCTTGACCGCTGCAACCTTGTCTTCCATCTCCTTGAGCTCTGGAGGGGATGAGAGGAAACTGAGCCTGACTCTCGCTCCGGCCTCATCGATTAGGTCAATTGCCTTATCTGGCAAGAAGCGGTCGGTGACGTAGCGGTCGCTCATACCGACAGCTGCGACAAGTGCTCCGTCTGTGATGGAAACCTTGTGGTGAGCCTCGTAGCGGTCACGCAGGCCCTTGAGGATGTTGATCGCCATCGCAGGAGTCGGTTCTGAAACCATCACCGACTGGAAGCGCCTGACAAGAGCCGCGTCCTTTTCAAAGTGCTTGCGATACTCGTCCAGGGTCGTTGCCCCGATGGTCTGGAGCTCGCCACGGGCAAGCATTGGCTTCAAGATGGACGCGGCATCAATGGCGCCCTCAGCCGCTCCGGCACCAACAAGGGTGTGGATCTCGTCGATAAAGGTAATGATGTCACCACGAGTTCTAATCTCCTTGGTCACCTTCTTCAGGCGCTCCTCGAAATCACCGCGGTAACGGGAACCTGCGATGAGGCTTCCCATGTCTAGGGTGTAGAGCTGCTTGCCACGAAGGGTCTCAGGAACATTGCCGGAGACAATTGCCTGGGCCAGTCCCTCAACGATCGCCGTCTTACCAACACCGGGCTCTCCAATAAGAATTGGGTTGTTCTTGGTGCGACGGGAAAGAATCTGCATGACGCGCTCAATCTCGCGCTCACGACCAACAACCGGGTCCAGCTTGCCTTCTGCAGCTGCCTGAGAAAGGTTGCGTCCGTACTGGTCTAGAACCTGGCTGCCCTTTTGGGGAGGGGCGACCTCGCCACCGACCGATACGGCCTCTTTACCCTGGTAGCCAGAGAGCAGCTGAATTACCTGCTGGCGAACCTTGTTGGTGTCTGCCCCCAACTTGGTAAGCACCTGAGCCGCTACTCCCTCACCCTCACGGATGAGTCCTAGAAGAAGGTGCTCGGTGCCGATGTAGCTGTGGCCCAGCTGCAGCGCCTCACGCAGGCTGAGCTCCAGGACCTTCTTGGCCCTAGGAGTAAAAGGAATGTGACCCGATGGTGACTGCTGGCCCTGACCAATGATGTCCTGGACCTGCTCGCGAACCTGCTCGAGGTTGATGCCGAGAGCCTCTAGCGCCTTGGCGGCGACTCCCTCACCCTCGTGAATTAGGCCGAGCAAAATGTGCTCGGTGCCGATGTAGTTGTGATTTAAAAGCTTTGCCTCTTCTTGGGCAAGCACGACAACCCTACGAGCCTTGTCGGTAAATTTCTCGAACAAGCTGGCACCTCCAAAATGTGTATCTCGATGTTAGGTGCCTAGTTGGGCGAAAACTAGGGCTGTTCGCCCAAGGCGTTAGCGCGCTTTGCGCGCTCCTCTGCCTCGATCTCGCTGTAGGTGTCCCGCTCCTTCTGGTCAGCACGCAAAATCGAGCGCATCATTACCCAGAAAAGCACACCGACCAAGGCCGGCGGAATCAAGGAGATAAGTGCGTCCAGCACAACTTCAAAAAAGCCCATGGGTTACTTAACCAGCGGGAACAAAATGGTTTCCCGAATGCCCAAACCAGTTAGTGACATAAGCAGCCTGTCGATTCCCATGCCCATTCCACCTGAGGGTGGCATGCCGAACTCAAGCGCCTTCAAAAACTCCTCATCGAGCTTCATGGCCTCGGGATCGCCCTTTGCGGCAAGCTCTGCCTGCTTCACGAACCGCTCGCGCTGAACCACTGGATCGACTAGCTCGGAGTAGCCGGTTGCCTGCTCAAAACCGTTTACGTATAGGTCCCACTTCTCAACAACCCCCGAGGTTTCGCGGTGGTCCCTGGTTAGCGGTGAGGTATCTACCGGAAAGTCCATGACAAAGGTTGGCTTATCAAGTGTCGGCTTCACGTGGTGCTCCCACAGCTCCTCGACATACTTTCCTGCCAGCGGGTGCTCAATCTCAATTTCGACCTTGTCGGCTAGCTTCTTGAGAGTGGCGAGGTCAGTCTCTGGCGTGATCTCTTGCCCCACCGCCTCGGAGAGTGAGCCATAGAGAGAGATGCGCTTCCACTGTCCGCCCAAATCATTGACGCTGCCATCCTCAAGCACGACCTCGTGGGTGCCGAAGACGTCCTTGGCAGCATTCTGAATTAGCTCCTGGGTGAGCTGAGCCATTGAGTTGTAGTCGCCGTAGGCCTCATAGCTCTCGAGCATTGCAAACTCAGGCGAGTGGGTGCGGTCAGCACCCTCGTTTCTAAAGTTGCGGTTGATCTCGAAGACTCTCTCTAGGCCACCAACTACCGCTCGCTTTAGGAATAGCTCAGGGGCAATCCGCAAAAACAGCTCGGTGTCAAAGGCATTCGAGTGAGTCTTGAACGGTCTTGCCGATGCGCCACCATGCATGACCTGCAGCATCGGTGTCTCGATCTCGGTGAAGGCGTGGGAGGCAAAAGTGTTGCGCAAGGACTGCATCACCTGAGCGCGAATCTTGACAACCTCGCGGGCACGATCGCGAACAATAAGGTCGATGTAGCGATGGCGGACTCTGAACTCTTCCTCAAGGTCGTTGTGAAGATTCGGCATGGGTCGCAAAGTCTTTGCGGCCATCTGCCACTCTTCTGCGAGGACGCTCAGCTCACCGCGCTTTGAGGTAATGACCTCGCCGCGAACAAACACGTGATCGCCCAGGTCAACAAGCTCTTTCCAGCTATCGAGCTCTTCCTGGCCAACCTTGTCCAAAGAAATCATTGCCTGGATCCGCTCGCCGGAGCCGGACTGCAGCGTCGCAAAACAGAGCTTGCCGGTGTTGCGCAGGAACATGATTCTGCCGGCGAGAGCTACCTCATCGCCAGTGGCAATGTCGGCCTCGAGGTTTGGATAGTGGGCCTTGGTGGCCTCAATGGTGTGGGTTATCGGTAGCGAAACCGGGTAGGCGTCAGAGAGCTCATTGAGCCGCTCGCGCTTTTGCATACGAAAAGCAATCTGCTCCGGCAGATCTGCCTCGTACTCTTCACTCACTTGCTACCACCGATCAAAAGGTTGTCAATTAGCCTCACGTCTCCCACCCAGGCGGCGATGATCAATCTCGCCCCACCAGCAGGAATCCGCTCAACAATCTCAAAACTGCTCGCATCGACCAGCTCTAGGTACTCAAGTCTAATCGCGGGGCTAAGAGAGGCCTTTGCTGCCTCAACAATCTCGGCTCTAAGCTTCCCAGCCTTGGATCCCGCAACCAGCGCACGATAGAGCTCTGTCGCGCTTTCTAACTCGGCACCGGAAAGCCTTAGGTTTCTGCTTGAGAGAGCCAGTCCCTGCTCTGAGCGAATCGTTGGGCACACCACCACGCTCATCGGCTCTCTGCGACCAGAGTGGACCTGAGCATCGACCATCTGCGTCACCAGTGCAACCTGCTGAGCATCCTTTTCGCCAAAATAAGCCTTGTCCGGGACAACGATGTCGAGCAGTCTGCTCACAACCTTGAGCATGCCGGCGAAATGGCCAGGCCGGAACTCACCCTCAAACCTCTCGCCAACCACTCCCGGGTCTATCTCCGGGAAGCTCTGCTCTTTGGGAAAGACCTCGGCTGCAGATGGAGCAAACAGCACGTCCACCGAAGCATCCGTTAGCAGCCTGGCATCGACACCCAGTGTTCGTGGGTAACCCTCGTAGTCCTCCTCTGAGGAAAACTGCAGAGGATTGACAAAGATCGAGACAACCGTGAAGTTGCCTTCTTGCTGGCAACGCTCAATCAGCGAGAGGTGGCCTTTGTGAAGGGCGCCCATGGTTGGGACAAAACCTATCGACCGCTCGGTGCGAACCTCCGCGAGCACCTCTTTGAGCTCGCTGACGGTATGGACGAGCCTCACTGGGCGGCGTCCTCTGGGTCTATTGGCATAACCGGTTTTGCAAGTGCATCATCGACAGCGCTCCTTACAACTGGAGCAATTAGCTTTGCAGGCTCCATTACCTCGGCCTCGGCCAAAATACCCATTGCCTGCTGCACAACCAGTGAGGAAAATCCAGAGGCAACCTCAAAGGCCTCTGCATAGGCACCTCTTTGATGCTCACTGAGCTCAAAGGGCTCAGCGCCAAGCTCAATCACCAGCGCCTGCGCGATAGGTCTGTAAGTGTCGGGAGTGGTCACGACCATGGTGGCGTTCTGCATCACGGCAAGGTCCATGGAGGTGCCGGTGAAGTGCATCAGCGGGTGCATCGCAATTGGGATTGCTCCGTGCCTGGCGGCGTCGCCCAAAATCCCGTAGCCACGATGCGGAGATAGGTGAACCACTATTTTTCTCGGCCCGAATAGCCCCAGGTCCGCTAGTCCCGCGCAGGTTAGCTCAGCGTCATCGTTTGGAACAGCCAGAACAAGTAGCTCCGCATCCTCGGCAACGGCGGCCATCGGAGCAATCGGAATATCTGGCAAAAGTGCCTCAACCCGTTCAATTGCCGCCGGGGACTCAACATGGACGCCGATCACCTCGTGGCCAGCACCAGCCCAAGCCTTCGCCAGGACCGGGCCTGCCGGCTCGTCACCGATGATCCCTACTTTCACTCCGCCTCCTCGTTAGGCCCGCGCGGTGCACGGCAGTTGTATTCTCCCGCCAAGCCGCCGCCGAGCATAACCAGCGAACCGATAGCCCCAAAAACAGTTGGGGTCGTTAGTCCCGAGGGAGCAATGCTGAAGCTCACCAACCAAATAAGTCCGCCTAAATACCAGCCGGCAAATAAAGCTGCGGTGAGGGCGATTGCCCGAGAGACAACCAATGCCCTAAATGCAAAGAATGGATTTGGCCGAGACGGCCTAGGACCACTTTCCCACTTCTCCAGACTCTTTCGATAGCGATAGATCGGCAGCGTCGCCAGATAAATCGCAACCCCAATTAGCGGCAGCATCAAGATCATCGTCCAAGGACTCAAGGGGAAGCTGTAGCCGAGGCCGGTAGCAAGCTGCGCGGCGCTCAGCCCTAGAACAGCACCTGCCGCCAAGAAGCTCGCCAGCCCTGCCGGCTGCAGTGGCCTCATGGCTGCTTCACCACTTTGGCAGCTAGCTCTGAGACAAGCGCCGAGATTTTTCCCCTGCCTGGAATCACAGCATCTGGGTCAACCTCAAGCCACGGCACCAAGACAAAGGCTCGCTCAAAGGCTCTGGGGTGAGGGACAACTAGTTTCTTGGTCTCAATGAGCTCGGTGCCAAAGGTGATGATGTCGATATCTAGGGTTCTCGGTGCCCAGCGGGCAAGTCTCACCCTGCCAAATTCATTCTCGACATCGCAGGCTAGTTTGTGAAGCTTTGACGGCTTTAGCTCGGTATCGAATATGCCAACCGCATTCAGGTAGCTCGGCTGGCTCTCGTCCTCACCCTCTGCAGTAACGGCAACCGACTCATACATCGAAGAAAGTGCCAAAAGCTTTACTTTTTTGTGCTCCGCAAGCCGCTTAGCGGCGGCAACTATTGTTTCCTGACGTTCGCCAAGATTGCTGCCGAAGGCGAGAACGGCTTTAGTCACCCCTGGCTCCAGAGACCGATACCGAGACATCGCCAAAGCTCTGAGTCAGCGGGGCGTTTGGTTTGTGGATAGTGATTGTGGCTCGCAGAATCCTCGGGTCCAGATCTAAAACTGCAGCCAAGCAGCGCTGGGCAAGAGTCTCAATTAGATCAAATCGCTGCTTGGTGGCAACCCTCTCGAGCTCATCAGCAACCAGAGCATAGGAAACGGTGGAGTCGATGCTGTCCTCACTGCCAGCTTCGACATCGAGGTGGCAGTCAACCAAGAAGTTCTGACCAAAGTCCTTCTCGTGCTGCTGGACTCCGTGGTAGCCAAAGAACTCGAGGGCATCAAGTCGAATCTTGTAGATCATTTCTCCTGAGCCTCCTTTAGCGCTGCTACCACGCTAATGGCATCGACAGTGTTACTGACATTGTGAACCCGGATGCCCCAGAGCTTTCGCTGCAGCAGTAGGGCAGTCAGGACTGCGGTCGCGACATCGCGTCTGCCGGTGTCTACCGATTGCGGGTTCTTGCTGTCAAGCGCATGGGCAATAAAGCGTTTTCTCGAGGCGCCAACCAGTATTGGAAGCTCAAGGTTCTCAAGCTCGTCCAGCCTCGCGACCAAGTCCCAGTTCTGCTTCATGTCCTTTGCAAAGCCGAGGCCCGGGTCAACAACGATGCGCTCTCTGGCTATGCCTGCGGCCACCGCCATCGACACCTGCTCCGCCAGCTCCGCAACAACCTCCCTGGCAACATCGGAGTAGGTGGTGAGGGAGTCCATGATGTCGCTGTGGCCGCGCCAGTGACCCAGCACGTAGTTGCAATCACTGTCCGCAACAGCGGCAAAGATCTGCGGGTCTGCTAGTCCCCCCGAGACGTCGTTGACGATGTCCGCCCCCGCCGCAATGGCCTTTGCGGCGGTATCGGCGTTCATGGTGTCAATTGACACCTTTACCTTTAGCTCGTCCTTGATGGCTCGAATCACCGGCAGCACTCGCTGCTGCTCCTGATCAAGGCTGACCCGCATGCTTCCGGGTCTTGTTGACTCGCCACCAATGTCGATGATCTGAGCACCCTGCTCTGCCATCTCTCTGGCATGGGCTAGCGCCGAATCGAACTCTAGAAATTGACCGCCATCGCTAAAGGAGTCCGGGGTGACATTGAGGACTCCCATGACAAGGGGTCTTTGCCAGCTAGGCATTGCCCTTGGTGATTAGGCCCATGACCTCGGCTCTTAGCACCGGGTCTGAGAACTGACCCCTCGAGGCCATGGTCACGGTGTTCACCTCGGGCTGCCTTGCACCCCTCGATGCAACGCACTGGTGCCTTGCCTCAATAACTACGACAACACCTAGAGCATCGAGTCCCTGCTCTATGGCATCGGCAATCTGAGCGGTCAGGTTCTCCTGCAGCTGCAGCCTGGAGGCCAGAATCTCGACAACATTTGCGAGCCTCCCCAGACCTGCAACCCTGTCG
The DNA here is from genome assembly GCA_049457355.1 of Aquiluna sp. Classification (GTDB taxonomy): domain Bacteria; phylum Actinomycetota; class Actinomycetes; order Actinomycetales; family Microbacteriaceae; genus Aquiluna. The sequence continues at coordinate 10,336 of JBMUBK010000023.1, forward strand.
GAGGGAAGGTAGGCGATGTGGGCGACGCCGGTAAAGGGCAAGAGATGGTGCTCGCAGATGGAGACCATCTCAATGTCTTTCAGGATCACGGCCTCGGAGCTCTCGGCCGGGAAGGTCTCGCTCAGTGCACTGAGGGGATCTTTGCCAATGCCACTAAAAAATGACTCGTAGGCGTCCGCAACCTTTTGCGGGGTCTGGGCTAGCTCCGGACGCCCGGGGTCTTCTCCGATTGCCTCGAGAAGCTCAACTACGGCCTTACGAATCCGTTCCGGCTGCATCTTTGGTCTTCTTGGTTCGCCGAGTGGGGGACTTCTTGAGCTCCTTTACCTTGCGCTCGGGAACTGCAATTGGCCCCTTGGTGGAAAGAGCACGCTTAGTCGAGGAGCGCCACGTGGTTCGCTTTGGGAGCTTCTTTACGGCCTTAAAAATTGTGGCTATCTCGTCCTGGTTCAAGGTCTCCTTCTCGAGGAGCTCTTTTGCAAGCTTGTCTAGAACCGCACGGTTAGTAGTAAGAGCCTTATGGGCCTCATCCATTGCGGTCTCCAGAATCACCTTTACCTCGGCATCAACCTGCTGAGCCATCTCGTCAGAGAAATCCCGGTGGGTGGCAAGCTCCCTGCCCAAGAAAGGTTCCGCGTTCCCACTTCCGAGAGAGATTGCTCCGATCTTGGAGCTCATCCCGTACTTGGTAACCATGGTTCTTGCGATGTTGGTTGCCTTCTCAAAGTCATTCGAGGCTCCGGTGGTGGGGTCCTTGAAGACGATTTCCTCTGCAATGCGGCCACCCATCGCATATGCGATCTGATCCAGCAGCTGGTTGCGGCTAATTGAGTAGCGGTCCTCCATGGGCATCACCATGGTGTAGCCGAGGGCCCTGCCCCTTGGAAGAATCGTGATCTTGGTCACCGGGTCGGCGTAGTTGGCAGCTCCCGCAACCAGCGCGTGGCCCGCCTCGTGATAGGCGGTGACAAGTCGCTCGTGATCTTTCATGATCGCGCTCTTTCGCTGCGGGCCGCCGATTACCCTGTCGATGGCCTCGTCCAGCACCTCGTCATCAATCTCTTTGCGATTTAGCCGGGCAGCAAGCAGCGCCGCTTCGTTCAAAACGTTCGCAAGGTCAGCACCTGTGAACCCAGGGGTTCTCCTGGCAACTAGAGCTAGGTCAACCTTCTTGCCAAGTGGCTTGTTCTTCGAGTGAACCTTCAGAATCTGCTCTCTGCCCTTGAGATCTGGCGCGCTAACACCGACCTGACGGTCAAATCTGCCTGGTCTGAGAAGAGCTGGATCTAGAACATCTGGTCGGTTAGTGGCGGCAATCAAAATGACGTTTGTTGAGGTGTCGAAGCCGTCCATCTCAACCAGCAGCTGGTTCAGGGTTTGCTCGCGCTCATCGTTTCCACCACCAATGCCGGTGCCGCGGTGTCGACCAACGGCATCAATCTCGTCGACGAAGATGATTGCTGGAGCTGCCTGCTTAGCCTGCTCGAACAGGTCCCTGACCCTAGACGCACCAACACCCACGAACATCTCTACGAAGTCAGATCCTGAGATGGAGAAGAACGGAACCCCCGCCTCTCCGGCAACCGCCTTGGCGATCAGTGTCTTACCGGTTCCCGGAGGCCCATAGAGCAAAACGCCATGGGGAATCTTGGCGCCCATCTCTTCAAACTTCTTCGGGTTCTTCAAAAACTCCTTGAGCTCGTTGAGCTCCTCGTGAGCCTCTTCAATGCCAGCGACGTCCTCAAAGGTGATCTTTGACATCTCTTTGCTCACGAGCTTGGCCTTGGACTTGCCAAACTGCATAACCCCACGACCGCCGCCTGCCATCGAGCTCATCAGGAACCAGAACAGCGCCAAGATGATTATGAAGGGCAGCAGCGATCCGAGCAGGGCAAGGATCCATGGCGTGGAGGGAACCTCGTCGGACCAGCCCTCAGAGATTTGAGCCGAAGCTACGGTCTGGGCAACAACCTCTGCTCGGCCAGAAACAAAGTAGAACTGAACCTTGTCACCAAACTCAGCATCGGGGTTGCGAAGCACAACGTCGACCCGCTGATCGCCATCGAAGATGGTCACCTTCTCAGCCGAGCCTGAGCTGATCATCTCCAGCCCGACCTGGGTGTCCACCTTGGCGTACTGCTCGGTGTTCATCAGGGTGCTGCCGATGAAGACCACGCTAAGCGCGATGGCAATCCAAAGCCAGGGACCCTTGAGAAACTTCTTGAGCCTGCTCTGTGGGTCGCTCTTCTTGTCTGCCTTTTCTGCCATCAAAAACCTTTACTCATAAACCGAGGGCGAAAGAATGCCAACGCCGTCTAGGGATCTGTAGTGCTCGTTGTAGTCGAGCCCGTAGCCAACAACAAAAGCATTTGGGATATCAAACCCCACCCATCTGACAGCTATTTTCACCTTCGCAGCTTCTGGTTTCCTGAGAAGAGTCACAATCTCAACCGAGGCGGCCCCTCTGGCCTTGAGGTTTGAGGTCAGCCAGGACAGTGTCAGACCGGAGTCAATGATGTCCTCGACTATCAGTACGTGACGGTCCTTGATGTCCGCATCCAGGTCCTTGAGAATCCTCACTACCCCGGAGGATACGGTTCCAGAGCCGTAAGAGGAAACAGCCATCCAGTCCTGCTGAACCGGAATTGAAAGCGCCCTAGAGATGTCTGCCATGAAGGGTACTGCGCCCTTGAGGATGCCCAGAAGCAGCACCTCTTTGTCTTTGTAGAACTCGGAGATTTCGGTCGCAAGCTCGGCGACTCTCTCCTGAATCTGGTCAGCGGTGACCAGCACCTCTTGAATGTCTGGGTGATTTAACTGCACTTGCAGGCTCCCGGGCTAATTGGCTGTTACTAGAAGGCGGTCGTTTACCCGCTCTACTGTAATGCCAGAAAGGTCGAGCTTTTTCTGTCCGTGCCAATTGATAACTAGCTGCTCTACCTCCAAAACCTGAGCCCGAGAAATGTTCGCTCCGCTGATGCTCTGCAGGTAAAGCTGAAGAGCTTTTCTCCTAAGTCCCGGATGCAGACTCTCAACGCCTGCGACATCGAGACCAGAATCGCCGGCTGAGTCTGCCAGAACGGCCTGCGCCTGCTGGGCGAGGAAGTCATCGGCCTCAAAAGCAAGGCCGGCAGTTCTGGCGAGCGCCGCCTGAAACCCCGCACCCAGTGTCTTCTCTAGCTCTCCTGCAAGTTTTCTGACTCTAACCCGCAGGAAACTCTCGTCCTGATTGTGTGGGTCGTCCCAAAACTCAAGACCCTGATCCAGGCAGGACTGCCTAAGTTCCTCCCGTGTGATATCTAGAAGTGGCCTGACAAGGCTTCGCTCCTGGTCAATTTTTGGCATTCCGCTAATTGATCTAAGCCCCGAGCCTCTTGCCAGGCCCAGCAAGACTGTCTCCGCCTGGTCATCCTGGTTGTGGCCAAGCAGCACATAGCTTGCGGACTGATCCACTCTCGCCTTTTCAAGCGCTGCGTACCTAGCATCCCTAGCGGCAGCCTCGAGGCCCTCTCCCTTGGGGTTGACTCTTACCTGCTCAATAAGTACTGGGGCCAAACCCAGTGCACTGCATCTGTGTGCAGCCTGGTCGGCAACTTCCTGTGAATCGCTCTGGAGACCATGGTCAACTACTACCGCACCAACCTTGTGACCAGCCTTGGGGACCTCAAACGCCGCCGCGGCGGCAAGTGCCATCGAGTCCGGTCCGCCCGAGCAGGCAACCAGGAGCAGCGATCCAGGCTCTAGCTCGAGCTCTGCAAGTAGCTCCCTGAGAGCGCGCCGAGCGTTTGCCATGGCGGGGGTGAGGCGAGGTCTAACTGGCATTGGCTCCGATTCGATAATGTTTACACTCAAAGCCTATTTAGGAGAACCGGTGTCATACGAAGTAGTTATTGAGATTCCTCGCGGCAGCAGAAACAAGTACGAGGTTGACCACGAGAGTGGGAAGGTCTGGTTGGACAGGGTGCTCTTCACTCCTTTTGTCTATCCAGTCGACTACGGTGCCTTCGAAAACACCCTTGGTGGCGATGGTGACCCGCTGGATGCGCTGGTTCTACTGGAGTATCCGGTCTACCCCGGAGTCCACATGAGCGTTCGCCCGGTAGGCATGCTGCTTATGGAGGATGACGGCGGTCAGGACGAAAAACTCCTTTGCGTTTTGGACAAAGATCCTCGCTTTGCTCACATCCAAGACATTCAAGATGTTCCGCAGCAGACCAAGAACGAGATCGAGCACTTCTTTGAGCACTACAAGGACCTAGAGCCTGGCAAGTGGGTCAA
>JBMUBK010000024.1:0-13520 GCA_049457355.1 Aquiluna sp.
ACTACCAGAGGCGCAGTTGCGAAACCAAACTCTTCAGCGCCAAGCAGGGCCGCGATAATCACGTCTCTACCCGTCTTCATAGAACCATCAACCTGGACGGTTATGCGGTCACGAAGGCCGTTCAGCAGCAGCGTCTGCTGGGCTTCTGCTAGTCCGAGCTCCCATGGGGTGCCAGCGTGCTTTAGCGAGTTCAAAGGGCTGGCGCCGGTTCCGCCATCGTGTCCGGAGATGAGCACCACATCGGCCTTGGCTTTGGCAACTCCTGCAGCTACTGTTCCGACACCGAACTGGCTCACGAGCTTCACGTGAATCCTGGCTCGGCGGTTAGCCCTCTTGAGGTCGAAAATAAGTTGCTTCAGGTCCTCGATCGAATAGATGTCGTGGTGAGGAGGTGGTGAAATCAATCCAACACCAGGGGTTGAGTGCCTAAGGTCCGCGATCCAGGGATAGACCTTGTGAGGAGGCAATTGGCCGCCCTCGCCAGGCTTTGCTCCCTGCGCCATCTTGATCTGGATGTCATCGGCGTGGGTGAGGTACATGCTGGTGACGCCAAAGCGACCCGATGCAACCTGCTTCACTGCCGATCGCTTTTCTCTATCGAGCAACCGCTCAACGGACTCACCGCCCTCGCCGGTGTTGCTCTTGCCACCGAGTCGGTTCATTGCAATTGCCAATACCTCGTGTGCCTCTGGGCTGATAGCGCCCATTGACATAGCTCCCGTGGCAAAACGCTTGACGATCTCCGATACCGGTTCGACCTGCTCGATGGGAATGGACTTCCGCTGGTCGGTGCGGAGCTTGAATAGCCCGCGGATGGTCATGAGCCTTTCGGCTTGGTCGTCCACGGCGCTGGTGTACTGCTTGAAGATCTCGTAGGACTTCTTCTTGGTGGAGTGCTGCAGCTTGAAGACCGTCTCTGGGTTGAAAAGGTGTGGTGGGCCCTCTCGACGCCACTTCATCTCGCCACCAACCTCAAGTGGCATGTGCACGCTAGTGGCCCCCTCTAGGGGGTAGGCGTGCCTATGACGCTTTTCAATCTCGGTGTGCAGAACATCTAGCCCTACTCCCCCAAGCTTTGAGATGGTTCCAGTGAAGTGCTGGTCGATAAGTTTCTGTGAGAGACCGACGGCCTCGAAACACTGAGCTCCCGCATAGGACGCCACAGTCGAGATTCCCATCTTGCTCATGATCTTCAGAACACCCTTGCCTAGGGCCTTGATCATGTTCTTGCTTGAGCGCTCAGGGGTAATGCCGGTTATTAGTCCCTTGACCACCATGTCCTCGGCAGTCTCTAGGGCGAGGTAGGGGTTGATGGCCGAGGCGCCATAGCCGAGCAGTGTCGCCATGTGGTGAACATCACGCGCGTCACCGCACTCAACGATAAGTCCTGCCATGGTTCTTGTTCCACGCCTAATTAGGTGGTGGTGAATGGCCGAACAGCTCAGCAGCGATGGAATCGGGGCAAGCTCACGGTTAGAGTCTCTATCGGAGAGAATCACGAACGTAGCTCCAGCGTCTAGCGCTCGATCCACCTCGTCACACAACGCCTCCAAGCGCTCTTGAAGCGCCTCCTCGCCTTCGTCGACGCGGTAGAGGCAGGAAACTGTGATTGCCTTACCAATGTTGTTACCGCGGTCAATGTGCTTTATGCGAGCAAGCTCGTCATTGGTCAGAATCGGGTAGTCAAGAACCATTTGCTTTGCGTGCTCTGGTGAGGCATCGAGCAGGTTCCTAACCGGACCAATGCTGGCGGTCATTGATGTGACCACCTCCTCTCGAATCGCGTCGAGCGGAGGGTTTGTAACCTGAGCAAACTGTTGCGTGAAATAGTCGAAGAGCAGTCTTGGCCGGTCGCTGATTGCTGCGATTGGGGTATCGCTTCCCATTGCCCCAATTGGCTCCTGACCAAACCTGGCCATTGGAGAGATGAACTCCTTGAGGTCCTCCTCGGTGTAGCCAAAGACCCGCTGTCTTCTGGCAACCGATGCGGAGGAATAACGAATGTGCTCTCGCTCTGGCAGGTCCTTGAGGTTAATCATCTCGGCGTCTAGCCACTCTCCCCAGGGCTCAAGGGAGGAAACTTCCGCCTTAATCTCTTCATCCTCGATGATTTGACCGGCCTCAGTGTCAATCAGGAACATCTTGCCTGGCTGCAGCCTGCCCTTGCGCACGATTCTGTCGGCAGGAATGTCCGAGACGCCAATCTCGCTGGCGAGTATTACGAACCCGTCCTCGGTAACAACGAATCGACCAGGCCGGAGGCCATTTCTATCAAGGGTTGCCCCCACGAGACTGCCGTCGGTGAAGACGACAGCTGCGGGTCCGTCCCAGGGCTCCATGATCATGGAGTGATATTCGAAAAAGTCCCTTACCTTGGGGTCGATGTCCAGCTGCTTTTCCCAGGCACCGGGAATCATCATCATCATGGCGTGAGGTAGCGAGCGGCCACCAAGTACCAAGAGCTCTAAAACCTCATCAAAGGTTGCACTGTCCGAGGCGCCATCCGAGACAATCGGCTTTAGCGACTCCATGTCGCCTAGGAGTTCTGAGGAAAGCTGAGACTCTCTGGCTGCCATCCAGTTGGCATTTCCCTTAACGGTGTTGATCTCGCCGTTGTGTGCAATGAAGCGGAAGGGGTGCGCCAGAGGCCATGACGGGAAGGTGTTGGTTGAGAATCTTGAGTGAACCAGCGCCAATAGTGATTCGAACCGTTCGTCTGAAAGGTCCTTATAGAAAGGCTCAAGTTGCAAGGTTGTAACCATGCCCTTATAGACCATCGTTCGCATAGACAGCGAGGGATGGTAGATACCAATCTCACGCTCACTGCGCTTGCGCAACCTAAAGAGTGCACGCTCAAGCTCAAGCCCATCTAGGCCATCGCCTGCGAGGAAGATTTGCTTGATTTCAGGCATCGCCTCTCGCGCCAGATCGCCAAGAACGGCTGGGTCCGTAGGTGGAGTCCTGGTTCCGATCAGTTTTAGGCCCTCTTCTTCAGCCAACTTGCTGAGGCTGGATAGGTCCTTTTTGGAAGATGCCGCATCGAGGAAGACCAAGCCGGTTCCATAACTGCCTCTGTCTGGCAGCTCAAATTCAACTACCTCGCGAAAGAATCGATCCGGTATCTGAGTAAGAATTCCGGCTCCATCACCTGTTCCGGCATCAGAACCTACCGCTCCTCGGTGCTCGAGGTTTCGAAGGGAATTGAGAGCCATTTCAACGATGTCATGGCCAGCGTGACCTCTGAGCGTCGCCACCATCGCCAAACCGCAAGCATCCTTCTCAGCGGCAGGGTCATAGAGTCCCTGAGCAGCTGGCAAGGTGCTAAAGCGCTGGAATGGTGATACAGGCATGCCTCTCCAATCGAATTCCTATGTTGAGTAGGGACTTCGTCGGCCCAGGCGTAAAAGTTAGCTGTTTTTATCCTCGGCAGAGTCTACTGCGAGAGGCTCATTTGTGCCCTCAGTGGCAGGTTCTCTGCCGGGCATCCAGATGGATGGTTCTAGGCCAGGGTGGCGGCGCGATTGAACCAAGAAAATCAAGATTCCTAGAGTCAAACCGATCAGCGCTGACCAGATGTTGACCCGAAGACCAAGAATAATCTCACTGGGGTCAATTCGGATACTTTCTATCCAAACTCTTCCAGTTGAATAAACAATCAAATAAAGCGCAAAGACCTTCCCCCACTGAAGATTTAATCTCGCGGCCAACAGCAATATCAAGGCAGCGCCAGTGAGATTCCAGATCATCTCGTAGAGGAAAGTGGGGTGAAATAAGAGCCCGTCGGGGAGTCCGTTCGGGTATGCGGGGTTGCTGCTAGGGATCTGCAGTCCCCAAGGCAATTCAGTCGGTAGACCAAAAAGTTCTTGATTGAAATAGTTACCGAGACGACCAATGCCCTGTGCAATGAGAATCCCTGGCGCTACCGCGTCCGCCACAGTCAGAAATCGAATTCCAAGCTGCCTAGCTCCTATGTAAGCACCGATTGCGCCTATCGAGATTGCGCCGTAGATGGCAAGGCCACCCTCCCAAATGCGCAGGGTTGCTAACAGATCCGCGCCCTCATAGAAGTAATCGTCTGGGTGGGTAATGACGTGGAAAAACCTGCCACCCAGAATCCCAAACGGAACGGCCCAAAGGGCTATATCCAGCATGCTGCCTCGCTCTGCCCCTCGGCGGTGCAGCTTGAAGTCAGCAAGAGTGGTCGCGATCACGATGCCGGTAAGGATAAAAAGCGCATAGAAGTGAATGCGCACAGGCCCTAGGTCAATGTAGCTAATTTCGGGAGAAGGGATGCCGGTAAGAAAGTCCACCTGGCTATCCTAAACCGCTTGCTAGCTCGCGAGTCTTTTCAATCAGTCCATCGAGCCCGGAGCTCTCATAGGCGGCAATTAGGGCAGTACCGACAATGGCTCCATCGGCGTAGGTATTTACGTCCCTCACCTGCGCACCGGTGGAAACCCCAACGCCCACGCAGGTGGGGGCGCTTCCAATGGCCCTAACCCTGCCCGCTACTTCCCTCGCGAGTTTGTCGACCTCAGCGCGCTCTCCAGTGATGCCCATGGTCGAAACTGAGTAGACAAAGCCGCGTGAGGCGTTGGTGTTAGCTGAAACTCTCTCGTCCGAACTGCTTGGAGCGACCAGAAATACTCTGTCCAGGTCGTGTTGATCGGCAGACTCTAGCCACCTAGAAGCCTCATCTGGAATGAGATCTGGGGTGATCATGCCCTGGGCACCGGCTTGCTTCAGCTCATCGGCAAATTTTTCGACACCGTAGCGAAGCACTGGGTTGTAGTAGCTCATGACAAGCATTGGCGTATCTACCTGCTCACGGACTCCACGAATCACATCAAACAGCTGACTGAGCTTGAAGCCGTTATCCAATGCCTTTTCCGTCGCCTTTTGAATGACGAGGCCATCCATCACAGGATCTGAATAGGGAACCCCGACTTCAAGGATGTCGCAGCCGTTCTGGGCAAGAGCGACAAAGGCTGCAATTGAGTCCTCCACGGTTGGGTATCCCGCAGGAAAGTAACCAACCAGTGTTCCTCTGCCGCTTTCTCTATTTGTCTCTAAGACACTCTGGACGCTCATGTGCCCAGAAGTCCAAAGTAGCGACCGGCGGTCTCCATGTCCTTGTCGCCTCTACCCGAGAGGTTTACAAGCACCGATGCTCCCGCCGGAAGTATTTTGGCAAGGTGCGGAATACCGGCTAGAGCGTGCGCCGTCTCGATTGCGGGGATAATGCCCTCGGTCTGAGACAACAGCTTCATCGCCTCCATAGCCTCACTGTCGGTTACCCCGTGATACTGAGCTCTACCAAGATCCTTCAGCCATGAGTGCTCCGGACCCACACCTGGGTAGTCAAGTCCTGCAGAGATCGAGTGCGACTCCGAGGTCTGGCCATCTTCGTCTTGCAGCATGTAACTCATCGCTCCATGCAGCACCCCTGGAACTCCCCTGCTCAGGGTAGCGGCGTGCATTGGGGTATCAATCCCGTCACCGGCAGCCTCGAAACCCCAAAGTTGAACATCCGGGTCGTCAAGGAACGCATGGAAGATTCCAATAGCGTTGGAACCACCACCGACACATGCTGCAACCGCCGCGGGTAGCTCGCCTGTTAGTTCCAGCATCTGCTCCTTCGACTCCTTGCCAATGATGCTGTGAAAGTCGCGAACCATAGTTGGGAAGGGGTGGGGACCTGCGACAGTACCAAGAAGGTAGTGGGTGGTCTCGACGTTGGCCACCCAATCCCTGAGCGCTTCATTGATGGCATCCTTTAGGGTGCGCGAACCCGTCTTTACAGCCACCACCTCAGCACCGAGAAGCTTCATGCGAGCGACATTTAGGGCCTGACGTTCGGTGTCGACCTCACCCATGTAGACGACGCAATCGAGTCCGAAGTAGGCGGCGGCTGTGGCAGAGGCAACACCATGCTGACCAGCACCGGTCTCAGCGATTATCCGCTTTTTACCCATGCGTTTTGCAAGGAGTGCCTGACCCATAACGTTGTTGATCTTGTGACTACCAGTGTGGTTGAGGTCTTCCCGCTTCAGAAATACTCGAAGTCCTCCGGTGACAGCAGCAAAGCGCTGCGCCTCGGTGATTATCGAAGGCCTGCCCGTGTAGGTGCGATGCAGCTCCGCTAGCTCATCTTGGAATCCAGGATCTTTGCGGGCTGCTTCGTAGACCTCTGAGAGTTGATCCAGGGCTGCAATGAGCGGTTCGGGCACGAAACGGCCACCGTACTGTCCAAAGTACGGGCCAACCTGCTCACCGAGTTTTTGGGACATGAGTAAATCCTAAGAGACCGAGGTGAATTCAGGTATCAGAGTGGCCCAATCCCCGGTTACCAGGGCCTCTCCGACAAGCACGCAATCGGCCCCTGCGCTTCGATAGCGCTCGACGTCTGCCAATTGCTTGACCGAAGACTCGGCAATCTTCACGCAGCCACTCGGAAGCTTTGCGGCAAGGTCTTCAAAGAGTCCAATGTCGGTCTTGAAAGTAACGAGATCTCTGGTGTTTATGCCGATAAGCCTCGCACCGCTGTCTGCGGCGATTGCTATCTCTTCAGCACTGTGGGTTTCGACCAGCGGTTCCAACCCTATGGACGTTGAGAAATCGTAGAGAGCTTGAAACTCTGCCCTCGATAGCTGGGCAAGTATCAAAAGAACCATTGATGCCCCGGCCGCCTTGGCCTCAAGGATCTGGTACTCATTTGAGATGAAGTCTTTTCGAAGCGTGGGAATTGTCACTGCTTCGCTTACCTCATGGAGATCCGCGAGCTTCCCACCGAATCCGGATTCCTCGGTGAGCACAGAGATTGCATGGGCGCCTGATGCTTCATACCCGAGACCCAGAGCCTTCGCATCCGGTATTTCGGCAAGGAAGCCTCTTGATGGGCTGCGCCTCTTAATCTCTGCAATTAGCTTGATGTTCTCCCCTGGCTGCAAGGCCTCATAGGCATCGGGAGCAGCTGAAACTAGTGAGCACCTCTCCTCTAGGAGCTCGCGTGAAAGCTTCGCCTGACGAGCATTAGATGCCTTCAGGCTGGCATCAAAGAGTCCTTGAAGCACTAGTGCGAGGAGCTTTTGGAGCCACCAACTCCATAGCCCGCCTGCTTCAGAAAGTAGCCCACAACTGGGGCGGCTAGCGCAAGGCCGGCTGAAAGCCAAACCACCAAAGCGTTGTCAAACCAGAAAAAGAGAGTCCCGATGGCGAAGGCGAGTACAACAAGCCCCACCGTTACCCAGGCAGCAAGCGAATGTCCGTGACCAGGTTCTTCGTTGTGTGACATCTTTTCCTCTCGACTAAGTGCCAATGATAACAATTACTTGGACTGCTCGTCCCATAGGTCTCTAGAATCCAGATCCTGGGTCTCAGCCTCTACTGAGCGACCAGCAGGCTTCACGAAGACCAAGAGCGCTGCCATTACAGCAAGTGCGAAACCAGAAATGGCAAATACGTAAATCACTGGAGATAGCACTAGGGCCACGGCCCCACCACCTGCAATACCGGACACTTGCTCCCTTGCCTGTATTACCGCAGGTGAACTGGTGAGGTCTCCCAAGAGCGCAATAACTGAGGTGGCAGCTATTGACAGCGAACCTAGCGCGACCAAGAACCTTGGCATTTTGCGATAGAGGGACATCAGAACGGCAAGCGCAGCAACCGCCGGTAAAAGGGCCATCGTCTGATTTAGCTCAGCTCCAATGATGCCTGTGTCTTCAACGATCACCCATTCGATCAGAAGCAGTGACCACCATGCTCCTATGAGCAGGAGCAGCACGAGTACGGCCCTAGTCATTGTGCATAGCGTTCGCTGCCGCGACGGCTCTCAGGACAACAGCTGCCTTTGCCTCGGTTTCGGCGTGTTCGCTTTCGGCAACTGAGTCGAGCACGATCCCAGCCCCAGCCTGTATGTGAGCGACGCCATCTCGGATTAGCGCGGTCCTAATTGCTATTGCCAGGTCAGAGTTGCCTTCAAAGTCGAAGTAGCCAACTACTCCCCCGAACAGTCCTCGATAGCTGGGCTCAAGGTCATGGATGATCTCAAGGGCCCGGGGTTTAGGCGCTCCAGAGAGTGTTCCTGCGGGAAAGGTAGCCAACATTGCATCGACTGCTGTGACACCTTCGCGCAGCTGACCCTCAACAGTCGAGACAAGGTGCATGATGTGGCTAAACCGGTGGATCTCCATAAACTCGGTGACCTCAAGGCTTGATGGGTCGCAAATCTTGAGAAGGTCATTACGTGCCAAATCAACGAGCATTAGATGCTCGCTACGCTCCTTGTTGTCACTGCTCAACTCGGAGGCCAGAGCCATGTCTGCAGCTGAGCTGTCTCCCCTTGGTCTGGAGCCGGCAATGGGGTGCGTTACCGCCCGGCCGCCACTTACCTTTACTAGAGCCTCCGGCGATGATCCAGCTATTGCGAAGCTACCTGAGGCATCACTCCACCTGGTGAGATACATATACGGAGACGGGTTCGTTGCTCTGAGCGCCCTATAAACATCAAGTGCGTCGGCCTCAAGCTTTGAATCAAACCTTTGCGAGATGACAACTTGAAAAACATCTCCAAGCCGCACATGCTCCTTCGCCTTCTCAACCTTGTCGAGAAAGTCTTGCTTCGAGGTATTTGTTGCAAAGTCCGGCTCAGGCCATTGTGGTGAGGTGAACTTGGATGCCGTGGGGGTCTCGATAATCTCCTGCATCGAATTTATCGACGATAGTGCCGCCTCATATTTGGACTCTAGAGAGCCGTCGCTGTCTAGGAAAATCACATGCACCAAGAGGATCTCTGCCTTTGAGTGATCAAGTACTACAAGGTCGGAGAATTGATTGAACCCATAGAGCGGCAAATCGTAGTCGGCACTCTTTGGCGCAGGTAGCCTCTCAATGAGGTTCACCGCGCCCCAGCTCACAAACCCAACAAGTCCTGAGCTCAACGGAAACTCCACGGGCGCAGATTTCCAGCTGCTCTGGAGCTGCTTCAACGCCTGGACAGGGTCAGTTGCGAGTGCCTCTGATGGCAGTGCGCTGTATTTGGAGTTCCATGTGGCTTGGTTTTCATCCGCGGTTAGCGTGCCACGGCTAGCTACGCCAATGAATGAGTAGCGCCCCCAAACTCCCTGCTCGGCAGACTCAAGCAGAAAAGTATCCTCGCGCTCACCACAAAGCTTTTGATAGAGCCCAATAGGGGTCTCAATTCCATTGAACAACCGCTTCACGACCGGTATGACGTTATAGGTACTGGCTAACTCCTTGACCTCATCGAGCGAGATCACGATCGAGCCTCAAAGCATGACCTTGTTCCTAGGTGACAGGTCGGCCCATCTGGGTGAACCATGGCCACCAATGCATCTTTGTCGCAGTCGGCAGAGATTGAACTAACGTGAAGGAAGTTCCCGCTGGTTTCCCCTTTAAGCCAACGCTCGGATCGCGAACGCGAGTAGAAGACCATGCGCCCCGATTCAATTGTTTCCTTCAGGGTCTCCTGATTGGCATAGCCAAGCATCAGGACGTCTTTTGTAGATTCGTCCTGGACAACAACGGGAATGAGACCATTCGAGTCATAGGACAAGACTTTCGGATCTATCAAAGTCTCACCTCAACACTGGCCTCGCTCAGGGCCCTCTTTACCTCACCAATACTAATTTCACCCTCGTGGAACACGCTCGCGGCAAGGACTGCATCGGCTCCTGCGCTTGCTGCGTCTACAAAGTCTTGAACTTTGCCCGCTCCGCCCGATGCAATTACCGGCAGTGATGACTGAGATTTGATTAGCTCAACTAGCTCAAGGTCAAAGCCCGACTTGGTCCCATCGGCATCTATCGAATTAACCAAGAGCTCTCCAGCGCCTAGCTCTTCGACCTGACGTATCCACTGGAGTGCGTCTAGGTCGGTGAGATTTTTGCCGCCATGGCTGGTTACGCCGAAGCCGCTTGGTCTCGACGCTCTCTTTAGATCCAACGAGATCACTAGAACTTGCGAGCCGTGTTCGCGAACAATCTCCTCGAGCAAGGCTGGATTAGCAATTCCAGCGCTCCCGACAGAGACCTTGTCAGCGCCAGCGGCAAGAAGCGATGTGACATCTGCCAATGAGGAGATGCCACCACCGACGGTCAGCGGGATGAATACTTGCTCTGCACACTTGGTAACCACATCCAGCATGGTTTTGCGGTTCTCACTGGAGGCGTGCACATCGAGAAAAGTGACCTCGTCGGCGCCCTCTTGGTAGTAGCGTGAAGCGAGTTCTACCGGGTCCCCGATGTCTCGCAGCCCCTCAAAATTGATGCCTTTCACCACTCTGCCAGCGGCAACATCAAGGCATGGAATTACTCGGACAGCCGGCACTAGATTCTCGCGGCGTGTATTGCGCTTACAAGAATCGCCCTTGCGCCAATGTCGTGAAGATCGTCCATGATTTGGTTGGTCTCCGCTGCCTTTACAAGTGCGCGGATTGCAACCCAATTCTCATCGGCCAGAGGAGAGATCGTAGGAGATTCAATCCCTGGGGTTATGGCCGACGCCTTCTCGACGAGCGATCTGGGGCAGTCATAGTCCATGATCACGTACTCCCTAGCTACCAGAACACCTCTCAGTCTTCGTAGCAACTTGGCTGAATCCGTAGCCTTTCCAGGAGCAGAAATAAGCCTTGCGGTGGATGAAAGTATTTCTGGACCAAACACGCTGAGACCAGCTTTGCGCAGGGTATTGCCGGTTGAAACAACATCAGCAACGGCATCGGCGACACCGAGCCTTACAGCAGACTCAACAGCTCCATCAAGCGAGACCACCTGGCACTCGATTCCACTTTTGGCCAAGTAGTCACCGATGAGCCTTGGATAGGCAGTTGCAAGCCTCTTGCCATTTAAGTCCTTGGGATCTTTGAACCCAGAGCCTTGCTCCGCTGCAAACCTAAAAGTCGAAGCTCCAAAACCTAGATCGGCGACCTCCTCAGCCTTAGACCCAGAGTCGAGCAGGAGGTCAAGACCTGTGATGCCTACGTCAAGTGATCCACTGCCGACGTAGGTGGCGATGTCTCTTGGCCTGAGGTAGAAAAACTCGACGTTGTTTGCCTCGTCGACCAGGTGAAGCTCTGAGGGCTCCCTCCTGGTTGCGTAACCAGCCTCTTTGAGCATCGAAATCGCGCTGTCAGAGAGAATGCCCTTGTTAGGGATTGCGACTCGCAACATTAGAGAACCTTTTCAATCTCTTCAAGCTTGACGCCTTTGGCTATGAGCAAAAGCTGAAGGTGGTAGATAAGTTGCGACGCCTCAAGGGCGAGATCTTTGTCAGACTGATACTCAGCAGCCATCCAAACCTCTGCTGCCTCTTCGACGACCTTCTTGCCGATTGCATGAATACCAGAGTCCAATAGCGCTGCTGAGTTACTACCCTCGGGGCGGTCAATTGCTATCTGGCTGAGCTCGGCAAAGAGCTGGTCAAAGGATTTCATGCCCTCTAGATTACTGATTGAGCCCAGCTGCCGCCGATTTTCTGAGTTCGAGAATCCTTTGGGCGTGGTCACTAGATCCGAAAACGGAGCTTCCGGCCACAAAAGTGTCGGCCCCAAGCGCTGCTAACTCACCTATGTTCTCTGACGTAACACCGCCGTCAACCTGGAGGGCGATTTCAAATTTTGAGTTACTAATAAGTGCACGAGCCTCCGCCACCTTGGGCATAGTTTCAGCAATCAGCTTTTGACCACCAAAGCCGGGCTCGACCGTCATTACCAAAAGCATGTCGATCTCTTCTAAAAGCCCGCTTAGAGAGCTCACAGGCGTATTTGGCTTAATGGCTATTGCGGCCCTAACGCCCATAGCTCTGAGCTTTCGGCAGGTGCTGACTGGATCCTTTGATGCCTCAATGTGGAAAGTGACGGAGTGGGGTCCAAGCTCTGCGTATTTGATGACCTCGGTATCGACGTTTTCGATCATGAGGTGAATGTCTGTTGGGATTGGCGAGAGCTCGATCATTCGCTGCACAACCGGAACACCAAAGGTGAGGTTTGGCACAAAGTGGTTATCCATGACATCTAGGTGTGCTGCATCTGCACTGGCGATGGATGCCAGCTCAGATTCGATGTTGCCAAAGTCCGCGGAAAGCAGGGATGGATGGATGTGCACGTTATCAGCCTATTTCTTTCTCAGCGCAGCCATAAACATGGCGTCGGTTCCGTGCAGGTGTGTCCAAAGCTGAATTGTCTTGCGTGAGTCGTTTAGGTGGAGAGCAGGCGAGATTGCCTTCATAATCGGCTTTAGGTCAACAAGTTCGAGATCTGGGTGCTTAGCAAGTGCGTCTTGCACGGGCGTAATGGTCTCCTCGATTAGCGGGGAGCATGTTGCATATACAAGCACACCACCTGATTTGAGCGCGGCATGGGATGCCTCGAGAAGCTCACGCTGGACGGAACTGAGCGAGGCAAGCTGGGACTGCTTCTTTCTATGTCTGGATTCTGGTTTACGTCTTACTGACCCCAGTCCAGAGCAGGGCGCATCGAGCAAAATAGTGTCGTAGGCGTTTTGCTCTGCCTGCTGGCCTGGTGCGACGATTACCCTGCCAATCGGGTTTGCTCCAAGTGCTTGACGAACAAGCTCCGCGCGGTGCTCCTGGGGTTCCATGCAGTCAAGCTCCCCACCTGCTGCTCTGATGCGCCCTTGCAATATTGCCGACTTGCCACCAGGGCCGCTGCACATGTCCAGCGTCCTCCCCGCCAGGGCTGCAAGCTCCGCCGCTACCAGGGCAACCAGCTGCGAACCAAGGTCTTGCACCCTGATGTTGCCCAGAGACAGGTAAGGCTCCGGATTGCCATCAACTTGAAACCCAATCGGAGATTGAGCGGATACTTGCAAGCCTTGCTCAGCAAGTGCTGCTAGGGCCTCGTCGTCTGAGGCTGCTAGAAACGTCTCTGGTGTTTCATTATTCGCGGTAAGGAGTTCGACTAGTTCGCTCTCACGACCATCTAACCGAAGCGATTCACGGAGTGAATCAATGACCCAGGCCGGATGAGAGTGGAGAATTTCGAGCCTCTTGGACTCAGAAAGCCCGTCTGTTAGCTGCACAAGTAACCTATCGAGCCCATCGCGCTCCGCATTTCTCAACACCGCGTTCACTAACCCAGCCGCGCGAGGCTCGATCCGCTTGGCGAGATTTACTGTTTCGTTAATCGCGGCATGGGTAGGAACCCGCATGCGAAAAAGCTGATGAAGACCAAGTTGTAGAGCACCTCGAATTGGCTGCGAAAGTTCCTTACCCCTGGTGAAGTGATCGATGACACCGTCATACTGCAGCTGCCAGCGAAGGGCTCCGTAGCTCAACTCCTGTATGAGTCCTCGTTCCGAGTCTGCAACATTGTGGCGAGCTAGCGTCTTAGGAAGAAGAAGGTTGATATACGCATCGGTATCGTGCACGCGCATCAGAAGTTCGTGAGCTATCTGTCTGGAGTCAGTCAAGGACTACGCTCCCCTGCAGGCCGCGGTACCACTCAATGCCAGTCATGACGCGCCTGCCACCAGGCTGCA
>JBMUBK010000025.1:0-13338 GCA_049457355.1 Aquiluna sp.
TCGCGGCCCTGCTTGGCGCTGAAGAGTTTGGTTTCGCAACTGCGCCTCTGGTAGTAGAGGGCTGCATTTTGATGCGTGTTTGCCACCTTGACACCTGCCCAGTTGGAGTTGCAACGCAGAACCCAGAGCTACGAGAGAGATTCCGAGGCCAGGCAGATCACGTTGTGAACTTCTTTGAATTTTTGGCGCAGGAGGTCCGGGAGTACCTTGCGGAGCTTGGCTTTAGGACGCTAGAGGAAGCAATTGGTCACGCTGAACTGCTGGATGCTAACGAGGCAATCAAGCACTGGAAAGCTGATGGATTGGACCTAGCTCCGATCTTTGCGGCTAAGGACATCAAGACGAACTCTGCTCTGCACCGCACAACAGTCCAGGAGCATGAACTTGAGAACCACTTCGACTATCCGCTGATCGAAGAGGCTGCGCCCGCCCTCGTGGAGGGAAAGAAAGTTTTCATCGAGCGAGAGATTAACAACACCAACCAGGCAATCGGAACGATGCTCGGTAATGAACTGACCTTCAAATGGGGAGAGCAGGGTCTAGAGCCTGGAACTCTAGAGCTCTCACTGTCCGGCAGTGCAGGTCAGTCGCTTGGTGCATTTGTGCCCAGGGGCATCAAGATCACAGTATCGGGCGACTGCAACGACTATGTGGCAAAGGGGCTATCCGGCGGCACCGTTGTCGTGAAGCCTCCCGCCGGAGCTGCCTACGTCGCAGGAGAAAACGTGATTGCGGGCAATGTCATCGGCTACGGCGCCACCGCGGGAAAGATATTCCTCAATGGCATAGTTGGCGAGCGCTTCCTAGTTCGAAACTCTGGAGCTCACGCAGTTGTTGAGGGCGTGGGCGACCACGCCCTGGAGTACATGACTGGCGGTAGGGCGGTCATCCTTGGCAAGACAGGCATTAACCTCGGCGCCGGAATGTCTGGTGGTATTGCCTACGTCTACAAACTCTCCGAAGCAAGGGTCAACCGCGAAGCCCTGCAGCTTGGTGAGATTACCCTCGGCGTCCCAGACGAACAGCAGGTGGCGGAGCTGAGGGAGTTACTCGAGGAGCACCTTGCCGAGACCGGTTCCCCTAATGCCAGGAAAATTCTCGCTGACTTCAAGACAGAGGCGATGAACTTCGTCCGCGTGCTTCCTAGGGACTACGCCCGAGTGATGGAGATCCAAAGGAACGCTCAAGAACTTGGCTATGAACCAGATGGAGAAGAGGTCTGGACCCAGATTCTGGAGGTGTCAAATGGCTGATCCAAGAGGATTCCTCAAGGTAACCGAGCGTGAAACGGCACCTAGGCGCCCTATACCGGTGCGAATCAAAGACTGGAAAGAGGTCTACGCCGAGCGCAATGGCGAAGTCATTGCGAGGCAGGCCAGTAGGTGTATGGACTGCGGAATCCCCTTTTGCCACCAGGGTTGCCCGCTTGGAAACCTTATTCCCGAGTGGAACGACCTAACCCACCGCGGTAGGGGCAGAGAGGCAATTGACAGGCTTCACGCCACCAATAATTTCCCCGAGTTCACCGGCCGAATTTGCCCTGCTCCCTGCGAGGACTCATGTGTTTTAGGTATCAATCAACCGGCGGTCACCATCAAAGAGATCGAGGTTTCGATTATCGACAACGCCTTCGATCAGGGCTATGTCACACCCCAGGTTCCAGAGCGACTCACAGGTAAGACGATAGCCATTGTCGGGAGCGGTCCTGCAGGTCTGGCTGCCGCGCAGCAGCTGACCAGGGCGGGTCACACGGTTGCAGTATTTGAGCGCGATGACCGCATCGGTGGACTTCTTCGCTACGGAATTCCAGACTTCAAAATGGAGAAGATTCATTTAGAGCGAAGAATTTCCCAAATGGAAGCAGAGGGCACACGTTTCCGAACTGGTGTGAACATCGGTGTGGACATTAGCTGGCTGGAGCTTAAAAAGCGCTACGACGCAGTTCTGGTTGCAACCGGCGCGCTCAAGCCACGAAACCTTGAGGTTGCCGGCAGAGAGCTGGAAGGTATCCACTTCGCCATGGAGTACCTCACACAGTCAAACAAGAGAGTTGCTGGCGATGAGGTTTCGGAGCAAATACATGCTCAGGACAAGCACGTAATCATTCTCGGTGGCGGTGACACTGGTGCGGATTGCCTCGGAACGGCAACTAGACAGGGCGCCAAGAGCGTCACAACACTCGCCATCGGTGTCAAACCACCTGAGGACAGAACCGAGGACATGCCTTGGCCAATGGTGCCAAACCTGTTCGAGGTACAGAGCGCCCACGAGGAGTTTGGCGAGCGAAAGTACCTACACTCAACTGTTGAGTTCGTGGGTGAGAACGGCAGGGTCACCGGCGTAAAAGTCGCCGACACGGAGTTTGTCGACGGCAAGCGCGTTCCCAAGAAGGGCACCGAGAGAGTCCTGCCTGCAGATTTGGTGCTGCTTGCCCTTGGTTTCATTGGTAATGAATCCGAGAGCATTTCGGAGCAGGCTGCTGTGGAGCTTGATGAAAAGGGAAACATCAAGCGCGACAACAAGTACCAGGTCGCACCAGGTTTGTTCAGCGCAGGTGACGCCGGTAGAGGGGCGAGCCTAGTAGTCTGGGCAATTGCTGAGGGCCGTGCAGCCGCCTCCGCAATTGATGAATATCTCGAAGGCGAGACAGAGCTGCCTTTCCCCGTAAAGCCAACAGATCAACCCATAGCTGTTTACAGCTAGAGAAGAGACAAATACAGATGAGACGCGCCAAAATTGTGGCCACTTTTGGGCCCGCGGTAAGCGACTACGAAAAGGCAAAAGCCATCATCGAGGCGGGTGTTGATGTCGCTCGAATGAACCTCAGCCACGGTGACCACTCTGTCCACGAGAAGGTCTACACGACAATCCGCAAAGCAGCAGCAGAGGTCGGAAAGCCAGTTGGCATATTGGTCGACTTGCAGGGCCCAAAAATCAGGCTCGGACGATTCAAGAATGACAAAGAGACCATAACCAGCGGCGGCACATTCACCATCACGGTAGATGATGTTGAGGGCACCGAGAGTATTTGCTCCACCACCTACAAAGGCCTCGTTGGCGATGTCAAGGTGGGCGATCCAATTTTGATTGATGATGGCAGATTGTCACTGCGAGTGAAGTCGGTTGAGGGTAACAACGTAGTTTGCGATGTCGAGATAGGTGGGCCAATCTCCAACAACAAGGGGATAAATCTTCCAGGCGTTGCCGTGAACGTTCCCGCGCTGAGTGAGAAGGATGAGGACGACCTCCGCTGGGCTCTCAAGCTCGGAGCCGACATGGTTGCTCTCAGCTTTGTGAGAAACGCAAAGGACATCGTCCGGGTGCACGAGATCATGGAGGAAGAGGATGTCTTCATCCCGGTTATTGCCAAGATCGAAAAACCTCAGGCAGTCGCCGCTTTGGAGGAAATCGTTGACGCCTTTGATGGCGTAATGGTGGCAAGAGGCGACCTTGGAGTCGAGCTTCCCCTGGAGCAGGTTCCTCTCGTGCAGAAGCGAGCCGTTGAGCTTGCAAGGCGCTGGGCCAAGCCAGTCATCGTAGCCACACAGATGCTCGAGAGCATGATTTCAGCGCCAAGACCCACTCGGGCCGAGGCCTCAGATGTTGCCAACGCAGTGCTCGATGGCGCAGATGCCCTAATGCTCTCAGGCGAGACTTCGGTGGGTGAGTACCCGCTAGAGACCGTTCAGACAATGGCAAGAATTATCGAGTCGACCGAAGAGAACGGTTTGGACAGGATTCCTGAGCTTGGAACAAAGCCCCACACCCACTCTGGAGCTGTGGTTAAGGCTGCAATGGACATTGCAGAGCTCTTGGGTAGCAAGTATGTCTGCGTCTTTACTGAGTCCGGTGATACCTTGCGCAGAGTCTCAAGGCTTCGCTCGCGGCTACCTGTGCTTGCCTTCTCTCCAAATGAGGAGGTCAGGCGCAAGCTTTCCCTTATCTGGGGTGCAACGACCTATCTAGTAGACAAGGTCACCCACACAGACCAGATGGTGAAGCAGGTAGATGAGATCATGCTCGACAGTGGCAAGTGCCGAGTTGGTGATGAGGTAGTCATTGTTGCCGGCTCTCCACCCGGAATCCCAGGTTCAACAAACGCTCTAAGGGTTCACAGAGTTGGAGATGCCGTCTTCGTGGCGGCTCCTGCCTACAAGAGCTAAGCAAAAAGGACGGTGATCTCACCGTCCTTTTCAAGTGTGCCGGAAGTGGGATTTGAACCCACACGCCCTTTCGGACAAAGCATTTTGAGTGCTCCGCGTCTGCCGTTCCGCCATTCCGGCTGGCAGCTAGAAGTGTAGTGGATACCCGATTGGGTAGAGTATTGCCCATGTCAGAGGCCCTCAGAGTAGTCGTCGTCGAGGACGAAGCGCTCATCCGCATGGACGTGGTTGCGACCCTGGAAGAGGCCGGTTTTGAAATCGTTGGCGAGGGTGCCGACGGCGAAGAGGCCATCTCGCTTGCCAAGGAGCACGAGCCAGACCTCGTAGTGATGGACATCAAGATGCCCAAGCTCGATGGCATCAGTGCAGCCGAGAAGATTGCAGAGCTAAAGATTCCCGTAGTCCTATTGACCGCCTTTTCCCAGACGGACCTGGTTTCTAGAGCCGTCGAGGCTGGAGCCATGGCCTATGTGACGAAACCTTTCAAGCCTGCCGACCTGCTACCGGCCATTCAGATTGCACTCGCCCGCCACGAGGAGCTTTTGTCCCTGGAGTCGGAGATTGCCGACCTGTCAGATCGACTGGAAACTCGCAAGATGATGGACCGCGCCAAGGGCCTGCTGATGACCCAGATGAAGCTCAGCGAACCAGACGCCTTTAGGTGGATTCAGAAGGCTTCGATGGATCGTCGGCTCTCGATGGCTCAGGTAGCAAAGGCTGTCATTGAGCAGCTGGGGCCTAAGACCCCTTCGGCCGAAGATAGTTAGTAATCCTCACGGTCGAAAGCAGGCGGCCATTCTCGTCGGTCATCTTTATTTCGTGTGTGGTGAGGGTCTTTCCAAGTTTGACTGCGGTGCACGTGCCGGTAACGGTTCCAGAATCAATTGAGCCGTGGTGAGATGCGTTTAATTCGATGCCAACCGCATAGCCCCAAGGGTGGGCGTGGACATTCGCGGCGAAGGACCCCAGTGACTCAGCTAGAACCACGTGAGCGCCGCCATGGAGAAGTCCAATCGGTTGAGTGTTCCCGGCAACTGGCATCGTCGCAACCGCACGCTCAGCGCTGAGCTCGACAAGCTTTATTCCCATCGAGTCGGCAAGCGCACCCAAGCCGCGCTGTTTCATCACCTCGAGGGCCTGTTCTGAGGTGACTACCTCGTCTTTGTCCACCCCATGACCTCCTGCAAAGTAGGCTACTTACATGTCCTCTGAACAGCCTACTCTGCTGCTAATCGACGGACATTCTCTGGCTTTCCGAGCCTTCTACGCTCTCAATCCCGATAATTTCAAGAACCAACAGGGTCAACACACCAACGCCGTTCACGGCTTTATCTCGATGCTGCTGAACATCCTTGAGGGGGAGAAACCGACACATCTGTGCGTTGCCTTTGATGTTTCCAGGGAGAGCTTCAGAACCGAAGAATTGCCAGAATACAAGGGCACTCGAGGGGAGACCCCAGAGGAATTCATCGGCCAGACGGAGCTATTGGTCGAGGCCCTCACCGCAATGCGAATCACCTCGGTGTCTCGCGAGAGGTTTGAGGCTGACGACCTAATTGCCTCTCTTGCCCACCTCGGTGAAAAGGCCGGCATGCGGGTGCTGGTGGTCTCAGGTGATAGGGATACCTTTCAGCTGATTACCGAACAGACCACCATCCTCTATCCCGTCAAGGGGGTCATGAACCTAGCCCGCATGGATGACGCGGCTGTCGTAGAAAAGTATGGTGTTCACGCCAAGCAATACCCGGAACTTGCCGCATTAGTTGGTGAGACCTCAGACAATCTCAAGGGAATCCCGGGTGTTGGCCCGAAGACGGCAGCCAAATGGATTCAACAGTTTGGTTCACTAGATGCCATCCTCGAGTCCGCCGAAGAGATCCCTGGAAAGGTAGGGGAGAGCCTCCGAGAAAACAAGGAGCTCGCGGTTAGAAATCGCAGGCTAAATGAGCTCGTTCGCTCTCTTGAGTTTGACTTTGAAATGCAAGACCTCGCTCTAGGGTCCGTGGACGAGGAGCAGGTCAAAGAGGTGTTCGCCAAACTCTCGTTCAGAACTCTTTTGACACGAGTTTTGAAGCTTCGTGGAGTAAACGGAACACAACATCCAGTGCGGTCGGCAAGGGTCGAAGACGACTCTCCGGAGCACGAACCGATGCAGGAAGCCCCGAGAGGTCCCGACCTCCCCACAGAGCCACCAAGGCCGGAAATAGCTTCGCTTGGCGAGATCGAAAAACTTATCGCCGAGGGCGCCTTTCTAAAACTCGAACTGGCAGAGGGAGCCCTGGTCGGGCTCGGTGCTGCGACCATAACAAAGCGGCTCGACTGGGATGGCAAGGATGTCGAAGGGGCCCTCAAGTTAGTTGCCAAGGGAGGCTTTGGATCCTGGGATGCTAAGAACAGCTACCGCAGGTTTGCCGAGGCTGGTATTGCGCTTGGAGAACTCAATAACGATGCGCTACTTGCCGCCTATCTAATTGACCCCAGCAGCAAGGATCTTGATCCGGATGCGTTGGTCAGGCGCTATGCCGGGGTTGACGTAGTCAGGGCAGATGCAGATCAACTTCTCAGCGAACCTGAGCCCTCTTTGGATGCCTGGTGCTATGCCATGATTTGGGCAGCTCTTGGGCCTCGGCTGACCGAAGAGGAGTCACTACCTGTTTACAAAGACATTGAGCTGCCAGTTGCAGGTGTGCTCTCACGCATGGAGGTTCATGGCATTGCTGTTGCCAAGGATGTGCTGCAGAGCCAGTTCGATGAGCTCAGTGCCGAGGTAGACGAGATTGCGAAGCAGGCCTACGAGATCATCGGCCACGAGGTTAATCTTGCGAGCCCAAAACAGCTCCAAACAGTCCTTTTTGACGAACTTGGGATGGAGGGCACCAGAAGCGTCAAAACCGGCTATTCCACTAACGCAGAGGCTCTGGCAACCCTCTTCGAACAGACTGAGCATCCTTTTTTAGAGAAGCTTTTGGCCCACCGCGATTCTTCGAAGCTTAGGCAGATAACCGAAACCCTCATCAAGGCCGTTGCGGCCGATGGCCGAATCCACACCAGCTACTCACAGGTTGGAACCTCAACGGGCCGCCTCAGTAGCGAGAACCCAAACCTGCAGAACATCCCCATCAAAACAGATCGCGGTATGCGACTGAGAAGTGCATTCATTGCTGGCGAAGGCTACGAAACGCTCCTGACAGCGGACTACTCGCAGATAGAGATGCGGATCATGGCCCACCTCTCCGAGGATGAGGGTCTCATCGAGGCATTCAACAAGGGTGAAGACCTCCACAACTTCGTTGGGGCTCGCATCTATGGCGTTGAACCTGAAGCGGTAACAGGTGCCATGCGTTCGAAGGTCAAGGCCATGAGCTATGGGTTGGTCTATGGACTCAGCGAATACGGACTAGCCCGCCAACTCAGGATCTCCAAGGCCGAGGCAAAACAGCTGATGAGCGACTACTTCGAGAGGTTCGGGGGAGTAAAGCGCTACCTCGACACCGTGGTTCAGCGAGCAAAGAGCCTTGGACACACCACAACCGTCTATGGTCGCAGACGTCCATTCCCAGACCTGCAGTCCAAGATCTTTCAGGTGCGTGAGAACGCCCGCAGGGCAGCTCTCAATGCGCCAATTCAAGGAACCGCTGCAGACATCATGAAGCTAGCCATGATTGAGGTCGAAAGCGGGATGCTCGAAGAGGGTTTGAAGTCTCAGCTGCTTTTGCAGGTACACGATGAATTGGTGATTGCCGTGGCACCGGGAGAACTAGAAGGGGTCAAGAAGGTCGCCCTAGAGAAAATGACCAAGGTGGCAAAACTCTCTGTGCCACTTGATGTTCACATCGGCATTGGAGAGAACTGGGAGCTAGCGGGACACTAGAAATGTCGCTAAGCTTTCCCAGGTGCCTTTGGGCACCATCCCTGTCCGTTCGTCGGGCTAAAACCACAGAAGAATCGTGGCTCTAGCGCGACCCGAGTAAAACAAGTGGAGTACCCACACATATGGCAACCAAGACGACCGCAAAAACCACCAAGGTAGCAGTCAATGACATCGGCTCAGAAGCAGACTTTCTAGCAGCGGTCGAAGCAACTCTCAAATTTTTCAACGATGGAGATCTCATCTCCGGCACCGTGGTCAAGATTGACCGCGACGAGGTGCTCCTAGACGTAGGTTACAAAACCGAAGGCGTCATTCCCTCCCGTGAACTTTCCATCCGCCAGGATGCAGACCCAAATGACATCGTCAAGGTCGGTGACGCAGTTGAGGCACTTGTCCTTCAGAAGGAAGACAAGGAAGGCCGCCTGATTCTAAGCAAGAAGCGCGCGCAGTACGAGCGTGCGTGGGGCGACGTGGAGAAGGTCAAGGAAGTAGATGGTGTTGTCAAGGGCACCGTCATCGAGGTAGTCAAGGGTGGTGTCATCGTAGACATCGGTCTCCGTGGCTTCCTTCCCGCCTCGCTAATTGAGCTCCGCAGAGTCCGCGACCTAGGCCCATACCTGGGCACCGAGGTCGAGGCAAAGATTCTCGAGCTAGACAAGAACCGCAACAACGTTGTGCTTTCTCGCCGTGCACTGCTAGAGCAGAGCCAGAGCGAGAGCCGCTCAACCATGATGAACGACCTAACCAAGGGTCAGATCAGAACCGGAACCGTCTCCTCGATCGTCAACTTCGGTGCATTCATTGACCTTGGCGGCGTCGACGGCCTGGTCCACGTTTCCGAGCTGAGCTGGAAGCACATTGAGCACGCCAGCGAGGTAGTCGAGGTTGGCCAGGAAGTGACCGTAGAGGTTCTTGAGGTTGACCAGGACCGTGAGCGCGTTTCGCTTTCTCTCAAGGCCACTCAGGAAGACCCATGGCAGGTGTTCGCAAGAACCCACGCGATCGGCCAGTACATCCCAGGCAAGGTCACCAAGATTGTTCCGTTCGGTGCATTCGTCCGCGTGGCGGACGGCATCGAGGGCCTCGTGCACATCTCAGAGCTCTCGAGCAAGCATGTTGAGCACGCAGACCAGATTGTCACCGTGAACCAGGAAGTGTTCGTCAAGCTCATTGACATTGACCTTGAGCGCAGGAGAATCTCGCTGTCTCTCAAGCAGGCAGTGGATGAGGTTGACCCAGAGAGCACGGACTTCAACCCCGTTCTCTACGGAATGGACGCTGACTACGACGAAAAGGGCAACTACCGCTACCCAGAGGGCTTCGACCCAGAGAGTAACGAGTGGAAGCCAGGCTATGAGGAGGCCAAGGGCAAGTGGGAGGCTGACTACGCAGAGTCTCACAAGCGCTGGGAGCTTCACAAGACTCAGGTCAAGGCCATTAGGGAGCAGCTTGCTGCTCTTCCTGAGGCGGCACCAGCAGAAGAGCCAAGCGCCACTTCAGGTGAGGCACAAGATGCCGGCACCCTTTCTGATGATGAGTCTCTCGCAGCACTGCGCGATCAGCTCAACGAAGACAAGTAAAGAAATCTAAATAACGAGGCGGAGGGTCCAACAGGGCCCTCCGTTTCGCTTTATCCTTGCAAGATGCTCATTGCTCTAACTGGCGGCATCGGTTCTGGAAAGACGACTGTTGCTAGCCGCTGGGTTGCGCTTGGTGCCTCCGAGATCGACGCTGATGTCTTAGCGCGAGAGGTAGTCGAGCCAGGAACCGAGGGACTAGCAGCTGTTGTGGCTCGCTTTGGTGATCAGGTATTGGAACTAGATGGCTCACTAAACAGGAGTGCACTGGCCTCTGTCGCCTTCGCATCCGAAGAGTCTCGCAAAGACCTTGAGGCTATTTTGCATCCGAGAATTCAGGATCTTGCGGCAGTGCGTGTGGTGGGGCTAAAGGGGGTAATTGTCTACACGATTCCCCTTTTGGCTGAGACAAATTCAAAGCTAGATTTCGATCGGATTGTCACGGTCAGCTGTGAGGAAAGCGTGCGCATCGACAGGTTGGTGACCCTTCGCGGGATGTCCAAGGAGGATGCGATGCAGAGAATTGCAGCGCAGGCCACAGATGCCGAGCGAGAATCCAGAGCAGACACTGTGATTGATTCAAACTGTCCCATGGATGAGCTCCTGGCGAAGGCCGACGAGGTCTTCGCGAGTTTCTCTTAGGCTTGCACGGTGGAGCAAAGCCAAAAGCCATTCAAAGTCATCAGCGACTACCAGCCCAGCGGTGATCAGCCCAAGGCTATTGACGAGCTGGAGAGAAGGGTCCGGGCGGGTGAGAGGGACGTTGTTCTTCTGGGAGCCACGGGAACGGGCAAGAGCGCGACAACCGCGTGGTTAATCGAACGACTCCAAAGACCAACGCTCGTCATTGCCCACAACAAAACACTTGCTGCCCAGCTAGCGAGCGAGCTGCGGGAGCTTTTTCCCGAAAATGCAGTCGAATATTTCGTTAGTTACTACGACTATTACCAGCCTGAGGCCTACGTTCCGCAGACCGATACTTTCATCGAAAAGGACTCGACGATAAACGAGGAGGTCGAGAGACTTCGCTACTCAGCCACGATGTCTTTGCTATCTCGTAGAGATGTCATCGTGGTTGCAACGGTTAGCTGCATCTATGGGCTTGGGGCACCAAAGGAATACCTCGCACAGTCGCTTCCGATCTCCGTTGGGCAAAGAATTGACAGGGACGAGCTGATTCGCTCGTTGGTTGCGATTCAATACCAGCGCAATGACGTGGAGTTTGTGCGGGGTAATTTCAGAGTCAAGGGTGACACAGTTGAAGTCATCGCCGTCTACGACGAGGAAGCCACCCGAATTGAGTTCTTTGGCGATGAGGTCGAAAAGATCTACCGCATCCATCCTCTGACCGGTGAAATTCTGATGGAGCGCGAGAGCGTTGCCATTTATCCGGCCAGCTACTACGTGGCTCCAGCCGAGCGCATGGGTAAGGCAATTGAGGACATTGAGAACGAGCTGGAGCAGCGGTATCGCGAGTTTGAGCGCCAGCAAAAGCTTTTGGAGGCTCAGCGCATCAAGATGCGTACGACCTTTGATCTAGAGATGATCAGAGAGCTTGGTTTCTGCTCAGGCATTGAAAATTACTCGAGACACATCGATGGTCGAAACGAGGGTGAGCCGCCCGCCTGCTTGCTTGACTACTTCCCCGAGGATTTCCTAACTGTTATTGACGAGTCGCACGTCACCATTCCTCAAATCAGAGCCATGTATAACGGGGACTCCTCAAGAAAGCGGACTCTTGTCGAGCACGGGTTTAGGCTTCCCTCGGCCCTAGATAACCGCCCGCTTCGGTTCGAGGAGTTTCTTGAGCGAACTGGACAAACCGTCTACCTCTCGGCCACACCCGCCGACTACGAACTAAACCTGGGCGACGGTGTGGTCGAGCAGATCATTCGTCCAACTGGCCTTGTCGACCCGGAGGTGCACGTGAAGCCCGCCAAGGGGCAGATTGATGACCTGCTCGAGGAAATCAAGCTCAGAGCGGAACGCAACGAGCGTGTCTTGGTCACAACCCTGACAAAGCGCCTTGCCGAAGAGGTGACCGAGTATCTAACCGAGATGGGCATCAGGGTTCGCTACCTCCACTCCGATGTCGACACACTCAGAAGAGTGGAGCTTCTAAGAGAGCTCAGGCAGGGGCTCTATGACGTGCTGGTGGGCATCAACCTGCTCCGTGAGGGTCTTGACCTGCCAGAGGTATCGCTGGTGTCGATACTCGATGCAGACAAAGAGGGATTCCTGCGTTCTACAACATCTCTGATTCAAACCATTGGTAGAGCGGCGAGGAACGTTAACGGCGAGGTGCACATGTATGCGGACAAGATAACCGCATCGATGAAACGAGCAATTGACGAAACCAACCGCAGGCGTGAGAAGCAGGTTGAATACAACAGGCTAAACGGCATCGATCCGACTCCGCTGCGCAAGAAGATTGCGGACATCACAGACAGCCTCAACCGTGAAGAGCTGGATACCGAGGCTCTGATGGAGAGCCTTCGGAAGCAGCCGGCGAGAAAGGTCGCTTCTACTCCCATGCGCGGCAGACGCGACATTGGAAAAGCAGGCAGTGAGCAGCTGCTTTCGACCATCCTGGACCTTGATGCCCAAATGAAAGCGGCGGCGGCAGAGCTCAAGTTTGAACTGGCAGCCAGAATTCGAGATGAGATTGGAGAGCTCAAAAGGGAGCTTCGGCAATTTGAGCAGGCCGGGCATGCATAGACTTCTACGGTGATTATTGAGACTCCCAAAGGCCCCCACCTAGCAATCAAGGGCGCCCGAGTTCATAATCTCAAGAACCTCAATCTCGAGATTCCTCGTGATGCGATGGTGGTATTCACGGGCCTGAGCGGTTCTGGAAAGTCATCCCTTGCCTTTGACACGATCTTTGCGGAGGGTCAGCGCAGGTACGTGGAGTCGCTCAGTGCCTATGCAAGACAGTTTTTGGGACAGGTAGACCGGCCGGACGTTGATTTCATTGAGGGGCTCTCACCCGCAGTGTCGATTGATCAGAAATCCACCAACCGAAACCCAAGATCAACGGTCGGTACGATCACTGAGATTCATGACTACCTGAGGCTCCTGTGGGCGAGGATCGGCGTTCCCCACTGCCACGAATGCGGTGAGATTATCTCGAAGCAAACCCCGCAGGCAATTGTCGACCAGCTCATGACAATCAAAGAGGGAACCCGCTTCCAGCTCCTTGCACCGATCGTCCAGCAGAAAAAGGGGGAGTTTGCGGACCTCTTCGCCTCTTTGCAGTCGCAAGGATATGCGAGAGCCGTTGTCGACGGCGAGACGGTGACCCTTTCTGAGGCAAAGCCTCTAAAGAAGAGCTTCAAGCACGACATTTCGGTTGTTGTTGATCGACTTGTGGTTAAGGCCGATGCGCAGGGTCGAATCACCGACAGCGTCGAGACTGCACTCAAACTCGCCGATGGCAGGGTAATTGTCGACTTCGTGGATGAAAAAAAGACCCGCACCTTCAGCGAGCGACTGAGCTGCCCAAATGAGCACGAGATAGTCCTGAGTGAGATTGAGCCCAGAACTTTTTCATTCAATGCTCCATTTGGCGCCTGCCCCACCTGCACCGGCCTTGGTACCAAGATGGCAGTAGATCCGCACCTGGTTGTGGGGGACCCCGCAGCAACAATCAACGAGGGAGTGCTGTTGCCGTGGTCTACCCAGGGCAAAGGCCTTTACAGCTACTTCACGAGACTCTTGGCGGGCC
>JBMUBK010000026.1:0-13094 GCA_049457355.1 Aquiluna sp.
ATCGGTGCAACTTTCGACCACAGGGTCGTCGACGGCGATGTAGCTTCAAGGTTTGTGCAGGACGTGGCAAGCGTTATCGAGGAACCCGCTCTGCTACTTGACTAACTGCAATTGACAATCATTTTCATTAGTGGTTAGTATTCGTCCATGCGCTCGTGGATAAAAATTATTGGCTCTGCCCTCACCGTCGCCTTTGTTGCTGCCGGTCTCTACACAATCTTCGTGAACTTCACCACAACCGGCGATCCCGAGGGTAACCCCTCTGATGCACCTTCCCCCACCCTTACGCGCGAGGGACAAACCGGGGCTATTCAGGTTGCCACTTCAACCAATGTTTGGGCATCGGTGGTAGAGATTCTTGGCGGTGAGTGGGTTGAGGTAACAGCAATAATCAGCGACCCCATGCAGGATCCACACTCTTATGAGGCATCCGCCAGGGACCAGCTCACCCTCAGCGAGGCTGAGCTGGTAATCGCCAACGGCGGTGGCTACGACGAGTTTGTTGGCCAGCTGGTCTCGGCACTCGATGGCGAGCGAATATTCCTAGAGCTTGTTGAGGGCGAGCATTCGCATCTCGGTGAGGAAGATTCCCACGATGAGGAGGAGCACTCTCAGGACGAGGAGTCTCATGACCACGATCACGGCAATGAACACATCTGGTATGACATTCATGCCGTCGAGGAGGCCTCAGAAATGATCGTCGAGGCCATTACTGAACTTCGCCCAGAGAGCTTCGATCAGGTAAACCAAAACTTTGACTTTTTTATGGCGGAGCTAGAGAACCTGGAGATACGACTTGAGGCACTTCGTGAAAAGGCACTGGGGCTTGGCTTTATTGCCACAGAGGGTGTCGGAAACCTGCTGCTAGAGGAGGCCGGTTTCGTAAATCAGACCCCCGATGCGCTTGCTGACGCTATCGAGGAAGAGCGAGAGGTCCCCGCGGCTGCGCTGAAGCAGGCACAGGATTTGATAGCTGGAAAAGTTGTTTCCTTGGTGGTTGTAAACGAGCAGCAGCTGGACCAGGTCAGTGAACTCCTGGTTGAATCTGCAAACGCATCCGGTGTTCCGGTTGTTCAGCTCAGTGAGCTGATTTCAGAACCAGGTATGGACTATCTGGACTGGATGGCAAGCATTCTCGATCACCTGCAAGAGGCCATCTACTAGCTTGAGTCTTTTATCCATTCAGTCAGCAAGCCTGGAGTTTGACTCCAAGCGACTTTGGCATGAGCTCTCCCTGGAGGTTTCTTCAGGTGAGTTTGTGGCGCTGATTGGGCCTAATGGTTCGGGAAAGTCAATGCTCCTTAAGAGCATCGTCGGCACGCAGGAACTTTCGGGCGGCAGCATATCTTTTCTAGGGGGAGAACCAGGCAGCCATAACTCTCAGCTGGGATACATACCCCAGCACAGGGCTACCGATGCTGGACTTCCACTGAAGGTGAGTGACTGTGTGGGTTTTGGCCTCGATGGTCATCTGCCCGGTCTTCCAATATCTTCCGCACCAAGGAGGCAGAAAATTCCCGAGGCCCTCGAGAGGGTCGATGCTGCCCACCTAGCGGGGGAAACCCTCGGGTCGCTTTCAGGGGGAGAAATGCAGCGCGTCAGGGTTGCCCAAGCGATTATTTCCAAACCCAAGTTGCTCTTGGCAGATGAACCACTTAGTGCACTCGACCTAAACCACCAGATGAGAATTAGCGAACTTATAGACGAGCAGCGCAGAGAGCTTGGCAGCGCTGTGGTGTTTGTTACTCACGATTTGAATCCGATCATCGACTTTGTGGATCGCGTGATCTACATTGCCCAGGGCCGCCACACCATCGGAACTCCAGATGAGGTGATGCGCTCCGATGTGCTCTCTGAGCTTTACGGAGCAGACATCGATGTGGTGAGAAATCAGGGGCGGGTAGTAGTGCTGGGAGCTCACGATCATGAGCACCATGAAGATGAGCGGTGGCACTAGTGGACTTCTCAGACATCATCAACTTTTCTGACTACGACAAGCTCTTACCGCTTGTAACCAATTCTCTTATCGCCGGGGCACTCCTAGCCCTCATTGGCGGCTTGGTCGGCGTTTTTGTCATGAACCGCGAGCTTTCCTTCGCCGTTCACGGCATTTCCGAGCTCTCCTTCGCAGGGGCCGCGGTTTTTCTGCTTGTTGGACTGGATGTGGTGCTGGGTTCGGTTTTTGGCTCCCTGACGGCAGCGGCAATAATCGCCTTCCTTGGAGATAGGGCCAGAGATAGAAACTCAATCGTGGCCGTATTGATGCCTTTTGGTCTCGGCATTGGAATATTGGCCTTGGCTCTTTATCCGGGGAGGGCGGCAAACAAGTTCGGATTGCTAACGGGCCAGATTGTCGCGGTTGACGATCCCAAGCTTGGCGCGATGGCCGTTATCTCTGCAATCGTGCTGGTTTCACTTGCGCTTATGTGGCGGCCGCTGACCTTCGCCTCTCTAGACGGTGAGGTAGCGGCAGCAAGAGGCGTGAAGACAACTCTTTTGGGGATCGTGTTTGTCATGCTGCTTGGACTGGCGGTTGCGGCAGCGGTGCAGATCGTTGGAGCACTCTTGGTGCTTGCGCTCTTGGTTACCCCGGCCGCGGCTGCGTTGAGACTTAGCTCTAGTCAATTGTGGGTTCCGGTGTTGAGCGTCAGCTTTGCACTTGTGGCAATGGTTGGCGGAACACTTCTGGCCCTGGGCGGGACGCTACCTATCTCTCCATACGTGACTACCATTTCCTTCACGATCTATCTAATTGCCCGGCTAGTAGCTTGGGCTAGAGACAAGGCGGAGGTGGTTAGGTGAGCGAACGCAGAAACACCTGGCAAAAGACCGCCGTGCTTGAACAGCTATCGAATACGGCAGAGTTTGTCTCCGCCCAAGAGCTGCACCAGAAGATTTCTCAGTCTGGCAAGAAGCTAGGACTTACGACCGTCTACCGGGCACTGACAGAGATGGTCGAGCAGGGGCTGGCGGACTCGCTGAGCATCTCAGATGGCGAGATGCGCTATCGAATCTGCACACCCGAGCACCACCACCACCTGATTTGCAGGGTGTGCGGCAAGACAGTGGAGTTCGATATGCCGGGTTTTGAGGAGCTCGCTCTTGAGGTTGCAAAGGCCAATGGCTTTACCGAGCTTTCCCACGAAATTGAACTATTTGGAGTTTGCGCTGGCTGCAGCTAATTAGGACTTGCTTTTGGGAGGAGATTCCTCCTAAACTTGGGGGGTTGCACGGGCCTTGGTCCGAACAATCCCAAACAATTTGCTTCGGGTAAACGCGCCCTTAGGAGGAGAAATGGCAGCCTACTGCCAGGTGACGCAGACTGGACCGCAGTTCGGTCACAAGGTTTCGCACGCTCAGAACAAGACCAAGCGTCGTTTTGACCCGAACATCCAGAAGAAGACCTACTTTGTTCCATCGCTTGGACGCAAGGTGACTCTCAACCTTTCAGCTCGTGGCATCAAGGTAATTGACGTTCGCGGGATTGACTCCGTAATCGCAGAGCTAGTAGCTCGCGGCGAGAAGATCTAGGAAGAAGATGGCCAAGGATAAGGACGTTCGTCCAATCATCAAGCTGAAGTCCACTGCGGGCACCGGCTTTACCTACGTAACCAAGAAGAACCGTCGCAACGACCCAGACCGCATCAGTTTGAAGAAGTACGACCCAGTAGTGCGAAAGCACGTTGAATTCCGCGAGGAGCGCTAAATGGCAAAGAAGAGCAAGATCGCTCGTAACGAGCAGCGCAAGGTTATCGTTGAGCGCTACGCCGAGAAGCGTGCTCAGCTCAAGAAGCAGCTGGTTGACCCAACCTCAACTGCAGAGCAGAAGGAAGAGGCACGCCTCGGACTTCAGAAGCTTCCTCGCAATGCAAGCCCGGTTCGCGTTCGCAGCCGTGACCTGATCGACGGCCGTCCACGTGGCGTGCTATCGAAGTTCGGTGTCAGCCGTGTTCGCTTCCGCCAGATGGCACACAAGGGTGAGCTTCCAGGCATCACCAAGTCATCCTGGTAATTAGTTTTTAGAACTATCCGCCCTCAGGGGCGGATTTTTCTTTAACCACCTTCGATGCTCTGAGTAGTTGCGGCCCAAAGACAATTAGAGCCAGCAGCGCCGTGATGCCCCCAGCGAGGAAGATCTCTCGGACGCCAAAGATGCCGATAAGGATTCCCCCA
Source organism: Aquiluna sp. (assembly GCA_049457355.1). Classification (GTDB taxonomy): domain Bacteria; phylum Actinomycetota; class Actinomycetes; order Actinomycetales; family Microbacteriaceae; genus Aquiluna. The sequence continues at coordinate 4,174 of JBMUBK010000026.1, forward strand.
AAGCCCAAAGATGCCATGCTGCCCGCATTCACGCTTCCCTGGACCGCAGCCATGATTCGCCCTCGCACCGATTCTTTTGCACGGCGCTGTATCTGTCCCACGGCAAAGATGTTGACCCCGGCATTTCCAAAACCGGCGAGGAAGTAGACCACGGCGGCAAACTGCCAGGTTGGAGCCTGAGACAGCCCCGTCAGCGAAACCACCATTAGCAAGATTGCCAGCAGCAGGCCAGCGGCTTGCTTGGTCTCGGGTATTTTCAGGATCTGGAGCAGTACAGCTCCCAACAGGCTGCCACCGGCAAATAGTGCTCCGATGAAACCGTAGATGATTGGGGTTGCGCCAAGCTCGTCCACCACAAGAAAGACCTCGCCCACGTTTATCATGCCGAGCGAAAGAATGACCATGAGCAGAATTATCATGATCGCCCGCAGCACTGGCTCGCCTAGAAGGAACCGGAAACCATCAAGTGCTCGCGGCTTCTCGCCCTCCCCGTGTCCCTGGGGTTTGCGGTTGAGCCCAAGCCCAATAAAGGTGGCGGCCAAAACTAAGAACGAAAGCGAGTCGATTACAAAAGGCCAGAAGTAGCCGGTGGTGCCAACGAGGATGCCCCCTGCTGCGGGTCCAGCAAGCGATCCCATCGATACATAGGTCTGCTGGATACCGGTAACTCTTGTCATGTCCTCGGGCTTGGAGAGGTAACCAACGGTGGCGGATGAGGCGGCGCCTACCATCGTGCCGAAGGTGGCTGTTATGAATAGGGCAACCGGAGCCCACCAAACCGCAGGCACCAAGGCAATGCTTAGCGTGCTCGCCGACATTGCAACTAGGGCAGACGGGACTACCACCCTTGATTCAAAACGATCGGCTATTTGCCCAGAAAATGGGGCCATCAGGACATTTGGCACCAACATTGCAAGCAGGATTATCGAGACCCCAGTTGGGCCCACAGCGTCCTTATCTCGCAGGATTACAGCAAAGGTTGTAAGCGAGCTACCCATGTAACTGAGGCCCGCGGCCATAGAAAGCAGCTGGATTTTGAGAAACGGAGTTGTCCTTGTCGACGCACCTGTAGATTCGGACTCTGAACTCACCCCATCACATTAGCGTGAAAACGGGTCTGTCTTTGGATGCCAATACCCCCGACTTCCCCGAAAACTCGGGGAAAAACACGCCGCAACACGCCGAGAGCAGACGTGCCTGCTATTTGTCGGTGGTTATAAGTTGATTGAGACATTAATGTCCCTAACAAGTCCAGGAGGACCATTATGAACAAGAGCGAACTCGTAGCAGCAGTTGCATCGCACACTGGCGAGTCGCAGGCCGCCGTTGGCCGCGTTATCGACGCAATGTTTGAAACCATTGCAGGCTCAATCAAGAAGGGTGACAAGGTCACCATTCCTGGTTACCTAAGCGTAGACAAGGGCCACCGTAAGGCTCGCACCGGACGTAACCCACAGACCGGAGCGACCATTCAGATTGCTGCAGCTAACACCGTCAAGGTTTCAGCTGGAAGCAAGCTAAAGGCTGCTGTTAAGTAACAACCCAAACCAACAAGACGGCGTCCCACTGGGGCGCCGTCTTTGCTTTGGAATAGGCTTGATGTCATGACTGACAAATCTCGCGGCTGGTTTTATGTGGCACTTCAGTTTGTGCTCATCTTCCTACTAGTGCTGTCTCCCCGCATGGAGAGCCCTTACGGAGGCGCCAGCGAGATAGTTGGCACCATTGGACTTGTCCTAATCGCCGTCGGATCCGGCCTGTTGCTGTTTTCCTTTTTAGGGCTGGGCAACTCCTTGACGGCCCACCCTTCCCCAAAAGAGAAGGGTCAGCTCGTAACCACCGGAATTTACTCAAGGGTGAGACACCCCATTTACTTCGCGCTACTTGTGATGGGTTTTGGCGTTCTTCTTGACGCCGGCTACTGGCCGCAGGTCATTGCCTACATGCTGCTGTTTGCACTTCTCAACACCAAGGCGGAGTTCGAGGAGACGCTGCTGCGCAAGAAGTATCCCGCCTATGACAAATATGCTCTCAAGACCCCAAGGCTCTTTCCGAGGCTCGGTAGGTGAAGACAGAGCCCTACCCACTCGCGCTTAGGGGCCTGCTTCTTCTCTCACTTGGTGCCTTAGCAGTCCTTGGGCTTGGGCTAGTAATTGGCGGAGCTGCCGCGCCACTTCCTCTGGCAGATCCCGGACCAGTGGTTCGGTTCGGACAACCCATCACGAAACTAATCCTCAATCTGTCGATGGCTACTGCCGTGGGCTCATTGGTGCTGGCGTCTTTTGCAGCAAATGATGATGAGCGAGCTCGTCTTCAGCCGGTGGCGAGTTGGGCCGCTTCGATTTGGCTATTTGCGGGGGCTGCGAACTTCATCTTTACCTATCTGTCTGCATCGGGCTCTGAAGTTACCTATGGCTCTCAGTTCAGCGAGAGCCTGTGGCTATTTGCAACTCAGATCGAGCTAGGCACACTACTGGCTTTCAATCTTGGCTTCGCATTTCTCTTGAGCCTCAGCACCATCGCCTTTGGGGGCAGGAGGATGACTGCGGTCAACGCAGCTATTGCGATTGCTGGGCTCTACCCACTTGCCGAGTCGGGCCATGCCTCCTCGGATTCGGGTCACGCTCTTGCAGTCAACTCGCTGCTTATGCACCTGATTGGTATCAGCGTCTGGGTTGGGGGACTGATTGCGCTTTATGCCGTGTTCCGAGCTGGCAACGAGCGCACACAGGTATTGGTTTCTAGGTATTCAACTCTTGCCCTATTGGCATTCATTGCGGTCGGCGTCTCCGGCCTCACCTCGGGATTCATCAGGCTCTATGGGCCGGAGGACATATTCAGCCCCTATGGACTGCTGCTGATTGGTAAAGCTGGGCTGCTTGTGCTCTTGGGTATCTTCGGCGCTCGCTACCGGCTTGGTGCAATTTCGAAGATTTCCGCATCAACCTCTGGCTTCTGGAGACTCGTGGGTGTGGAGCTGTTCATAATGGGCTCAGCAATTGGCCTTGGAACCGCCCTGGCCACTACCGCACTTCCTGAGAACCCCAACGAGTTTGTACCTCCTACACCCGCTGAGCTATTGACCGGCGACCCGTTGCCTCCCGAGTTGACCCCCGGCGCATGGGTGACAGTCTGGGACATCGACATCCTGTGGCTATCGATCGCGTTGGGTGCAATCGGCCTTTATCTCTTTGGCGTGCTGAGGCTCCGCTCTCGTGGCGATAGCTGGCCAATCGGGCGAACCCTGTCCTGGGTTTCGGGAATGCTGGTGCTGATTTATGTGACTAACGGAGCTCCCAATGCCTATCAAGAGTTTCTGTTTTCCACGCACATGGTTGGGCACATGATTCTGTCAATGATGGTCCCGGTGTTTTTGGTGCCGGGAGCGCCAGTGACTTTGCTATCAAGAGCGCAGACAGCTCGCAAGGACGGCTCTTGGGGGCTTCGAGAGTGGGTGCTGTGGGCAGTGCACACCCCTTACGCATGGTTTATATCGCATCCGCTATTTGCGGGCTTGAACTTTGCTCTGTCTCTTGTGATGTTTTACTACACCCCGCTGTTTAGGTGGTCCACGGAAGAGCACCTGGGCCATCAGTGGATGCTGGTGCACTTCCTGATTACGGGTTATTTGTTTGTGCAGGCTCTAATTGGTGTTGATCCCCAACCACACCGTCCTGGCTATCCACTGAAGCTCATCCTCTTGATTGGAACCATGGCCTTCCACGCTTTCTTTGGTCTGAGCCTGATGAACGAAAAGAGCCTGCTGCTTGCGGACTGGTTTGGCTCCATGGGCCGCACCTGGGGCGATGACCCCCTGACTGACCAGGCAGTAGGCGGGGCTTTTGCCTGGGGTGTTGGCGAGATTCCAACCATTGTCATCACGACCATCGTGGTTTGGCAGTGGTCACGCTCGGACGACAGGGAGCGCAGAAGGCTTGATCGGGCCTCTGACCGAAGTGGCAACAAGGACTTAGAGGACTACAACGCCATGCTTGAGAGCTTGAGCAAGACAAGGGACTCCAGGTGATCATTGAGCTGAGCGACGAGCAGCGGAATCTCTTTGATTACATCGAGCAATCTGAGTCGCATGTTTTTGTCACCGGCCGGGCTGGCACCGGTAAGTCAACGCTTCTTAGCTACCTGACCGCAAACAGTGAAAAAAGCTTTGCAGTTTGTGCTCCGACGGGCGTAGCGGCACTCAATGTTGCCGGGGTGACCATTCACTCTCTTTTCACCTTCCCATTCGGCATCCTGGGCGAGGTCGACATCGGCCGCCACCTCTCACGACGGACCAGAGAGGTGCTGCGGGCAATAGACATGCTGGTTATCGATGAGGTCTCCATGGTCTCGGCCGATCTCATGGACGCAATTGATCGAGCGCTTCGCATTGCACGTTCTAAACGCAAGCTGCCATTTGGTGGGGTGCAGGTGGTGATGTTTGGTGATCCGTATCAGCTTGCCCCAGTAACTCCTTCCGATCCAGTCGAGCGCTCCTACATGGCCGAGAACTACCGCTCAATGTGGTTTTTTGATGCCCATGTGTGGCGCGAGGCAGAACTCGAACGCTTTGAGCTAAGCGAGATCTTCAGGCAGTCAGACGAGAGATTCAAAGAAATCCTCAATTCCATCCGTGACGGTTCGGTAACGGGTGAAATGCTCGAAGAGCTCAACCAGGCGGGCAATCGCCAGCCTCCCCATGCTGATGTCATAAGGCTTGCGACCATAAACGAAACCGTGAACGCGGTTAATCGTCAGCGCATGAATTTGATTACAACTAAGCCAAAGACCTTCTTGGCCAGCTACTCAGAGGGTGCAGAGAAGATCTTTGGCAGGGCCCTTCCCGCTGAGACCCAGCTCGAGCTAAAGGTCGGGGCTCAGGTGATGTTTATCAAGAACGACGACACCTCAATGACCAAAGGTTCTGATGGTGCAAGGGTTCGGAGGTGGGTCAACGGAACCATCGGTCACGTTATTGACTTGCCGGCATCGGGTCTTGTGGTGGTCGAGGTTGATGGCGAGGAAATAGAGGTTGGCCCATCGACCTGGGAAAAGGTCCGCTACGAGGTCGAGGAGGAGTTTGATGAGGCTTCTGGCAGGGTCAAAGAGACCCTAGTTCCAATAACTCTGGCCGAGTTTAAGCAGGTTCCACTTCGTCTTGCCTGGGCTGTCACAATCCACAAGTCCCAGGGTCAGACCTATGACGAGGTTCAAATCGACATGGGTAGGGGAGCCTTTTCACCGGGCCAGACTTACGTTGCTCTCTCCAGGGTCAGGTCACTGGAGGGCATGTATCTAAATCGACCAATCAGTATGCGAGACGTAATGGTTGATAAAGACGTCATTCGCTTTATGTCAGGCGCTATCCCTGCTCCTGATCTCGACCAGGAGCCTTTAGCCACCAGTTCAGAGCATCTGCCACCCTTCTAGACCAGTAGCTTTCGTGGTGCCCGGTGTAGGGATAGATGTTTGCGACCAAGAGATCTGGTTCTGTGTAGCCCTTGGACCTCATGACTTCAGCTGCCATTAGGTGCAGCGGTGGGTAGTGCTCGTCTAGTTCCTTGGTCCCGCTGTCTGTCCAGATGCGGTGTCGGCCATCGGTGGGCAGCATGCCGGTGAGCTCGTTGACCATGCTCGACCGACCAAGGAGCCAGTGGGTCGAGAAGCAAATCGCTGTTCCAAAGATTTCAGGGCGCTTGCTCATGGCATATAGCGATATGAGGCCCCCCATCGAAGCCCCCATAACTGCCGTGCGGTCTGGATCATGCTCGATTTCATAGCGGTCAAGAACAAAGGGCAAAACTGCATCTGCAAGCAAGGAAACATAGGCATCTCCAAAGCTGTCGGTTCCCGTGGTTTTGTATTCGTCTGGGAGTGAATCCCAGAACTCTGGGTGGCGATCGAGTATCTCTTGTGGTGAAAGCTCCCTGAGTCTTGTCTCGTCGCTGAGCCCCCAGACTCCTATCACCAATGGCTTTTCACCGCGCACCTCGTCACGGATGGCAGGTATTACCTCCCAGGTCTTACCCGTGAAACTATCAAGCTCGTCTAGTAGGTTTCTGCCGTCATGCATGAAGACAATTGGTGTCTTTGGGTTTAGCGTCTTTGGAACCCAGACATCCACCCGATGATTGTCAAACTCAAACTTCTGTAGTTTCCCGTCTCCGAGCCTGATGCTCAGTAGCTTGCGCTCTCGGAAAAACATAAAGAGCGGAAAGGTAAAAGCAATTGCAGTAATACCCGAGAGCAGGAAGTAGAGCCAAACCCGCTTCATGCCAAGCCTTCTGGCCTCGCTGATCATGAAGATCGCAACCGCAACCCCAACCACGAGCAGGTCAACGGAGAGCACCCAGTCAACGGTTGATCCGAACCACGCGGCAAGGTAGTCGGCTTCCTCAAAGACCGCCAAAGCATTCAGCGTCCAGGCGGTGATCAGTCCGATGGCTGAGGTTGCGAGGTAGAGGGCGGCTTTCACTGAGTGTTTTCTGAACATTCAGGAATCTTTTCACGGAATCTGCGAATGTATTTACTTCAGACTCACTAAGGAACATCATGCGCCGCATCGGCAATCTTGTGGTGAGGCGCTCAAAGCTGATTTTGTTTGGTTTTGTGAGCCTTGTCGTCCTCTCCTCTTTCTGGGGGTTTCAGGCTTTTGGGGCTCTCAAGGGCGGTGGCTACGACAACCCAAACTCCGATTCGACTCTCGTAACCGAGCTGCTGCAGAGTGAGTTCGGTGTTGATCCGGCAGAGGTGCTCGTCCTTGTCGACCTCCCATCTGATGCCGATGAAACAGATGCAAATGGTTTTCCAGTTCACTTTGAACTCGTGCAGGAGCTGAGCGCAGACCTACTTGACATCGAGGGTGTTGATTCGGTTCTCAACTACTACACCCTTGGTTCCCCGCCAAACCTCAAGAGCGAAGACGGCAAGCTCATCTACCTACTAGTTGACCTGGACAACGACACCGACCAGACGCCTGTGGTTGCTGAGATTGTCGATGATTACACCGGCGACTACCAGGGCGCCCAGGTTCACGTCTCAGGTTTTGGGGCCGTGACCAAGGCCATAAACGAAACCATCTATGAGGACATCATTAGGGCCGAAATAGTGGCTGTTCCAATCGTGGTGTTACTGCTTATCTTTGTATTTGGTTCTCTTGTTGCCGCAGGCCTGCCGCTTTTTGTTGGCGGGCTTGCAATTGTTGGGTCTTTCTTAATCATCTGGATTGGCAGCCAGTTCACCGACGTGAGCATATTTGCCCTCAACCTCGTAACGGGTCTTGGCCTTGGCCTCGGCATTGACTACAGCCTCTTGGTCGTGAACCGCTTCCGGGAGGAGCGGGCCGCAGGCAACGATGTTGCAACTTCGGTTTCAAACACGGTCGCTTCTGCTGGTAAGACGGTGCTGTTCTCGGGCCTAACAGTGGCTCTGGTCTTGGTTTCAATGGTGTTTTTCCCGCAGTACTTCCTGCAGTCTTTTGCGCTCGCTGGCGTCGCGGTGGTTATTTTCGCAATTTTGGGGGCTGCGGTTGCGGTTCCAGCAATGCTGAACCTCTTGGGTGACAGGGTTAACAGCATCAGGCTGATAAAGCGGGATTTGGCTCCGAAAGACACAGGCGCTTGGGAAAAGATCGCGCGTTTTACGATGCGCCGGCCGCTGCCGGTTTTGTTCGTTGGCCTTTTGTTCCTGGCGTCTCTGTTTTCTCTCTCCAGCTCAGTGGTGTTTGGGCAGTCTGATGACCGGGTGCTGCCTGCTGACTCACCGGCAAGGGTCGCGAGCGATATGTTGAGAGAGCGCTTTGAGGGTAGAGAGACTTCCCCAATCGAGATATTGGTGAAGGGCACTGACGAACAGGTCAATGAGTTCATCGACGTTGTCGCGGACCAGGAAGACATTGTTCGGGTTGCGATCGTGCCAACTCAGGAGGAGTCGGACTGGGTGAGAATCAATGCCATCACCGATCTTGAGCCAAGAAGTCCGGAGGGGCTTGAGCAGGTTGTGGCACTGAGGTCTTTGGATGTTGAGGTTGATGAGTACCTCATAGGTGGCGGTGGTGCGTATTACACCGACAGCCAGCAGGGTATTGAACAGGCCTTGCCAATTGCGGCGCTCTGGGTCTTTATCTCGACTTTCATACTCCTCTTCCTCTTCACCGGCAGCCTCGTTCTGCCGCTGAAGGCGATTGTGTTGAATGTGCTCTCCCTGGGTGCCGTCCTTGGACTTATCGGCTGGATCTTCCAAAACGGCGAGCTGCAGTGGTTGATAGGCGAATACTCCGTCACCGGCACCATCGACACCTCATCTGTGGTGATGATTGCGCTGGTGGCATTTGGTTTATCAATGGACTACGAGCTGTTTCTTTTGAGCCGCATCAAGGAGCAGCACGATGCCGGCTTCAATACCGTGAACTCGGTAGCCCTCGGGCTACAACGCTCGGGGAGGATAATCACTGCTGCCGCGCTGATTCTGGCGGTAACTTTCGGGGCCTTCGCCTCGAGCGGGGTCTCGATCATGAAGATGCTTGGACTGGGCATTGCGGTGGCGATCTTGCTTGACGCCACCCTGATCAGAGGCTTCTTGGTGCCGGCCATTATGAGGCTCTTGGGCGGCGCAAACTGGTGGGCACCTAAGTGGCTAAAGCGGCTCTATGAGAAGGCTGGCCTTAGCCACTGATAACCTCTACCCATGCTGCTCTCAGATGGTGATATAAGAAGGCAAATAGAGGCTGGGCGTATTGGCCTTGAGCCACTGAACATGGAGCTGATGCAGCCCAGCAGTATCGATGTTCGTCTCGATCGATTTTTCCGGCTCTTTGATAATCACAAGTACCCCTACATAGATCCTCGCGAGCAGCAGGATGACCTAACTAGGTTTGTTGAGGTTGCCTCAGACGAGGCCTTTATCCTTCATCCGGGCGAGTTTGT
>JBMUBK010000027.1:0-12799 GCA_049457355.1 Aquiluna sp.
GAGTTAGAGGAAACATGGAATACCGCATCGAAAAAGACACGATGGGTGAGGTTCGAGTTCCCAAAGACGCTCTCTACAGGGCCCAGACCCAGCGGGCAGTCGAGAACTTCCCAATCAGCGGAACTCCCCTTGAAAAAGAGCACATCATTGCCCTAGCAAGAATCAAGAAGGCGGCTGCCACCGCAAACTCGGCTCTTGGTCACCTGGACAAGGAAATTGCCCAGGCGATTCAGGCTTCAGCAGACGAGATCATCGCGGGCAACCACCACGAGCACTTCCCGGTAGATGTCTTCCAGACCGGATCTGGAACAAGTTCGAATATGAACATGAACGAGGTGCTCGCAACCCTCGCAACAGCGAAGCTTGGTAGCGAGGTTCACCCAAATGACCACGTCAACATGAGCCAATCCTCGAACGATGTCTTCCCTACCAGCGTGCACGTAGCGGTCACCAGCGCCCTTGTAAACGACCTTCTGCCTGCTCTTGACTACCTGGCCAAAGCACTCGAGGAGAAGGCCGCCAAGTGGGCTGAGGCAGTAAAACCGGGTCGTACCCATCTAATGGATGCGACCCCAGTGACCTTCGGCCAGGAGTTTGCTGGCTATGCCGCTCAGATTCGCTACGGTATCGAAAGGGTCAATGCCGCTCTCCCGAGGGTCTCAGAGGTACCGCAGGGAGGCACCGCCACGGGCACCGGCATCAACACCCCAGCGGGATTCCCCCAAGAGGTAATCAAACTCCTCGCCGCCGACACCGGCCTTCCAATCACTGAGGCTAGGGACCACTTTGAGGCGCAGGGTGCTAGGGATGGGCTCGTTGAGGCCTCTGGTGCGCTGAAGGTTATTGCGGTTAGCCTCACGAAGATAAACAATGACCTGAGGTGGATGGGATCAGGCCCCAACACCGGAATCGGCGAGCTGCACATCCCCGACTTGCAGCCCGGAAGCTCGATCATGCCTGGCAAGGTGAACCCCGTTATCCCAGAAGCAGTGCTCATGGTCTGTTCCAGGGTTATCGGCAATGACGCCACCATCACCTGGGCGGGTGCTTCTGGAAACTTTGAACTCAATGTCGCCATACCGGTAATGGGTAATGCGCTCCTTGAGTCAATCAGGTTGCTTGCGAACTCAATGCGCGTGCTTGCAGACAAGACAGTCTCAGGACTCGAGATCAACGCGGAAAGAGCCAAGGCAATGGCTGGCTCGAGCCCTTCTATCGTCACCCCCCTAAACAAATACATCGGCTATGAGGCCGCAGCCAAAATTGCCAAGCACGCCGTTGCCAAGTCAATCACCGTGAAAGAGGCAACTGTTGAGCTTGGGTATGTGGACGGTGAAAAGCTAACAATGGAGCAGTTAGACAAAGCTCTTGACGTTCTGCCTATGACAAGGCCTCCGAAGTAATTTTCATTAGCGGATAAGCCGCAAATACAAAGAACCCTAAGAGCAGGTAAGGCCCCATCGCCACGGGCGTCTTCCAACTCAACCTTCCCATCAGCAGCCCAATTGCACTCACCAAAGAGGCCAAAGTGAAGCTCATGGTGAGTGCGAACAAGACAAGCCAGGGGGAATGCCAGGCCAATAAGAGGTTGGTGGCAGTCAGTAGCTTCACATCCCCCATTCCAACGTCTGCGTATTTTGCGAGCAGGTATCCAATTCCAAAGGTCGAAAGTGAAATAGCTAAAGCGATGAAAAACTGCTGGTAGCGATCATCGCTGACTGCAACGAAGCCTGTGGCAAAAATTGAGAGTGCGACTGCCGAGTAGGTGAAGCGATTCGGGAGCCTGTGCTCTCTGAGGTCGAAGACAATAAGTGGAATGCTCGCAAAAAGCAGGTACCCAGTAGGTATTAGCAGGATGAGCTCGGCCACAAGGCTCAAACTAGAGCAGGCCCCAAAGATCGCGTCTGGGTTATCCCCAGGCAGCGCTCTTAGCTAATCAAGCAGGTCGGTTACTAAAGCCGCAATCTCACTGCGCTCAGAGCGAGTGAGCGTGATGTGGCTAAAGAGCGGCTGACCCTTCAGAGTCTCAACCACTGAAGCAATACCGTCATGGCGACCTACCCGGAGGTTGTCACGCTGAGCAACATCGTGAGTGAGGATCACGCGAGACTTCTGGCCAATCCTGGAAAGCATGGTCAAGAGCACGTTTCGCTCGAGAGACTGGGCCTCGTCAACAATTACGAAGGAATCGTGAAGCGAACGTCCGCGGATATGAGTCAGCGGCAACACCTCGAGAATCCCACGATTCACAACTTCCTCAACAACTTCCTTGGAGACAAGGGCGCCGAGAGTGTCGAAAACGGCCTGAGCCCAGGGGTTCATCTTCTCCCCCTCGGTGCCTGGCAGGTAGCCAAGCTCCTGACCGCCTACGGCGTAAAGGGGCCTGAAGATCATGATCTTCTTGTGCTGCCTACGCTCCAAGACAGCCTCGAGACCGGCACAGAGTGCCAGAGCGCTCTTTCCAGTGCCTGCCCTGCCGCCAAGAGAGACAATGCCAATTTCCTGATCGAGAAGGACGTCAATTGCGAGTCTCTGCTCGGCGGATCTGCCGTGTACTCCAAATACCTCTCGGTCACCACGAACCAGCTTGACGGTCTTGCTCTCGGTGACCCGCCCCAGCGCACTGCCTCGCTCCGAGTGGATGATGAGACCTGTGTTAATCGGCATTTCCTTGGCATCTGGGTGGCTAATTTCCTCAGAGTCGTAGAGATTTGCCATCTCGGTCGCTGAGAGGTGTAGGTCGGATATTCCGCTCCACTCATCGGTGGCCAACTCGTGCAGGTACTCCTCGGCCCTGAGGCCAATCGAGGATGCCTTTACGCGCATCGGAAGATCCTTTGAAACAACCGTTACTTCAAAGCCTTCGTTCTTGAGGTTGGCCGCAACGGCCAAGATCCTCGAGTCGTTGTCTCCCAGTTGGAAACCGGTAGGGAGAATCGACTGGTCAATGTGGTTCAGCTCGACCCTGAGAGTGCCGCCCTGACCAACCTCGACGGGAAAGTCAAGACGCTCATGACGTTGACGGAGTTCGTCAAGGTTTCTAAGCACCTTGCGGGCAAAGTAGCCAATCTCTAGGTCGTTGCGCTTTTTCTCAAGCTCATTGATGACCACTATCGGAATTACTACTTCATGCTCTTCAAATCTAAAAAGGGCTTTTGGGTCTGAAAGTAGGACGGAGGTATCCAGCACAAAGGTGCGAACCTGGGTCTCTGACTTGGACTTGGTAGCGGGCTTACTCACCACCTCAGGACTCGTTTTGCTCTTGGTTGCTGCTTTGGACCTGGGGTTAGAGGTAGTTGCCACCTGCGCTCCTTTGGGGTGCGATTGCCATCAATCTACGCCTGAGGTTTAAGGTTGCTTGCGATAAACACGCCCAAAAGAAAATCGTTTACCTAAGTGATATCTAGGCTCCGAAACGACGGTGTCTGCGCTGGAAATCCCTGATCGCCCTGAGGAAGTCAACCCTGCGAAAATCTGGCCACAGAGCCTCAGCAAAGTAGAACTCACTGTTAGCACTTTGCCAAAGCAGGAAGCCGCTGAGGCGCTGTTCGCCAGAGGTTCTTATGAGCAAGTCAGGATCTGGCTGGCCACCGGTATAGAGATTCTCGGCAATGAGTTCCGGTGTCATAAGTTCCGCAAGCTGCTCAATCGAACTGCCACTGGAGGCGTGCTTTCTCAGGATTGAACGCATTGCATCTGCAATTTCTTTTCTGCCACCATAGGCAATCGCGAGATTGACGTGGGTGCCTTCCTTTTCCTTTGTCAGCTCCTCAACTCTGCGGAGCCTCGCGGCCGCATCTTGGCCGAGGGCGGCTAGGTCACCGACGACCTGAAGCTTCCAACGTCCGAGCTCTGCAAGGTGTTCGGCAAGAGTGATGATGATGTCAATCAGGTCATCGAGTTCTTCGCTATTTCGACCTGAGAGGTTGTCGGTTGATAGCAGGTAAAGAGTTACGTGCTCAATGCCGAGGTCGGTGCACCAACCAACAAAGTCAATTATTCGTTTGGCTCCTGCGGTGTGGCCCAGTGACCTATCAAAGCCCTGCTCTTGCGCCCAGCGCCGGTTGCCATCAACCATGACACCGATATGCCTAGGCATGTCGCTGGGCCTGAGTCCCGACTCGAGCTGCTTTTCATAAAAGCGGTAGAGGACATTTCGCACCCCAAAAGGTTAGTCGAAACCCCCTGTTCACATTTTTGCCATAGCCTTTGATGATGCAGCAGCCTGATCCGCTACACGTCCCGCTCTCGGAGCTCAAGGGTTCCCTCCACCAGGATGAGCCAAGGCCGTCGTGGCGCGGGTGGATACACACCGGCGTGCTTCCCTTTGTCGTTGCTGCGGGAATTCTGCTGATCGTGTTCTCTGAGGGAGTGGTCGCGAAAAGTGCGGCTGCCATCTACTTCGCCAGTTCCATACTTCTCTTTGGTAACTCCGCTCTTTACCACCGCTTCCGCTGGCGTCCTTTTATGAAAATGCTGCTCAAGCGAATCGACCATGCCAACATCTTCTTACTCATTGCCGGCACCTACACCCCAATGGCAGTGAGTGCACTGGAGAGCGACAAGGGTGTGGTGCTACTGATTGCAGTCTGGGCGATTGCGGCACTTGGCATTGGTTTTAGGGTGTTTTGGATAAATGCTCCCAGGTGGCTATATGTCCCGATCTATCTAGCCATGGGTTGGATAGCAATCTTTTATGTTGTGGACCTGTGGAATGCCAGCTGGGTGATGATGCTGCTTGTTGCCATTGGAGGACTGCTCTACACATTAGGAGCAATCTTCTACGGAGCTAAGTGGCCGGGCAAGAACGCTCGCCACTTTGGATTTCACGAAATCTTCCACGCTCTCACGGTGGCAGCATTCTTCTGCCACTGGACAGCTGCACTAATTATTGGTCTGGGCCCGGTTCCGGGTTCTCTCGCTGGGGTTTAGCGGGAGGCGCAGGTCTATCGGGCTTCTTTAGCTCGATGTTGCCAAGCTCCTCTTCGGCCAATTTTTCCCTAATCTCTTGGCGGTAGCGGGTCTTGCGAATTCTCCGGTTCATGTCGAAGAACAACAGCACCGCGATGGCTGCCACCACAAAAGTGACGATGAAGCCGATTGTGCCGGGAGAGTTGTAGTTGTCATCAACAATCATCGGGGTCGAATCGACCAACGCGACTAGTGCGACAAGAAAGCTCATGCGACAAGTATTCCACCTAGGACGTAGCCTTGTTACATGCAGGACAAACAAGCCGAGATTCTCAGCGAGCGCTACGGGGTCAACAGAGCCTCAAAAACGCACTCCGCCAAGGTCCTGGGCTGGATCGCCGTGGTAGTTGCAACCGTCGTCGCCGGTCTCTTCGGCTATCTCAATTGGAGCCCGATTGGCACAACCGACATCGGTTTCAGAGTGATTAGCCCGTGGCAGACAGAGGTCGACTTTGAAATTCAGATGCCGGTTGGGTCGGTTGCGACCTGCGGAGTGGAGGCTCTAAACAACTCATTCACCCAGGTCGGTTACGTTGAATTAGAGCTCGGGCCATTTGAGCAGTCCACGACTCGCCACACAGTAAGCGTCAACACCTACCAAGAGGCGGTAACGGGCTTGGTTGATGAGTGCACTCTGAGGTAACATTTTTCTAGCTCGCTATGCGAGCTTTTTCAATTCCCGGAAGTGACAAATGACCGACAACATTCTGCTAACCCAGGCAGCCTACGATCGACTCAGAGACGAGCTCGAGCAGCTGATTTTGGTTGAGCGTGGTGAGATTGCCAAGAAGATTCAAGAGGCACGTGAAGAAGGCGACCTCAAGGAAAACGGCGGTTATCACGCCGCCAAAGAGGAGCAGGGCAAGCTTGAGGCTCGAATCAACCGCCTTGAGGAGATGCTGTCAAACGCGGAGATTGGTTCCGCCGACAGCTCTGACGGCATTGTGAAACAGGGACTAATGGTCACCTGCCTCCTAAACGGCAGTGAGACAGAGTTCTTCCTGGGGAGCCACGAGATCTTTGAGGGAACCAAGTTTGAAAAGCAACTAGAGGACGGTGACCTCGACGTCTACAGCCCTGACTCTCCAATTGGCAAGGCCATTTTGGGAAAGAAAGTCAACGAAGAAGTCGGCTACACAGCCCCAAACGGCAAAACCATCTCGGTGAAGGTTATAAAGCTTTCGAACTTTGAGTTTTAGTTCTCAAAGAGTCTTGGCTTGAGTCCGGCCTTCTTTAGGGATTCGATGACCTCATCCCGGTGAGCCTTACCCCTGGTCTCAACGCTTAGGTCTAGCTCTACCTCTGAGATCTCAAGGCCGTTTCCATGACGGGTGTGAAGCACCTCAACTACGTTCGCGTGTGCCGAAGCAACCGCCTGAGCGGTTCTAACGAGCTGACCGGGGCGATCTGGAAGCATCACTGCAATGTTGGTGTAGCGGTCCGATGCTGCGAGCCCGTGACGAATCACTCTCTGAAGCAAAAGCGGATCGATGTTGCCACCGGAGAGGATCACCGCAGTCTTACCTTTGAGCTTTAGCTTCTTCGCGGCCAGTGCAGCTGCACCAACAGCACCGCCGGCTTCAACAACCAACTTGGAACGCTCCATGACACCCAGCATCGCCTTCGCGATCTCGTCCTCGGTAACAGTCACAACCCGGTCAACATGACTCTTGATGATTTCGAATGGAACCTTGCCTGGCTTTGCCACTGCGATGCCGTCGGCGATTGTCGGGTTGATTTTGACCTCTACAGGCCTGCCCGCCTTCAGCGATGCAGGGTAGGCAGCGGCCTCTGAAGCCTGGACCGCATAGACCTTAATCTTCCTGCCCATTTCTTTGGCCTTGAGCTTTGCCGCCAGGGCAACACCAGCTGCAAGCCCACCTCCACCGAGGCAGACAACGATGTTGTCGACATCGGGCATTTGCTCCATGATTTCAAGTCCGACCGTGCCCTGACCACGGACGATGTCGATGTGGTCGAAAGGTGGAATGAAAACCGCACCGGTTTGCTCCGTGAAGTCCTGAGCCGCAGCCGACGTCTCGTCAAAGATTGCTCCCGTGAGAACCACGTTCGCTCCGTAGTCAACAGTTGCTTGATACTTTGGCAGCGATGCCCCAACTGGCATAAAGATTGTTGCCTTGATTCCAAGCAGCTTGGCCGCGAGCGCCACACCCTGGGCATGGTTGCCAGCTGAGGCAGCGACTACTCCACGCTTTTTTTCCTCGCTGCTTAGCTGGCTCATGAGGTTATAAGCACCGCGGACCTTATAGGCGCCGGTGCGCTGCAGGTTCTCGCACTTGAAGAAGACTGGGCTTCCGGTTAGCTCGGTAAGCCAGTGGCTTTCGAGCATGGGGGTCTTGGTTATCTGACCTGAAACTCTCTCAGCGGCCGCGTAGAACTCGTCCAGAGTAGGCAGTTTGCTAGGAGCCATTTGAAACCTTCAATCAGAGAATGAGAGAAAGTCTAGCGATTAGAAGCCGCGACCGATTTGGGAAAGTCGCTCAACCCGCTTGGGAATCGGAGGGTGAGTCGAGAAAATCCTCTCAACCAGCCCCGGTTTTAGGGGGTCGTTGATGTACATGTGCGCCATCGCGGTGTTGGCGCGCTTCATAGGCTTGCCGTACTCACCCAATTTTTGGAGGGCCGAGGCAAGGCCATCCGGATATCGGGTCATCTCCACGCCCGATGCATCGGCGAGGTACTCACGCTGCCTCGATACCGCAGCAGAAACCAGAGGCCCGATAAGCCAAGCGATTATCCACCCCACGACACCTATGACAACCAAGAAGGCCATCATCTGTCCGTTGTTGCGGTTTCTATTGAAGGAGGAATACCAGGCCATTCGAATTGCGATGTCTGCAAGGATGCCAATCGCCGAGACCAGTCCAAAAACTATGGTTGAGACCCTGATGTCATAGTTCTTCACATGCCCGAGTTCATGAGCCATCACGCCTTCGAGCTCATTGTTGTCCATGATGTCCAACAAGCCGGTGGTTGCGGCAACCACAGCATTCTCGGGGTTACGACCGGTGGCAAAGGCATTGGGTGCCGGGTCTTCGATGATGTAAACCTTGGGCATGGGCATACCTTGAGAGATCGCGAGGTTCTCAACCGTGTTCCATAGCCTTGGATTGTCTCGCTTTTCAATTTGCTTGGCACCACTCATGGCTATGGCAAGTCGTGATGCGGCAAAGTACTGAAAGATCGTGTAACCCAGGACAAAGAGCACGATTAGTATCGCGCTAGAGCCGTTACCGGAGTACTGCCCCCACCAAACAGCGAGAGCGGTTAGCAGCCCCACAAAGAGGCCAATTATTAGAACAGTGTTGCGCTTATTGGCAGCAATTGCCCGATACAAGCCCTACCCCTAGAAGTTGACTGTCGGTGGCTCCTGGATGCTAGCCGCATCCTCGACCTCAAAGAACTCGCGCTCAGTGAAGCCCAAACCACCTGCAAATACGTTGTTGGGGAACTGGACAATCTTGGTGTTGAGCTCACGGACTCCTCCATTGAAGAAACGACGTGAGGCCATGATCTTGTCCTCGGTGTCTGTCAGCTCACGCTGCAGCTCTAGGAAGTTTGTAGATGCCACCAGCTGGGGGTAGGCCTCCGAAACAGCAAAAAGGCTCTTCAGTGCTCCCTGTAGCATTCCCTCGGCCTGGGCCGCTTTAGCAGGGTGCTCAAGGGACTCCGGAGATACCGTGGCGGCTCTTGCCTTCGTCACGCTTTCGAAGACCTCACGCTCGTGTGAGGCATAGCCGCGAACAGTCTCAATAAGGTTTGGAATTAGATCTGCTCGACGCTTGAGCTGAACAGTGATGTCGCTCCAGGCCTCATCGACCCTGATCTTTAGGGCAACCAGTGCGTTGTAGGTAATCCAGAGATAGATACCTACAACTGCAGCAATGCCAAGGACAATTAGCAGAATTTCCATTTCGCTCCTTCAGGGCCATCTACCAGACTAGGCGAAAAAGCTAAGCGTTTGCTGAGCATTTGGTGCCCCGAGTGGGACTCGAACCCACACTGTGGCGATTTTAAGTCGCCTGCCTCTGCCATTGGGCTATCGGGGCAAAACAAAAGGCCCGGGAGACCCGGGCCCATTGCTAGTAAAAACTACTTACCAGGCTTGGTGGCCCAGGTCTCAAAGAATAATCGTGGTGATCGAACTGCCTCGATTGTTACCAGGTCTCTTCCGAGCAAAGCATTCCAGACCCAGCCCGCGACGACCCTAATCTTGCGCTCCCAGGTTGGCATTGCTAGACCGTGATAGCCGCGGTGGGCAATCCAGGGCAAGAACCCGGTCATTCCGAAGTTTCCAACCTTGATGGCCCCGACTCCAATGCCAAGCCCCGCAACAGCACCGATTGTCTTCCAGCGGTACTCGCGAATCTCTTCTCCACGGATGGTAGCGACGATGTTCTTGGCCAGAAGCTTGGCCTGGCGAACCGCGTGCTGAGCATTGGGGACGCAGTAGCCTCCGACACCACCACCGGTGAGGTCAGGAACCGCAGATACGTCGCCAGCAGTCCAAGAACCTTCAATGGGCTCACCATTCTCTAGAATCTGCAGCTTCGCATTGGCAATAATTCGGAAGCGATCGTCGAGTGGGAAGCTCGAGTTCTTTGCCACCGGAGCTGCCGCCACACCAGCAGTCCAGATGATTAGGTTCGACTCCATGGTCTCACCCGTTGAAAGCTTTACAACGCCCTTTTCAGCTGAGAGAACCTGAGTGTTGAGGTGTACGTATCCAGCGCGGCTGTTTAGGTTGTTCACGACCCAATTAGCGGTCTTTTCATTCACCTCAGGCATGATGCGGCCCATGGCCTCGATTAGGTGGAATTGGACGTCGTCAAAGTCGATTTCTGGGTAATAGCGAAGCAGGTGAGTAGCGGCGCTTCTTAGCTCGGCAAACGCCTCGATTCCAGCAAAGCCACCACCAACAACAATCACCGTTAGAAGCCTTTGACGAAGCTTTGAGTTCTTAGGGAGCGCAGCTGCACGCTCAAAGTTTCCAATCAGGCGGTTTCTTACCTCAACAGCTTCCTCGATGGTCTTTAGACCAATTGCCTCCTCGGCGATGCCCTTGATTGGGAAGGTCCTGGTGACCGCGCCAGCGGTCATTACGATTTGGTCGTACTCGATGACCATGTCCTTGCCACCATCGACGCCGATGGTTGCCTTGCGGGTCTTGTGATTAACCTTCTGGAGCTTTCCCGAGACCATGTTGGTCTTCTTGAGGTGCTGACGGTGAGATACCACAACGTGTCTTGGCTCAATCGATCCCGCTGCGACCTCTGGCAGAAAAGGCTGGTAGGTCATGTATGGAAGTGGGTCAACCATGGTGACCTCTGCCTCGTTGCGGCCAAGCAGCTTCTCAAGCTTCCATGCGGTGTAGAAGCCCGCGTACCCACCTCCGATAATCAGAATTCGCTGCGGTGGCTTCGGGTTAGTAACCTCTTGCACGATTGCTGGTGGAGTCTTTGACTTTGTGGTCGCGACGGTCATGAGCCTTCTTTTGTAGTGCTTGCTTGCTTCTTCTTACCCCGTCTCAAACTGTTGAAAATGAGAGCTACTAGCAACAGCGCTATGGGTAACAAAAGATAGGTTAGCGGATTCAGCCCTGGGTCTGCCTCCTGAATCTCTGGCTCGGCAGCAGATTCATCCGCCGCCGCTTCCACTCCCGGCAAAGTCGGAACAATCAACTCTGCCTCATCGTCCGATGCTTGAGCTGGTCGGTAGAGCTCTACCCACTGCGCCAGAGAACCCAAAGGGTTTGAATCCGAAACTGCGCTCGAGTCGACTGCTGCAACAGGATCAATTAGGCCGTAGCCATAAATGCCGTCGAATCCGGGTTCACCAAGGTCTACCGCAGTCGAAACAACCCGCTGGATGATGTCGTTGGCGCTTGCAACTGGGTCCGCCTGCCGCATCAGTGCCACAAGACCCGTCACGATTGGAGCGGCAGCAGAGGATCCCTCCCAGGTTTCTATTTCGCCCCCTGGAAAACTGCCCAGCATATCGATGCCGGGGGCAGCAACTGCAACGCCGATTCCACTGGCCCCTGCGCTCGAATTGACATTGCCGGCTTTGTCGACTGCCGTCACCGATAGCACACCGGGAATAGTTGCGGGGGCTGTGGCATAACTCTGGGCCTCGCGGTTGCCACTGGCCGCAACTATGACCACATCATTGGCAAACGCATATAGAAAGGCTTCGTCCCAGCTTGCCGGCCAGCGCTCAGAATTGCGTGAAAGGGAGAGGTTTATCACGCTCGCCCCATTGTCGACCGACCAGATGATTGCCTGAGCAACCTGCGCATCGGTGTCGGCTCCATCTACTCCAAGGCCAACAGACACGGCCAATAATTCGACACCCGGGGCAACTCCAATTACTCCCCCGCTGATCATGCCTTGCCCTGCAATGAGGGAGCTGACCATGGTGCCGTGGAAACCTCCGGGGCCAACCGGTTGAGTCCCATCCGGGGTCCCGATTCCAGAGAAATCGGCTCCGCCGATCACCATGCCGGCAAGGTCCGGATGATCATCATCGATACCGGTATCGATGACCGCAACCCGGACGCCACTTCCGTCAAGATTGGTCTCGGAAAATCCCAGGTCCTGAAGCCACCAGTGCTCCTCAGGGGTCGCGCTCGAGGTCAGAAGCAGCGTGGTGAGGGCAAGTGCAATTAGACGCAAGTGCACTCCTTTGGTGACCAGGTGAGCTGATCAAGCGCTAAGTCACCAACAGGGTTCACACCGGGTCCCTTTGCCAAGGAGTGGGCAACAAGTGAATGCAGGCACTTTATGCGCGTGGGCATGCCACCGGCTGAGATTCCTTCAATCTCTTCAACCTTGGCGATTTCTGCCCTCTCCAAGAGGTAGCTTTCGTGGGCTTTTTGGTAATTGGAGCTGAGCTCCTCGTCCACAGCTAGCTGGTCTTGAATTCTTGCCATGTAGCCCGATGCCTCAAGTGTTGACACTGCTGCGGTGGCGGAAGGCTGGGTCAGGTAGTAAAGAGTCGGAAAAGGAGTTCCGTCTTCTAAGCGAGGCTCGGTTTTTACAACTACAGGTCTGCCACAAACGCAGCGTGCAGAGACCTCAACTATGTTGCGGGCTGGTCTACCAAGTTGACGCGAGACTTCAGCAATATCCTCGGCTGAGAGACTCACTCTTCCTCCGGCTGTTCCAGCGCCGATCTCAAGAAGGTCTCTAAAAGCGAGTCCACCCAGTTATCCTCAGCCGCGGAGACTTCGGCGCTAATCTCGTCCGCGCTTCTGCGCTCCGATAGCAGAGCACCAACAGTTCCGGAAGTGTCGGAGAAGTCCATGCCCTCGGAGTCCATTACGAGATAAGAGACCTCGCCTGGAAGCACGTAGTAGAGCCGATCTCGGGCTTGAGAACGAATATAAACGGGGTCCTGCCAACGGTCTCTTTCGGCTTGCATTTCCTCAACTGCCGCCTCGGCCTGAGCAATGCTCTGTTCCATCTCAACGATCTCTCGGCGCTGATCTAGGTAGGTCTGGACGTCCTGGGAGACGATAAAAGTGCCTAGGACAATAACGGATATCAGGCTCACCCAACTGCTATTCAGCCGTAGCATGCGCAGCATCAACTTGCCCTGAGTCAGGGCAACGGGAACCTTAGGCTCCTTTTTGGTTGACTGCGCCATATCTCAAGAAGTTTAGGAGCAGCCGCCTAACTTGCGGCTATTTGCCTGCGGCGAATCTTGGGAATGCAGAGGTGCCGGCGTATCTAGCAGCATCCGCAAGCTCCTCTTCGATCCTGAGCAGCTGGTTGTACTTAGCAACCCGCTCACTGCGAGCCGGGGC
>JBMUBK010000028.1:0-12765 GCA_049457355.1 Aquiluna sp.
TGCCTCGAGGTATAGCCCATCCCGCGACCGGCATCAATGACCGACTTGTCCACCTGCTCCAGCCCCACGATGGTGTTTCGCAGCACTGGCAAAAGAGAGAACGTTGCAAGGGCAAAGATCACGGTAGTGATGCCGGCGCCCATGAATGAGAAGAAGATCACAATCAGGCCGTAGGCGGGAAGAGCCTGGGCTAACCCAAGAGTGTCAACTAGAAAGTTCTTGAGCCTTGGGAAGCCCTTTCTAGTGACGACAATGCCAAGTGGTATCGCCACCAAAATCACAAGTATCGATGAGGAAAAGCCAAGCAAGAGGGTCTCGCCAAGCTGGCGCTGCAGTTTCTCCGGGGCAAGAATGTCCTCGGTAATCGAATCAATGTCGGAGTAAAGCCAGACCGCTGTGCCAATAATCCCGAGTATCACCGCAAAGATGGGCGAAACGATCAGATCTAACCGCTCACTTAGAGGTGTGCGGTTTGAAAGGTTCGGGCTGATAGTTGACAAGGTTTATCCCTCGCTCATAATCAGCTTCGCGAGCGACTCGATTGTGCAGCAGCCCAGGTACTTGCCTTTGCGGTCAGTCACCACAGCCATACCCACCGAGGACTGAAGCATGGTGGTCAGTGCGTCCTGCAGGGTGTCCTCTGGCTGGAGATTAACTGTTACAGGTCGGCCGCTTTTCTCGATGGGCTGAGAGGTGCGGTTTAGTGCCTTCTCATCAATCCACCTCGTTGGTTGCTCTTTGTCGTCCAGCAACACGGCAACCTGATCCGGAGACTCCTGCAGTGCCTGAAGGGCCTGGTCTCTAGCGACAGGGGCGGTGAGGGTCGGAACCTGATGCAGGTCGATGTCACGAACCTTTTTCAGGGTTAGGCCCTTCAGAATCGCACCCGATCCGAGGAAGCTCTCCACAAACTCATCTGCTGGATGGGAAAGGATTGCCTCCGGAGTATCGAGCTGCGCGATTTCGCTACCCTCACGAAGAATCGCAATGCGGTTGCCCATCTTGATGGCCTCATCAATATCGTGAGTGACAAAGACGATGGTCTTCTTTAGCTCCTGCTGCAATCTCAAGAACTCGTTCTGCAGGCGGTCCCTGGTGATTGGGTCAATTGCGCCAAAAGGCTCATCCATCAAAAGCACATCTGGGTCGGCAGCAAGCGCCCTGGCAACACCGACGCGCTGTGCCTGGCCGCCAGAGAGCTCCTTGGGATAGCGGTCTCGATAGGTCTCTGGGTCCATGGAGACAAGCTCCAGCATCTCGTCAATACGACTTTCGATCCTGTCCTTGTCCCAACCCAAGAGCTTTGGCACGGTAGCGATGTTTTCGGCGATGGTTCGATGAGGGAAGAGCCCAACCTGCTGAATCACGTAGCCGATCTTTCTTCTGAGCTCAGAAGGATCGACGTCTGTGACGTCCTCGCCATTTAGGAAGATCTTGCCCGAGGTGGGCTCAATTAGACGGTTTATCAATCTCAGCGTCGTGCTCTTGCCGCAGCCGGATGGTCCAACCAGCACCAACACCTCACCCTTTTCAACCTCCAGGGTCAGCTTCTTGACAGCAGGTTCAGCCCCTGAGCCGTAGCTCTTACTGACGCTCTCCAATCGGATTAGCGGTTCGCTCATCGAATTCCCTTCGAGATAGTGGCCAATCTTGCGGCCTGAAGAATTAGGTCAATTACAAGTGCCAACAGAAGGCACAAAATGGTTCCCAGCCAGATTGCCTCTAGCGAGTTGGGAAGCGGTAAGCGGGCTAGGCCGCTCTTTATAAAGTCACCAAGGCCGCCGCCGGCTACCAAGGTGGCGATGGCAGCGATGCCGACGATAAGCATCGAGGAAACCCGAATTCCCGCAAGTATCACTGGCCAGGCCAGGGGCAATTCAACCCTGAGCAGCACCTGCAGCGGACTTAGCCCCATGCCCTTCGCGCTCTCCAGCACCCCTGGGTCAATGCCGTCGAGACCCGTAATGGTGTTTCGAAGGATCGGCAGCAGCGAATACAAAAACAGCGCAATGAAGGAAGGGGCGAAGCCCAGTCCCACAAGCGGGATAAAAATCACAAATAGCGCAAGGGAAGGAATGGTCAAAAAGACCGACGCAATGGAAAGAGCCAGCTCCCTTGCAAGCTGGTTACGTCTGGTCACGATGCCGGTGACGATGGCAAAAACGCCAGCCGTCACCAGCACCGAAACCACATAGCCCGCATGTTGGGCTAATGCTTCTAGAACCTGCTCCTGACGAGCAAGAGCAAATTCAAGAAGGCTTAGTAGAGAGTCCAACTGTCTACTAGTCGATTAGACCTTCGTCGACCAGGAACTGCCTTGCGACATCACCTGGGTCTTCACCCTCTGCAGATACCTTGCCGTTGAGCTCGGCCATCTTGATGTTGTCTAGTGGGGCGAGGACAGCCTCGATGATGCCATCGAATGCCTCAGGGGCCTCGTTGTACTTGTCCTGACGGATGGTTCCCGAGACGTTGTACAAAATGTTTACGCCTGGGTCAGTTACCAGAGTCAGTCCAAGTGCCGGAATACGGCCGTCAGTGGTGAATACCTCACCGAAGTCGCAGTTGTTGTTTGCGGTCTCGGTGTAGATGATTCCGGTGTCGAGAATGAGCTGCTGGTTGTCCGGCAGCTCAATGCCCGCGTGGGTCTCGGTGAGAATCAGGCCGTCGGGACGGCTTGGGAACTCGGACTCCATGCAGACCACGGCGTCAGAGTTGTCTCGGACATACTCCATCATCGACTTCAGATCGAATGCTCCGCCGTTAGCCTCTGTCACCTCTGGGCTCGATGCGAATCCGTAGGTGTTGTTGAATGGCGAGCGACCAACCCAGACAATGCCGTTCTCGGCAAGGTCCCTCTCGCGAACGCCAGAGGTCAGTACCTCTGGGTCAAAGCTTGGGTCGGACTGTCCGAGGTGGACGGTCCAGCCGGTGCCGTTGTACTCCATGTAGATGTCGATCTCACCCGACTCGAGTGCTGCGCGAGCGACGTTGGTGCCACCGAGGTTTACCTTGTTGTCTACCTCTGCGCCTGCAGCCTCAAAAGCTGCAACCATCATCTCGCCAAGAATTAGCTGCTCGTCGAAGTCCTTTGATCCGACAGCAATAGATACGCCTGATAGGTCATACTCCGAAAGAGTTCCGCCTGAGCTGGACTCGTCCGAAGCGGCGCATCCTGAAAGCGCCAACGCTGCAACAGCGCTAATCGCCAACATTGAGAATTTCTTAGAATGCTTCATGCTTCTCTCCTTTGGTTTGCCCTTAGGGTAGGCGGAGGCACGGGGTCTCACTAAATCGAGTTGTGCAAATGTCAACTATTTGGGTTAGGTTGGGGATATGCGCACTCACAGCTCCGGACTTACACGAGACCTCGAGGTGATTGAGGCTTTATCCCTTGCCGAGTCCTTTACCCAGGGCGGTCTCGGAGTAAATCGTGTTGCCGAAATAACAGGCCGGGACAAGGGTCAGATTTCTAGGGTGCTGAGCACTCTCGCCGCTACCGGACTGGTTGACAGGGACGCTAAGAGCAAGAGATATGCGCTCGGTCACCGCTTTTACTCACTCTCTATGCGCACCAGGGAGGCCCACCTCGCTCTCCAAGCAGAATCCCGCCTCGCGGAGCTGGTTGCGCAGGTTCAAGAGACCGCTCACCTCAGCGTTCTCAGGGGCGGTCGGGTATTAACGGTAAAAACGGTGGTGGCCGCCGATGCAGTCCGCCGCTCTGGTTGGGACGGCATCCTCTCCAACGCCGGCATAACCGCTTCAGGTCGAGCGATGCTAGCTGGCCTCACGGACAGCGAAATTGAGCTTTGGTGGCAGGAACATGCGCTTGACGACCCGCTGCCAATTCTTACGATTGACCTTCCCGACCCACCGGAGCCCATTAACCCGAAAACAAAGCGGGCCCGCAGGCCCGCCAGAAGCCTGAAACAATTTATGGCCATGCTGCAAGAGGTTCGGGACCTCGGTTATGCAATTAGTGACGAGTTTCAGAGCGGGATCATCGATGCGGCCGCACCGGTTCGAGACTCAAGCAACGTAGTTGTCGCAGCGATCAGTGTTGGTGCTTCATACGATCGAATTGGCGACCAAACCGATCAGCTGGGTCAGTTCGTATCTGGTGCCGCTCTTAGGCTCTCCATGGACCTAGGGGCACCTATTGTTGGTCCCGCCTAAGCGTGAAATGATTCAACTATGACCCAAGTTGGCTTTATCACCGGAGGAGCCTCCGGATTCGGACTCGAGCTCTCAAAAAAGCTCATAGGTCGCGGCTGGATTATCTATGCGGCCGATAAGGATTCAAAGGCTGTCGCGCTAACAAAGGAGTTTGGTGCGGTGCCTGTCACTCTCGATGTCACGGACGCCAAAAAGACTAAGGCCGCAATTGACAAAGTCATCAAGAAAGAGGGCCGGATAGACCTGCTTGTGGCGAATGCGGGCTTTGGCAACTTCTCCACTGTCGAGGAGATGACCAGTGAGCAGGTTCAGCAGATATTTGCCGTGAACGTCTTTGGTGTTGAGGCCTGCATAAGGGCGGCTCTGCCCCAGATGCGAAAGCAGCGCTCGGGACGGATTCTCATCACCACCTCAGTCGTCGCGCACGTGTCCGTGGCCGGACTAGGTTGGTATGCGGCGACAAAGCACTCGATGAAGGCAGTGGCTAATGCTCTTAGGCAAGAGGTGCGAGAGCTAGGAATCTTCGTTTCAACTATCGAACCTGGGACCTCAAAGACAGGGTTCGGTGCAGTTGCCTTTGGGCTGCTTGAGGATGGCAGGTCTGTGAGCGAATACGACACCGTGATGCGCGGAGTAAACAAGTGGCTGGGTGGAATGTATCGAATCTCTCCTGGGCCAGAAAAGGTTGTAAACAAAATGCTCAAGGCTGCAACTAGCCCAAAGCCAAGAGCGCACTACCCCGCTAGCTGGGACGTCAGAGCCCTCAAGGTGGTTTTCTACTTGATGCCCAGACGCTGGCTAGATGGTTTTATCCTCTGGCTTGCAAAAAGGTAGAGCGAGTGACGGGAATCGAACCCGCGCCACCAGCTTGGGAAGCTGGAGTTCTGCCATTGAACTACACTCGCGATTTCTCTGATTCTAGCCACCATCAAGCAGAGGCTAAATAGACTCGAGCGATGAACATTCCAGAGCCCGAGATTATTGACCCAGCAAGCGTTCCCAGCCTCAAATGGGGAATCATCGGCCCGGGAGGCATCGCGGAGGTCTTCGTCTCTGCATGCCAAAAACACACAGCACAGTCTTTCCACGCAGTGGCATCTAGAACCCCCGGCAGAGCGGATGAGTTTGCCAAGAAGTTTCAGATCCCAAAAGTGCACGATAGCTACGAGACGCTCGTAGCCGATGACGAAATAGATGCCATCTACATCTCCAGCTGGCAATCTGAGCACTACGAGCACGCGATGCTCGCGCTAAATGCGGGTAAGCATGTTCTGGTTGAAAAACCCATCACCGTATTGCCTGAGCATGCAAAGGAGATCTTTGCTCTCGCCAAAGAAAAAGGTCTCCTGGCAATGGAGGCTATGTGGACGAGGTATTTACCTCAGAGCACAATAATCCGAAAGCTGCTGGCCTCTGGCGAGCTTGGCAAGCCCCAGCTCTTTGCAGCCAACTTCTCAGTTGATAATCGCCACATCGAAAGGCTGTGGCAAAAGGGCGGGGGAAGCATCATCTATGACATGGGCATCTACCCAATTGCAATGTCACAGCAGTTTTTGGGTAATCCCACCAGCCTCACTGCCACAGGAAAGCTTCACCATAACGGCCTTGACGAGGAGAGCCACTCGGTTCTCCACTACGAGTCCGGTGCTCGGGCCCAAATAACTGCATCAGGTATTGCCACCCTGCCCACGACCGCCAGCTGCTCCTTCGAAAACGGCGTGGTCGTGGTTGATGAGCCGTTTTTCGTGCCGTCAGGTATCAGGCTGCGCGACAAGGAGCTCTACTTCGAGGAGCAAGTCTGGCGTGACGAAACGCCTGTAAGGGGGCACGATGGGCTCAGCTACCAGGCAACCTGGTTTGCAAAGTATGTGTCAGAAGGCAGGGTCGAGTCTGAGGTTCACCCAGCAAGTGAAGTTATCGCCGGAATTGAGATTGCAGCAGAGATCTGCAAGCAAATAGGCGCTGAGCCGCTCTAGTCCCTAACCCCAATAATCATTGGCTCGTGGAATGAGCCCCCAAAGGCCTTCTCACTCGCACCACTTCTATCTAGGTATGGCGTTATGCCCCCTAGATGGAACGGCCACGCAGCACCCATGATCATGCATAGGTCAATATCCTGTGGAGTCTGGACAACCTTCTCCTCCAGCATGAGTTTTACCTCTTTCGCGAGGCCGACCTGCACCGACTCAAAGATCTCGGCGGCGCTTCTGGCATTTTTTCCGCCGGCGACAATTTCCATGGCCTTCTTGTCGTAGCCCTTGATCTTGCCCTTGGCATCGCGCTCAAGCAGCTTGCCGTGCTCGGCTAGCTTGTGGAGGTTTTCACTCGCATAGAAGCGCTCTTTGTTGAACGCGTGCATCGAGTCCAGCACGTGGGCCCCTACCTTGAGGCCCACCAGCTCCAGTAGGTCGAATGGGTTCATTGGCAATCCCAGCGGGGCGATCGCTGAGGCGACCTCTTCAAAGCTGGCTCCCTCGTCGACGGCTCGCATTGCCTCGCCAAGGAGGTAGCCCAGCAGGCGGTTGACAACAAAGCCAGCAGAATCAGAGGTGATAACCGCGGTCTTTCTTAGGTTCTTCGCGACCTCCATCGCTGTTGCCACGGCCTCGTCAGAGCTCTTCTCGGCTCTGACCACCTCAACTAGAGGCATAACCGCGACGGGGTTGAAGAAGTGGAAGCCAACTAGACGCCCTGGGTGCTTGAGGCTCTTAGCCATGGCGTCAACTGATAGCGAGGAGGTGTTTGTGGCGAGAATGCACTCCTCGCTCACAACCTCTTCGATCTTGGCAAAGACCTCTTGCTTGATCTTTAGCTCCTCAAAGACCGCCTCGATTACCCAGTCGCAATCGGCAAATGCCGCGTAATCGAGGGAGCCGGAGAGGTTACCGACGTAGCGGTTGCGGTTGTCCTGGCTAAGGCGACCTTTCTCCACGAGCTTGTCTAGCTCTGAGGTGATGTATTCGATGCCCTTGTCGATGCGCTCTTGAGAGACGTCGGTTATTACAACCGGAACCTCGAGCCTGCGAAGGAACAACAGTGCGAACTGAGAAGCCATGAGGCCTGCCCCCAGCACACCAACCTTGCTCACTTTTCTAGCAAGGGCCTTGTCGGGAGCTCCGCTTGGCTTTTTCGCATGCTTTTGAACAAGGTTGAATGCATAGATAGATGCGCGGAACTGATCCGAGGCAATGAGCTCCTCAATTGCATCATCCTCGCGCCTAAAAGCAGCTTCTTTGCTTCCACTCTTGGCGGCGGCGATTAGATCAAGAGCTAGGTATGGAGAAAGCGGCACCTTGCCGAGCTTCTCCTCAACGGTCGAGCGCGCGATAGCTACCGCTGGCCCCCACATAGTTGCCTTTTCAACGGCGCCGGGCTCATGCTTGCGCTTTACCTTCTTGCCTCCGATTACTTCGTCGGCCCAAGCAAGAGACTCCTCTAGGAACCTTGCTGAGCCAAACATCTTGTCGGCAATGCCCAGCTCCAAAACCTCCTGGGGCTTTAGCATCCTGTTTTGCTTGAGCGGGTTTTCGAGTATTACCTTGAGGGAGTTACGAATTCCGATCAGGTTTGGGAGCAGGTATGCGCCGCCCCAACCCGGAATCAGGCCAATGAAGACCTCCGGCAATGCAACCGCTGGAGCGGTCTCGTTGATGGTTCGGTAGTTGGCATTAAGCGCAATCTCCAGACCACCGCCTAAGGCCAGTCCGTTAATGAAAACAAAGCTTGGGACTCCAAGCTGATCCAGTTTTTCAAGAGAGTAGTGACCGAGCTCGGCTATGAGTCTGCCGATCTTGCGCTCTTTGATGTCCTGGACGTGAGAGAGGTCGGCTCCGGCTGCAAGGAAGTAGGGCTTCCCTGTTACCGCCACACCATGGATTTCCTTCTTCTTGGCGCGCTCCTTGAGCTCGTCCAGCTTCTGGGCGAACTGCAGGAGTGTGTGTGGGCCAAGGGTGTTGGGCCTGGTGTGGTCCTTGCCGTTGTCGAGAGTTATCAGGGCGATAGTCCTGCCCGACGGCATCTTTACATCCGAGACGTAGGAGTGCGTGACGACTTCGTCATCCGCCTCCAAAAGTGGCGCGTACTTTTCCATTTATTCAGCCTTTGTAGTTTGAGTTTTCCCAGATGACCGTGCCGCCCATACCTAGGCCGATGCACATAGTCGTCATTCCATAGCGGACCTTTGGGTTTTCTTCGAAGTGCCTTGCCAGCTGGTTCATGAGCCTGACTCCTGAGGATGCAAGGGGATGCCCCATCGCAATCGCTCCACCCCACGGGTTGATCTTTGGGTCATCGTCTGCAAGTCCGAAGTGGTCCAGGAAGCTAAGAACCTGAATTGCAAAGGCCTCGTTTATCTCGATCAGCCCGATGTCGTCCATCTTCAGGCCAGCCTTATCCAGTGCCTTTTCGGTTGCCGGTATTGGGCCGATTCCCATGATCTCTGGCTCTACTCCCGCGAAAGCAAAGCTAACCATCTTCATCTTTGGTTTTAGGCCGTACTTCTTTACTGCTCCTTCGCCGGCAATTAAAGACATGGTGGCGCCGTCGGTCAGTGGTGATGCATTGCCAGCGGTTACCTTGCCGTGGGGCCTGAACGGAGTCTTTAGATCCTTCATGCCCTCAAGGGTTGACTCTGGTCTGAGAAGTTCGTCTGTGGTGACCAGGTTCCAACCAGTGTCACTGGCTGCCGATACCGGTATCAGGTCTTTTTGAATCTTGCCCTCTTCATAGGCCTTGGCGGCTTTCTGCTGGCTCCCCACGGCGAAAGCGTCGCTTCGCTCTTTGGTGAGGTGTGGGAAACGATCGTGGATCTTCTCAGCAGTGTTACCCATGTTCATGGCGCTTGGGTCAACGAGCTTTTCCGCCAGGAATCTCGGGTTTGGGTCCGCTCCCTCACCCATGGGGTGGTGGCCCATGTGCTCGACACCCCCGGCAAGAGCGATGTCGTAGGCACCAATACCGATTGCGCTCGCGGTTGTGGTCACAGATGTCATAGCTCCTGCGCACCAGCGGTCAATTGAATACCCGGGCACCGTCAGCGGCAATCCGGCAAGGATGCTCGCGGACCTTCCGATCTGCAAGCCCTGGTCACCGTATTGAGTCGCCGCCGCAATGGCGACGTCATCGATGGCCTCTTTGGGTAGGTCTGGGTGACGCTCGAGAAGACCGATCATTGCCTTAACTACGAGGTCGTCGGCCCTGGTCTTCCAGTAGACACCCTTCTCACCCGCCTTACCAAAGGGTGTTCTGACACCATCTATGAAGTAGACGTCTTGGGTCTGCATTTAGTTCCTCACTAGGTTCTTGCGACTAGCCTGCCTGGCTGCCTCATCGCGGGCAAGAGTGGTTCTGACTAGTCCAGGCGAAAGCTCAAATGCATCTACCAGGCTCTCAGCATGAGGCTTGAGTCTTGGAAGCAGCCTGGTGTCGATGTATTCGGTGATCGCCTCGGCTCTTGCTGCTGAGAGTCGGCCGTTGATCAGGTACCAATCAAGGTTTTCCTCAAGCAGCCCGAAGCCGTACAGGTCCCTGAGCCAAGTCAGGATCTTCAGAGAATCTTCGTCCTTGATTGTCTTTAGCGCTGAGGTGAAGGCCTCCCACATAATCAGCTCGGCGTGTGCCTTTGCTGCCTTGATGAGGTCGTTTTGGTAGCGGTTGAAGAGCTCGGCCTGCTTCCTCTTGTCACTTCCGGCTGCCTTTAGCTTGTTAGCGATGTTCGCGACCATGGTGTGAACGCGGTCGGTTAGAAGCTGGTGCTGGTGCTCCTCGTCCTTCACATAGCCAACCGAGCGAGCGGTAGAGCCGAAGTCCACGATGTTTTGAGCTAGGCCCCTCAGCCCTCCACGGTTGATAGTCGCCTCTCCAACCTGTCCGGCGACATACTGGGCAAGCGTTCCAAAGTCGGGTGACTTGAAGGCCTTCGCGTAGTCGCCCAGAAGGCGCTTGGCAACCAGCTGCAGCATGACGTTGTTATCTCCCTCAAAGGTGACATAAACATCAAGATCTGCCCTGAGCCCGGTGAGGCGGTGCTCAGCCATGAAGCCCTGTCCGCCACAGGCCTCGCGACACTCCTGCACCGTGTTTAGCGAATACCAAGAACTCAGCGCCTTGGCGGCAGCTGAGACCGTCTCAAGATCTGAGCGTGACTCGTCGGTGTCATTCTCGCCAGTGAAGACTGCGTGATATTGGTTCAGCATTTCTTGGTGAGTGAAGATCTGAGCATAGGTGCGGGCAATCAGCGGTATCAGCCTGCGCTGGTGGCGACCATAGTCGAGCAAAGTGGTCTCTTCACCATCGCTTCCGTGGAACTGCTTGCGGGCAAGTGAGTAGCGGACGGCAATATCTAGTGCCAGCTTCTGAGCATTTGTAACCGCGCCCGTAAGAGACACTCGTCCCTGCACCAAAGCTCCAAGCTGTGTGAAGAACCTGCGGCCCTTGTTCTCGATAATCGACGTGTAGGTTCCGTCTGGTTCAACATCTGCGTAGCGGTTTAGCAAGTTCGCTCTTGGAATCCGCACCTGGTTAAAGAAAAGCCGTCCATTGTCGATGCCGTTCAGGCCGCCCTTTAGTCCATCGTCCTCCGCGCCCACCCCAGGAAGCAGCTTGCCGCGCTTACGCAGCGGAACATAGAAAGCATGAACCCCCTGGTTCTCTCCCTCGGTGAAGAGCTGGGCAAAGACAACTGCAGCCTCACCGTGAAGGGCTGCATTACCGATGTAGTCCTTGTAGCTGTGGCGGTCAGGAGTGTGAACCACAAACTCCTGGGTTGCAGGGTCGTAGGTGGCAGTGGTGCCGATGGATGCTACATCTGAGCCATGGCCGGTCTCAGTCATCGCGAAGCAGCCAGGTGTGTCTAGCCTGGTGACCCCTGGAAGGAATGTCTTGTGATGGTAATCGGTGCCCAGGTTTAGGATTGCCGATCCAAACAGCCCCCACTGGACACCGAACTTTATTTGCAGTGAGGCATCACCAAGAATGAGCTCCTCGAAGCTGGACAGTGAGCCTCCCGGATTACGCTGGCCCCCGAGCTCTTCAGGAAATCCGTACTGCGTTGCGTTTTCCTTCACGAGAGTCTTGAGCGACTTCAGCGCCCACTCTCGATGCTTCTCCATCGAGGCGCCCTCTGGCTTGAAAAGCTCTTTATCTTCGATGACGCTTCGGGTGTGGCGTCTGATCTCTGCCCACCGGCCGAGGATTTTCTCGCCTACTTCGGCTACGTCTAATTGAATGTCTTCATTGAGATTCATGGTTGACCTCCGACACTAGTCAACTCCCGAATTTCAAGCTGGAATAGCAACCTGAGATTAATTCGTGACGGGCGACAAAAGGAACTAATTTGATGCTGTTATGTATGTAGATATCCTACAAATTAGAACTTAATAATTAGATGGTTTGACTAATTAGTCACCCTTGAATTTTGCTTGCTTCTTGGTGACGAAAGCCTTCATTCCCCGGGCTACGTCCTTGGTCCCCATAAGCCCAGCAAGCCGTGGGAAAAGGTTGGCCTTCTCTGCTTCTTTGTCTGCGGCTCGCGCGGATTCCAAGGTCGCTTGAACCGCAAGCGGTGCCTGGTCAGCGATTGACTGAGCAAGCTCCAGAGCTCTTTCAAGCTCCTGGCCCGGCTCGACAATCTCGTTAATCATGTTCATCTCGAGTGCCTCCTGGGCACCCCAGCGATCTCCGGTTAGGAGGTAGCGCATGGCACGAGCGTGACCTGCAACCTGCGGCAATCTAATGGTTCCGCCTCCAAAAGGAAGGATGGCCCTTGAGACCTCGAGCTGCCCGAATTTAGAGTCGCTGGCGGCAATCACTACATCGCTTGCGAGCGCAAGCTCAACTCCTAAGGTGTAGCAGGTGCCTCGGGTTGCCATAACAACCGGTTTACTGACCTGTTTTGTGGAGATGCCCCAGGGATCTAGACCACCCTCTGGCACCATCTGGAGCTTTCCTTTTTGCATCTTGGGTCCAACATCAAAAAGGTCAAGGCCTGCTGTGAAGTGATCGCCGTGGGCAAAGACGACTCCGACTCGTAACTCTTTATTTCGGTCAAGTTCGCCGTAGGCAAGGGAAAGTTCGTGGAGTAGCTGCTCGTCCGCAGCGTTCATCTTTTCGGGGCGATTGAGCCCAATCAAAAACAGATGGCCGCGCTGTTCCGTAGTTATCTTTTGAGACACAACCAAGAGGCTAAACGGTCTCGGTGAGCTGCGCCACCCGCTGCGGCGAGATTTGTAGCAAAACCCCAATGTCTCGCATGCTCAGTCCCTCGGTTCTAAGCCTTGCAACAATATCTCGGATCTCTCGAGAGGCCTCTTCCTGCAAACGTCTGGACTCCAGCATCTTTTCCTGAGCTGCCTCTAGATCGCAAACAATGCCGGGGAGCGAAGTCTCAATCTTGACGATTACATCGCAGCGCTCGACGCCTTGGTTCTCATGGACCAGGTCCTTTATCTGCTCGGCAGCGCTATCGAGCCTTCTCGAAGAGAAGACCAGGTCACCTAACTGGGGAACCCTGACTTCCCAGAGCCCAGCCTTACGCTCGCACTCGGCAGCAATCTCCATGACTCCAAGAATAGGGCCAGTGCCCTTGAATAT
>JBMUBK010000029.1:0-12627 GCA_049457355.1 Aquiluna sp.
TCGATAAGCAGGACAAGCTTGTCTGCACCGCAATCTCCACCTTGGTTGTTAGGGGCGAAGATGCCTGAGTTTTCAAGTCTTGAAACAGGTCAGGTGGTAGCTCAAAGAGAGTTTCCAGTCACCAGGGATTCCCTGGTTCGCTATGCCGGGGCATCTGGTGACTTCAACCCAATTCACTACAGAGACGACGTCGCCAAACAGGTTGGCTTGCCTGGCGTGCTTGCTCACGGCATGCTCACCATGGGGATCTCGATTCAGCCAGTAATCTCCTGGCTCTCCGGCTCTGGAGAGGTTGTCGATTACTCAGTGAGGTTCACAAAGCCGGTGGTGGTTCCTGCATCAGGGGAGGCGCTCGTGAATGTTGTCGCCACTGTTGCCGCACTCGACGAGGAGAACTCGAAGGCCAGGATCGATCTCACGACAACGTTTGAGGGAAATACCGTCTTGGGTAAGGCACAAGCTTGGGTGCAGTTTTGAGTGCTGGCGAATCTGTAGCCCTCTCGGCCCTAACTACCATGCAGGTTGGCGGCGTACCCAAAACTATTACCCGCTGCGAGAGTGCCGAGGAGCTCTATGAGGCGGCCAAGGCCGCATGGCTCTCAGAAGAGAAGCACCACATACTTGCCGGGGGTTCGAACACCGTCTTTGCCGATGACATGAGCGACTGGAACATAGTCCTAGTTGCAAATAGTGGCATCGAAATTACTGAAGAGACCGATGAGACCGTGACCCTCAGGGTCCAAGCCGGTGAGAGCTGGGACGGGTTTGTGCAGTGGTGTGTTGAGCGGGGCTATGCAGGCATTGAGGCCATGAGCGGCATCCCGGGCAGCGTTGGTGCGACTCCGGTTCAGAACGTTGGGGCATATGGCCAAGAGGTGTCGCAGGTGATTACCCAGGTGGAGTTTCTTGATGCAGAAAGCCATGAGGTTTCAATCAAGCCAGCAGAGTTTTTTGAGTTCAGCTATCGCGATAGCGCGCTAAAGCGTGGGCTCAAAGGGGTCATTGGCTGGGTTGAATTCAAGCTCTACAAACTAGGCGGGCTATCGGTCCCCATGGCCTCAGGACAGATCACGAACCATGTTGGTGCCGAGTACGGGTCTCAGCTGCCGCTGCAACAGGTGCGGGACACAGTCATTGAGCTGCGCAGCTCCAAGGGCATGGTCATTAGCGATTCCGATCCCAACTCCCGCTCCTGCGGTAGCTTCTTCACCAATCCCGTGGTGAGCTCAATAAAGGCACTTGAGTTTCCCGATGAGATGCAGAAGTGGAAGATGGATGATGGCGAGAACGTGAAGCTCTCGGCTGGTTGGCTGATTGAAAATGCCGGCATCCCTAAGGGCTACAGCATCCCAGGATCAAAGGCAGCAATCTCTCAAAAGCACGCTCTCGCAATCACTAACACCGGAGGTGCCAGTTCAGCTGAAATAGTTGAGCTTGCAAGGTTTATCCAAGAGCGGGTAAGTGCTCGCTGGGGCATGAACCTGTTGCCCGAACCAAACCTGATTGGCTTTTAGCTAAAGAGTTTTTGCAGCCTTTGAATGCCCTCTAATAGTTGATCGTCGCCGAGTGCGTAGGAGAGCCTGAAGTAGCCGCTCGGGCCAAACGCTTCCCCTGGAACAAGCGCTACCTCAGCCTCGTCTAGTACGAAGTCAGCAAGCTCGAGCGAGGAAGAGAACTTGCGCCCGCCAAAGTCCCTACCGAAGAGCCCGCTTACATCCGGGTAGACGTAGAAGGCTCCCTCGGGTGTTGGGGTAACGATGCCGTCTATCTTGTTCAGCTCGGCAACTGCAGTTTTTCTTCTGCGGTCAAAGGCCTCGAGCATCTGCCTAACGGGTTCTTGATCACCCGTGATTGCCTCGATAGCAGCCCTTTGAGAGATGTTTGAGACGTTAGAGGTTAGGTGAGACTGGAGGTTGGCCGCAGCCTTTGCCGCATCTGGAGGAGCAATGAGCCAACCAAGTCTCCAACCGGTCATGGCATAGCTCTTTGCCACACCGTTGACCATCATGGTTCGCTCGGAAAGTTCAGGGACAAGCTCGGTTATTGAGTAGGCCTTGAGCCCGTCATAAACCAAGTTTTGGTAGATCTCGTCGGTAATTACCCACAGACCCTCTTTGCCAAGCGCCCATTTGCCAATTGCCTCAAGTTCTGCTTTTGAATAGACCGCACCGGTTGGATTGTTTGGGGAACACATCAAAAGCGCTTTGGTCTTTGGGGTGTAGTGAGCTTCTAGCTGCTCGGGAGTCACTTTGTAGTCCTGGTCACTACCTGCGAAGACGTCAACCTGGGTGCCGCCGGCAAGCTTTATGGCCTCGGGGTAGGTGGTCCAGTAGGGGGTTGGAACCAAGACCTCATCGCCATCATTTAGCGCTACCTGAAAGGCTGTGTAGACAGCCTGCTTGCCGCCGTTGGTGACCAAAACCTGCGAAGGATCAACCTTGGTTCCGGAGTCGCGGAGGGTTTTTTCCGCGATTGCTTCTCGCATCTCAGGTAGGCCAACAGCTGGCGTGTAGCGGTGGTTCTTGGGGTCACTGACTGCCCTGAGGGCTGCCTCAACAATGTTTTGTGGGGTCTCGAAGTCCGGCTCACCTGCCGCATAAGAAATTACTGGCCTGCCTTGGGCCTTCAGAGCTTTGGCTTTGCTGTCAACTTTGAGCGTTGCACTTTCCGCAATGGCGAGCATTTTTTTGGAGATTCGAGAGCTAGACATGCTCTTCAGAATACTTGGGTTTCTCCCCATCACAGCGGGGAATTCGCCGTTGCATCAAAGTCAAAAGGGCCCTAGACTTTGACAAGTTGACATCTGCCAAAAACTAATCTGGCGAAAATCATAAATCTAGATTCAATCTAGAAGTGTGTCTTTCTCAGGTGGCTCTTGAAACCAAGCCTTGGGCCTGTTCTTGGTTGATGGCGATGGCAACTTTAGGGCGGTAGTTCAATTGGTAGAGCAGCGGTCTCCAAAACCGCAAGTTGCAGGTTCGAGTCCTGTCCGCCCTGCGAATCACTAGGAAGGTAACCAAGTGGCAGAAGAGAACGAGAAGGCTTCGGAAGACCTGGTCGAAAAGGCCAAGGCCGATGCCGAGAAAGCTCGCAATCCGATTCAGCGCGCCGCGCTGTTTATCAGGCAGGTGCTTGCTGAGCTCAGCAAGGTAACTAAGCCGACCCGCCAGGAGCTAATCAAGTTCACAGGTGTCGTGCTGGCATTCGTTGCCGTGGTCATGGTGATCATTTCAGCCCTTGACTGGGTGTTCCTAAACGTAGTGACTTTTGTTTTCGCAGATTAGTTAGAGGTAGTTAGTTGTCAGATTTGAATTTCAGTGACTCTGGTGTTGACCAGGCCGATGCACCAGCTGAGGCCGTCGAGGCTCCAGAGGCTGCCGAGGTAATCGAGGTCTCCGAGACCGCAGAGGCTGTAGAGGTCGATGCTGGTGAGCCAGTTGAGATCGGCGAGCCGGCAGTCGACGAGAACGTTGACCTTGACGCAAGTGATCTGGCTCAGGCCGAGAACGAAGCTGAGCACGAGATGGACGGCTTCCACATCGAAGAGCCAGAGGTTGCGGCTGAGCCAGAGGTCGAGCAGGAGGACCCCTACCGCAAGTTCCGTGAGGAGCTGAGAACTCAGCCAGGTAAGTGGTATGTCATTCACTCCTACGCAGGCTACGAGCGCAGGGTTAAGCAGAACATCGAGGTTCGTAAGGCATCGCTTGCAGGTGGCGACGAAGTATTCCAGGTCGAGGTCCCAATGGAAGAGACCATTGAGATCAAGAACGGTCAGCGCAAGCTGGTTACCAAGGTTCGCGTCCCCGGCTACGTGCTGGTTCGAATGGACATGACCGAGGACAGCTGGGCACTTGTTCGTCACACCCCAGCCGTAACAGGATTCGTCGGCAACTCTCAGCACCCAACACCACTGCGTCCAAACGAGGCATTTGAGATGCTGAAGCCGCTGTTCACCCCAGAGGAGACCGAAGAGGTTGCAGCCGCAAAGGCAGCTGGCACCTTCACAGGCGGCAAGGCAAAGAGCAAGGCTGTGCCGATGACAATCGACTTCCAGGTTGGCGAGAGCATCCTCATCAAGGATGGCTCCTTTGCAGGCCTCCCTGGCACAATCTCGGAGATCAAGCCCGAATCGGGCAAGGTCACCGTACTGGTTTCGCTCTTCGAGCGAGAGACTCCAGTTGAGCTGTCCTTTGACCAGGTCGGCCCACTGAACTAAGGAAAGAAGAAAATGGCACCGAAGAAAAAAGCTGTCGGACTGATCAAGCTTCAGATCCAGGCGGGCGCTGCTAACCCAGCTCCTCCAATTGGACCTGCTCTAGGTCAGCACGGCGTGAACATCATGGAGTTCTGCACTGCCTACAACAATGCCACCGCTGACCAGCGCGGCAACGTTGTTCCTGTGGAGATCACCGTTTATGAAGACCGTAGTTTCGACTTCGTTCTAAAGACCCCACCAGCTGCTGAGCTAATCAAGAAGGCTGCTGGAGTCAAGAAGGGTAGCTCTACCCCTCACACCGACAAAGTCGCACACCTAACCAAGCAGCAGGTCGAGACCATCGCTGAGGCCAAGATGAAGGACCTCAACGCCAATGACCTCGAGGGTGCTGCAAAAATCATCGCCGGAACCGCCCGCTCAATGGGCATCACCGTCGACAAGTAAAACCCCAATAAAGCTCGTGGGAGGGGCCAGCTTCCCCACCAACCACGGACTGTGACCGAAAAGGAAAAGCAGAATGGCAAAGCGCTCAAAGGCATATCTAGATGCCGCAAAGAAAATCGAAGAGGGACGTTTCTACTCCTCAGCAGAGGCAGCAACACTTGCTGTTGAGACTGCAGGAGCAAAGAAGAACTCAACCGTAGAGGTTGCCCTCAAGCTTGGGGTTGACCCAAGAAAAGCCGACCAGATGATTCGTGGCACGGTTTCCCTCCCACACGGAACAGGCAAGACCGCCAAGGTAATTGTGTTTGCTACAGGTGCCGCAGCAGACGCAGCCCGGGCAGCCGGAGCCGATGAGGTTGGAGACGATGACCTAATCGCAAAGGTAGAGGCCGGTTGGACCGACTTCGACTCGGCAGTTGCAACCCCAGACCTAATGGGCAAGGTTGGACGCCTGGGTAAGGTTCTGGGTCCACGTAACCTCATGCCGAACCCAAAGACCGGAACCGTCACGATGGACACCGCCAAGGCAGTTACTGACATCAAGGGCGGCAAGATTGAGTTCCGCATCGACAAGCAGTCAAACCTTCACTTCATTGTTGGTAAGGCAAGCTTCTCCGCAGAACAGCTGACGGACAACCTGAATGCCGCCATGGACGAGGTCGTAAGGCTCAAGCCTTCCACCTCAAAGGGTAAGTACATTCAGAAGGGTGCCGTATCGACCACCTTCGGTCCCGGCATCCCGCTAGACGTCTCGGTTTACTAAAGACCTAAGCCACCTAGTAAGCGCCAGCGTGCTTGCACAATCATCTTGGTTGTATGCAATCACCTGGCGCTTTAGGTTTTCTGCGAGAGCTTCATCGCCAGCAAGCGCATCGAGATACTGGTCGTAGTACTCCATCGATCCCATTGCCTCTTTGACATCAGAGGCCCTAGCGAAGCTGTAGTAGTTCTCTAGCTTTTTGATGCTGTAGCTCTCTTGGGAGATCATGATCGAGGCCTTGACGATTTTGTAGAGGTCAACGAAGACACCCTTGTCAATAAGTTCATTTACCTCATGCTGATAGCTGCCGTATCGCTCAGCGAGCTTCTTTAGAGCAGCCTGCTCGTAGTTGGCGTAGTGATAAACCTTGGCGTCTGGGTAGGCCTGCAGTCGGTTCATCAAATCGTGCATGAACTTTTCAAAGACCTCCCGTTCTTGGTCTCTGGTGTCTGCCCAGTCTGCGTGAAACTCTTCGCCACTATCAATTGAGGTGTAACCAAAGAGATACTCCAAGCCTCCTGGCTCTCCAAAGAAGGTGAAACCCTCGAGGTCGAAAAAGATGTCACCAGGATTCTCTGTTGGAAGTTTTTCTAACTCCGCAGCATTTATGACCTCAACAATGTGCTCACCAGTGTCGTAGGTGTGCTGCTGCAGCCTTGCCTGGCGTGCAAG
Organism: Aquiluna sp.; assembly: GCA_049457355.1. Lineage (GTDB taxonomy): Bacteria > Actinomycetota > Actinomycetes > Actinomycetales > Microbacteriaceae > Aquiluna. Next base: position 6,093 of record JBMUBK010000029.1, read on the forward strand.
CTTTTGCACCTGCTCCTGCGAAAGTTTGTCGGTTGGCTCTTCTCGGGTTGCCAGTTGAGCCAGCGTCTTTACGCCACTGCGATGCAGCGACTCAATCTGAGGCCGTGTGATTCCGGCGACAAGCTGCAAGTGATTAGCCTCACGCCGAGCGTGGTCGCATAGCTCGGGATACTCGCAGATGTCGCAATAGCTAGATGCATCGCAGATCAACTCTCCGATGTCCTCAACTCTTTGAGGGTCCTCATCAATGAAGCTAAAGACTTTTTTTAGGTAGGCATTTCGGTCTTGCACCATCTGGGCAATTAGTGTCTCTGCTGCAAAGGTTGCAAGTTCTCTCGACCCAAGGATTAGGCCATGGTTCTGTTCTGCTGCATAGCCAAGCTCCCTCAGAACATCCGCATAGAGCCCAACCTGAACCTGATACTCCGGCTTCGGGGTGGAGGAGAGCTTGGCATCCCATGCGGTGTAGCCGCCGTTCCAGCCGTCAACCTGTCTAGCGGTTAGGCCTGAAGAACCGAACTCAAATCTATAGTCGCTGCGCAACAAGAAATCTGGTCTTCCAGAAAATGCCATTGCCCCAGAGCCGCCCTGGAGCACTCCCTGGTAGATGACCGGAACACCCTCGTTCATCAGTTCAAGAGTCGCATCCAGCGTTCTCTCCTGAGGCATCTTTACTTTGTCGCCAAGATTTGCCAGCAGCTCCTGCTCCAGTGCCTCTTCAAACCTCATGCCGTAGCGGATCGCGAGATTGTCCGGTTTGACATAGAACTGGTCGATTAGCTCCTGGAGTCCGCTAACACCCAACTCGCGGGCGGTTGAAACACGCACACAGTGGGAGCATTTTGCCCTCATCAAATCGCGGGAGTCAAAGCTCCAGTTGTTCCCACGTTTTTTCACGCTCTAAGGTTCGCATGAGTCAGGGACAAAGTTGGCGATTTGACCCCTGCTAGTTCCCCTTTAGCCTTACCAGGATTTCGCCTTTTGTTGGGGGTTGGCAACCAGTTCTTTCACAAACTACCGCCGCGGCTGTGTTGGCAAATTTAGCTGCATCGACCAGCTCTTCGTCCCCTAGCCTCGCGACCCTACTTTCGGGGTTGGCACCCAAAGCGTCAAGCTGCGACAGCTCACCAAGGAAGTTGGCCATAAAGGTATCGCCAGCACCAACGGTGTCAACCAGATTCACTTTCTGGCCCGCAACGTCAATGCGCCTGCCATCTCGATAGAGGCTGACTCCTTCAGCACCCCGCGTGATAACTACAAGTTTCCCCTTTGACCACTCTGAGGCGATGTCATCTAGGTCTGCACCAACATCCAAACCGTAGAGCCACTCGATGTCAGCGTCTGATGCCTTGATGATGTGGCTTTGAGCATTCAGGCGCAGAACTCGCTTTAGCTCAAGCTCTCTTTCGAAGCCAAGAGCTGGGCGGATGTTCAGATCGTGAGACAAAGTCACAGTCCCTGCCTCGAAAAAGTTTTTGAGCCAGGCTTCGATTACCAGATTGCCAGGACCTATCGCCATGCCCAGGCAGCCGTATTGAATCGCCTTCGCATCAAGTGCGGCTACCTGCTCGGCGCTTGGAAGTTCTCCTGGGGTCCAGCCCCAGTCAGCGGTGTCCTTGGTATAGAAGGAGTAAGAAGCAACCCCACTTGGGTCAATCGTGGCCACCGCGAGTGTGGTTTGCTCCTCAGCGTCAACCGAGAGGGTCAGGTCCACTCCGTGAGAGGCAAGGTGATTTCTGATCTGTTTTCCAAAGCCATCTGAGGAAATGCGGCCCAGAAATCTCTGCTGCTCACCCCTCACCGCAAGGGCCAGAGCGACGTTTGCATTTGCCCCACCAACTACTGCTGTGTAGTTGCCACCGGACCCCTCTTCACCAATTAGGTCGATGAGGGCTTCGCCAATAACCAAAATCATGGGGCAAGTCTAGGCTTTAGCCATGGATCAACTTCGGACTGCAAAGAGCTCAATCAGAAACCCACTTTTAGCTCTCATTGCGACCTGGGTGCTTTTTATGTTTGGCAGCTACATCGATATGGTGGCCCCAGACACCCAGTGGGCCGAGGACGGACCAATCTACCCAGACCCAACTATCCAGTGGCAGGTCTACATATTCCTTCTGGGCATAACTGTCTTTGCTCTGGTAGCACTGAAGTCTTTGCACAGCGCTGTTGGCTTGCGCACAAGCTGGGATAACCCGCTTGCAAAATCCGCCCATCGCTTTGCCAACCTGGCTGTGATCCTCTCTTTAGTTGCAGGAGCAGTTTTTGCCGTCGGCAACTTCCTTGGAGCTTGGAACAGTTATGACCTCAGGGGCGAACCGGTTTGGATGCGGCTTCTGAATGTCTACCTGCCCATCGTGCTGGCAACGGCCCTTGTCGTCTACACCCTGCTCTCTGCCTTTGTCTTCAGAAAGAACGCGCCGGACATCCCGGAGGGGGAGAAGGATGAGGACAGAGCAAAACTTCAGCGGGCGGTGGGACTTGCCTATGCGGTTCCAGTAATCGGAACCGCAATCGCAATCATCTTCGGCCTAACGGTTTATGACATCACCAAGACCTCCCTTGATGCTTGGATCTGGGTAATAATCCAGGCCATTATCGGCTTTTCGATAATTCTCGGCACCACCTTTGCTGCCAGGGCCAAGTCGGCTAGGGCACTTCCTCCAAGAGAGCGCAAGAGCGGTGTCGCGGCAGTAAACCTAAACTTCGTCCTCTCAATCATTTTTGGTGTTGTGGTGCTGATCATGGCCTTTACCCTTGGGTTCGCAGGTGTGGACAGTCTTATCGAGTACTCGGATCGCCTAGAGGTAATTGATGGCAAAGAGGTTTATAACTATGAGCGGATCATGGCAGCACCATCAATTGGCTGGCTAATTGAGGATATGCTGCCGCCAATACTGCTGCTGCTCTTGGCAGAGTGGGGCATCTACCGCACAGTCATCATTCGCAACCAGGAAGCCAAGCAGAGCTAGATGATCTTTGAGGCTGCCGGCCTACTCTTCGATAACGATGGAGTCCTGGTCGATTCGATGTCTTCGGTCGAGGGCTCCTGGGGAGTATGGGCGAAGACCTACTCACCTGGTTTTGTCTTGACTTACGAATATCACGGTCAAAGAGCCAGCGAAATAGTTAGGCAGCTAGTCGACGAGGCAGATTTTGATGAGGCACTTGCCCAAATCAATCGCCTCGAGCTCGAGCTAACAAACCTGACAACTCCAATGCCTGGCGCCAAAGAGCTACTGTCTTCGCTGCCAAGCGGCACATGGACCGTGGTCACCTCAGCGGGAAGAGACCTTGGAACCTCGAGGCTCAAGGCTGCCGGTCTCCCGATTCCGAGCCAGCTGGTTAGTGCCGATGATGTCTCAAGAGGAAAGCCAAATCCAGAGCCCTACCTGTTGGGTGCAGAAAGGCTCGGGTTAGCACCCGAGCAATGCATAGTTTTTGAAGATGCCCCATCTGGAGTCACCGCCGGCAAAGCCGCAGGCGCCAGCGTAGTTATTGGTGTTGGTCACGAGGCTCTTGATTCAGCGGCTGACCTAGTTATTCAGTCTCTCGAGGGAATTAGTTACAAGAATCAAAAATTAGAAATACCAGACAGCTTGAGATTGAGGTAATTATGGCTGAGGTCGAGTACTACGGAGCACAGTGGTGTGGTGACTGCAGGCGGTCAAAGTCACTGCTTGACACCCTCGAAGTGAACTACGACGAGTTTGATGTCGAAGAGAGCAAAGAGAATGCCGAGAAGGCCCAAGAGATTTCTGGCCGCACCAACATCCCGGTAATTAGGTTCAAAGATGGCACTCACCTAGTTGAGCCATCAGATGCGATCCTCCACGCGGAACTAAAGGTTCGCGGCCTAATCGACTAGCTCTATCCTTTTTGGGCCCTAGGCCCTAGGCTTTAGGTAGTGATTTCGGGCTCTCCGGTTTCACCGACGAGAGATAACCCCCCAAAGATGCCAAACAAATCATTTTCCCCTGCCCCGACTAAGACCAATGGTCGCAAGGGCTATGCCTCCAAGCGCGGCGACTATAAGCCGCGCCACAAGGCCTCAAAGCCGCAGGGTCAGAGCCCAAGGGTTCAAAGCTCAAACTCCCAGTCTCCCAAGGGAAGAAGCTCAAAGCCCACCTTTGAAAAGCAGGAGCGCTTTGAGGCCTCAGAGCAGCACCAAATCTTTGACACCTTTCAGCAGATGGAGCTTCCCGAGCGAATCACTCAGGAGCTAGCAAAGCTGGGTGCCGTAACACCTTTTCCAATTCAGGCGGCAACCATCCCCGCAGCAATTGAGGGTAAGCACGTTCTGGGTCGAGGAAAGACCGGTAGCGGTAAGACAATCGCCTTTGGTGTTCCGTTGGTTGTGAAGCTTGCTGCAGGTGGCAACCAGACCAGAGTTCCAGGTAAGCCAAGAGCGTTGGTTATCGCCCCCACTCGCGAGCTTGCTGAGCAGATCAACAAGACTCTCTCGCCACTTGCCAAGTCGGTAGGTTTCTTCACCACAACCATTTATGGCGGTGTCTCGCAGTTCAAGCAGGAGCAGGCTCTAAAGCGCGGAGTGGACATTGCCATCGCCACCCCCGGCAGGCTCGAAGACCTAATCCGTCAGGGCCTGATGGATCTCTCAGACTGCACCCAGGTTGTCGTTGATGAGGCTGACCACATGTGTGACCTTGGCTTTATTGAGCCAGTGACCAGAATCTTGGAGCAGACCGGTGAAAGCCAGAAGCTGCTGTTCTCCGCAACCTTGGACAAAGAGGTCTCGGCGCTAGTTCGCAAGTTCATGCCCTCACCTTTTGTTTACGAGGTTCCAGGTGAGATGCAGGAGACATCAGATATCGACCACATTGTCTTGGTAATCGAACCCGGACACCGATCAAAGGTCTTCCACCGCCTGGTGCAGGGCACCGGCCGAAGCATTGTCTTTGTGCGCACCAAGCAGACGGCAGAGGCACTTGCACAGTCGCTCAATGACGCGGGCGTCCCAACGGCCAGACTGCACGGAGATCTCAACCAGGCTCAGCGCACCAGAAACCTAGAGCGTTTCACCAATGGTGCAGCGAGAGTCATGATTGCAACAGATGTTGCTGCAAGAGGAATTCACGTTGATGACGTGAAGCTCGTGATTCAGCTTGACCTCCCAGAGGAATACAAGACCTACCTTCACCGCGCAGGCCGTACCGGCCGGGCAGGTAGAAGCGGCAGCGTGGTATCGATTGTTCCGGTCGGCAGAACCCGCAAGGTCGAGACCATCATGAAGATGGCAGATCGCGAAGCGATCTTCCACCAAGTGGCCCCAGGCGACAAGCTCATCGAGGAGCTAGCTGGCCCCATTGCCCCGCCGCCAATTGTCGACTCTCTCGACTTTGGAGATTCAAGGTTTGATGCTCCAAACAAGAACAAGGTCAAAAAAGACTTGCGGGCCAAGCACCGCCCAAATAAGCTATACGCAGCCAAAGACCGCCGGTCTAGGTCCAGGTAATCAAAAGAACTTTTCTCTAGATTCGCCTGGCCTACGAAGAGTCCAAAGAGACGGCCCGCGCAGGTGAGTATTAGAGCTTCAGCTCCGGTGTTCATTTGCGCCGGAGCTTTTTTGATTTTTCAGGCCGGCACCAAATAAAGGAGTGCCATGGCAGACAAGAAGGAGAAGGTTGCAGAGCTGAAGCAGCTATTTGCTGACTCAAGCGCAATCTACCTGACTGAATACCGCGGACTCACCGTGACGGAGCTAAAGACGCTTCGTCGCTCAATGGCTAATGACGCAACTTATGTCGTTGCAAAGAACACCCTTCTAACCATTGCAGCCAAAGAGGCCGGGGTAACCGCCTTCGATGGTCAGCTTGCTGGACCAACCGCCATGACATTTGTTCACGGCGACCCAGTAAACGCAGCAAAGGCTCTGAAGGAGTTCGCAAAGGCACAGCCACTGCTAGTAGTCAAGTCCGGCCTAATGGACGGCGTTGCACTATCCGATGCAGAGGTTAAGAAGCTAGCTGAGCTAGAAACCAGGGAGGTGCTGCTCGGCAAGGCCGCAGGCGCCTTCAAGGCATCTCTATTCAAGGCTGCCTACACCTTCAACGCACTGCCTTCCAAGGCGGTTCGCGTTGTCGACGCGCTGCGTCAAAAGCAAGAGTCCAACTAAACGTATAAACAACTAGGAGAACAAAATGGCAAAGATGACTGCCGACCAGCTCATTGAGGCTTTCAAGGAGCTAACCCTGATCGAGCTTTCTGACTTCGTTAAGAAGTTCGAGGAGGAGTTCGAAGTAACCGCAGCAGCTCCAGTAGCTGTTGCAGCAGCAGGCGGTGCCGCAGGCGGCGCTGCTGAGGCAGCCGAGGAGAAGGACGAGTTTGACGTTGTTCTCGAGGCAGCCGGAGACCAGAAGATTCAGGTCATCAAGGAGGTGCGTGGCATCACCGGTCTAGGACTGGGTGAGGCAAAGGCACTCGTTGACGCCGCTCCTTCAACCCTTTTGGAGGGTGCCAAGAAGGAGGCAGCTGAGGACGCCAAGGCCAAGATTGAGGCCGCTGGTGGCAAGGT
>JBMUBK010000030.1:0-12570 GCA_049457355.1 Aquiluna sp.
ACGCAATAGCCGGTGAGGAGTCTCGCTCGGCTGCTGCAGTGGAGGCAACCGCGGTCTGCACGAGGCCTCCAATTTGGGTCACCAGCACCATACCCAGCGACCAGGAGGCGGCTCGAAGCGCGGGCCCAAGCCCAAAGCCCCTCCAGTGGAAGTTCAGATTTAGCTTGAGCCCGATTCTGCGCCAGCTAACAAGCAGAATTAGGGCCTGAGCGGCGACGCCTAGCGTGGCGCTACCTGCGAGCAGGGCAATGCGATCCGCTCCCCACTCGCTGACACTTCTAACCCCAGTTGGATCAGCGGCAAATATCGCAATGAATGCCACAAGACCTGCGAGCGAGACCACATTGTTTAGGACCGGAGCCCACATAAAGGGTCCAAATGCCTTGCGAGAATTCAGGACCTCACCGAAGACCGAGTAGAGCCCATAGAAGAACAGCTGCGGAAGGCACCAGTAGGCAAAGGCGGTAGCTAGGGCAAGCTGGTCATCGCTCCAACCGCTTGTGTAGAGGCGAATCAATAGCGGGGCCGCGATGGTGAAAAGCAGCGTTACCGAGAAGAACACGGTGATTGCCAGGGTTACAAAGCGGTCAACGTAGCCCTTACCACCATCAAGGCCGCCCCTTGCTTTCACGAGCTGGGGAACCAAAACAGCGTTTAGGACACCGCCGACGATGATGGCATAGACGTTGTTCGGAAGCTGATTTGCGACCCCAAAGGCGTCTGCTGCGTCGGTGGTGACACCGATCGCTGCGGCGAGTAGAACAGCTCTGGCAAACCCCAGAATGCGCGAGATGATGGTCCCGCTGGCCATTATGAGCGAGCTGCGAGTAACAGAGGGGTTTAGCTCACTCACTCTGGCGTCTCCTGAGTCGCAGAGTGGTGCGGATAATGCCGACAATCATGAGTGCGAACATCGCAACTGCGAAACTAACCAACAGAAACAGCTCCACGTCATAGTTCACGTTGACAGCAATGATGGTGTCTTCAGAGACCTTTTCGTCGGCAACCTCGAGCCAGACCCTAATCTCCACGGGACCGTTGGCTATAGCCCTGACTGGAAGCTCAGCAATTTGGCTACTCAGAGCGGGTATCACAACCTTGGTCGATTCGAGAATCTCAAGTCGAAACGAGGTGCTTTCCCCGACGACCTGGACTTCTATGTCTGACTCGGTGGTGTTTCTGACGGTGATTGGGATGTTGGCATCCCTCGCCACCAGGTTGATATCCGACCCCGGAACAATCTCGACATCGGCGCTCGCTGGAAGCGGCAGCAACAAAAGCGCCAGTATCAGCCCGAGGATGCGCCTCATCGAAGCATCTCCAGAGCCTGCAGGGCAACCTTTCGCTCGTTCTCGTGAGCCAGAACGGCCTCGAGCTGATCTAGCGGAAACCACCCGACAGCTAAGACCTCGCCGGCCGGGTCGTTGTCAGAAACCAGTGAACCCCCCACCTGCCTAAGCAGGTAGTGATGAACGGTCTTGCGAATTCGCTTTGAACCCAAGCGGAAGCTGTAGGTGATTTCGCCGATTTTTCGAATTACCTCGGCCTCAATGCCGGTCTCCTCCGCCACCTCTCGAACCGCAGTGGTCCGAAGGTCTTCACCAGCTTCCTGGTGGCCCTTGGGGATGACCCAGTCCTCTCCACCACCGCGATTTCGATGGCTAATTAGCGCAACTTTGCCAGGGTCGGAGGAGCTGATCACCAGACCACCCGCGGAGACCTCAATTTCGGTCCTAGGGCGCGTCTGTGTCATAACCCAACTCTACTTGGGCGCAGCCCTTGGGCTGTGGCAAGCTATGTCCCATGCACGAGGTCGCTACCGCTCTAGCCAACCTCGCCGAGAACACCCAGAACCCCCTGTTTGACACCCTCGGCGAAGCCTTTGCCAAGGCGGGCCATGAGCTAGCACTGGTTGGCGGTCCAGTGAGGGATGCAATCCTGGGCAGGCAGACCCTTGACCTCGACTTCACCACCAGCGCCAGCGCTGAAGAGATTTTGAAGGTCATAAAACCACTTGCAACCGCGACCTGGGACGTCGGCAGGGAGTTTGGCACCATTGCCGCTGAGATTTCGGGGCAGCGCGTGGAAATAACTAGCTATCGCGCTGACTCCTACGACAAGGACTCTAGGAAACCAACTGTCGAGTTCGGCGACAACCTTGAAGACGATTTGGTCCGACGAGATTTCACCGTCAACGCCATGGCGCTAAGGCTCCCCGAGCGGACCTTCGTTGACCCTCACGAGGGCCTCAAAGATCTTCGACTCAAGACCCTGAGAACGCCCTCGAGGCCGGAAATATCCTTCTCTGACGACCCCCTTCGCATGATGCGAGCTGCGAGATTTGCCAGCCAGCTTGGTTTTGAGCTAGACCCAGAGGCTTTTGACGCCATGCTTGAGATGCACGAACGCATCGAAATCATCTCGCAAGAGAGAATCCGCGATGAACTAAGCAAACTAATGTGCTCGGATGACCCGAAACCTGGGCTTGAGATCCTCGTTGATTCAAAAATCGCCAGCATTGTGCTTCCGGAGCTGCCAGCGCTGAAGCTTGAGAGCGACGAGCACCATCACCACAAGGACGTTTATCAACACACCTTGACCGTCGTTTCGCAGGCTATTGGCTACGAGAGCGAGTATGGGCTGCAGGGAGACCTTGTGGTGAGGCTGGCAGCTCTAATGCACGATGTCGGCAAGCCTGCGACCAGGAAGCTGGAGTCCGGAGGAACCGTCACCTTTTACCACCATGATGTCGTCGGGGCGAAACTAACCAAGAAGCGGCTGACCGCTCTCAGGTTCGATAATGACACTGTTGCTGCGGTATCGCGGCTAGTGGAGCTGCATCTTCGATTCTTTGGCTATTCAGATCAGCAGTGGAGCGATTCCGCTGTTCGCAGGTATGTTCGGGACGCAGGAGAGCAGCTGGATAGGCTGCACATTCTCACCAGGGCGGACGTCACTACTCGAAATCAGCGCAAGGCTGACCGTCTTGCCCACGCCTATGACGACCTAGAGAAGCGAATTGCGATCCTGCGGGAGCAGGAGGAGCTGGATGCGATCCGGCCAGACCTGAATGGTGAACAGATCATGCAGACACTCGGCATTCCCCCGGGTCGGGAGGTGGGCGAGGCCTACAACTTCCTGCTTGAAATTCGCCTCGATGAGGGCGAGCTTGGCGAGGAGGAGGCAAAGAAGCGCTTGCTTGACTGGTGGCAGGCTCGCTAGGCTAGTGCGGTTGCCCTCGGGCAATAAATGCTAAATACCCTCCTGTCATGGAAAGACCATGACCGTTCTAGACCGAAGGAGGTGGGTGAACTATGCATAGCTACGAGCTGATGGTCATTATGGACCCCTCAGTAGAAGACCGCGATGTCGCCCCAACAATCGACAAGTACCTCAAGGTGATCACCGAAGCCGGTGGCACCGTGGACAAGATCGATATTTGGGGACGCCGCCGGATGACCTACGAAATCAAGAAGCACCAAGAGGGCATCTACGCAGTGATCAACGTAACGAGCACCTCAGAGGCAGTCAACGAGCTTGACCGCCAGCTGAAGCTCTCCGAGACCATCCTGCGCACCAAGGTGATGCGCCTGGAAGACGCTGTTTTCAGCATCAACCCAATTGAGTTTGTCCCCGAGCAGCGCTCCGAGCGCGGGCCTAGAAGCCCTCGTGGGGGAAAGCGTCCGGCTCGCGCCAAGGCTGACTAATGGCCGGCGAAGTTAACGTAACCATTATTGGCAACCTGGCCGACGACCCAGAGCTGCGCTACACCCAGAGCGGTGTTGCGGTTGTTTCTGTTCGAGTCGGCTCCACACCACGCACCTTCAACCGCTCCACTAACGAGTGGGTTGACGGCGAGACGGTATGGGTTCGTTGCACCGCATGGCGCGAGGCAGCCGAGAATGTCGCACAGAGCCTGACCAAGGGAACCCGCGTGGTTGTCTCCGGTCGCCTGAAGGCACCTTCGGCCTACCAGACCGCACAGGGTGAGGCCAGGGCCTCACTCGAGCTTGAGATCGACGAGATCGGCCCAAGCCTGCGCTACGCAACCGCAGCCGTTACCCGCAGACCGCGCGATGGCGCAGTCGAGTCCCCATGGGGCGGCGAGAAGCAGCAGCAGAGCATGACCGGCGGAGCAGACGCCTGGGCAAACCCAGCAGCCGAACCACCAGTCGACGAAGCACCGTTTTAGAAAGTCTTAGGAGAAAGAAAAGAAAATGGCAGGAAAGTCAGCAGACCGCCGCAAGCGCACAATGGCGAAAAACCTAAAGCTTGCACCGGTCAAGACCATCAAGATTGAGGTCATCGATTACAAGGACGTAGCAACGCTGCGTAAGTTCGTTTCCGACCGCGGCAAGATCCGCGCTCGTCGCATCACCGGAGCTACGGTGCAGGACCAGCGCAAGATTGCTACGGCCATCAAGAATGCACGTGAGATGGCGCTATTGCCATACTCCGGTGCTGGACGCTAGGGAGCACTCACATGTCAAAGCTAATTCTGACCAATGAGGTCTCCGGTCTTGGAAGCGCTGGCGATGTTGTTGAGGTGAAGGACGGTTACGCACGTAACTACCTGATTCCTCAGGGGCTCGCGGTTGCTTGGACCAAGGGTGGCGAGAAGCAGGTCACCTCTATTCAGGCCGCAAGGCAGGCCAGGGCCATTGCCACCGAGGAGGAGGCAAGAAGCCTGAAGGACAAGCTGGAGGCTGCACCGATCAAGGTGAGCATGAAGGCTGGTCCAAATGGACGACTATTCGGCGCAGTCAAGACTGCCGATGTAGCTGATGCCGTAAAGGCTCAAGGCATTGGAGAGATTGACAAGCGCAAGGTTGAGCTGACCAGCTCGATCCGCTCCACCGGTAAGTACGAGGCAACTGTTCGCCTCAGCGCAGAGCTAGTCGCAAGACTCGCCCTGCAGGTGGTTGCTGCAAAGTAAACAAAGGCTAAATAGATACGACCCGCCACGCCGCGGGTCGTTTCTATTTTTGGGGGGTTATCCACAACTCTCAGGTGAAACTTTAGAGTTTTCAAGGTTTTAGTTATGCACAGTGGAAGACCGCTAATTTACTGGGCTGTGACCAAGTTGGAAAAAGTTATCCACAGACTTTCCACAGGTTAACACGGCGTGTTTCCACAGGGTTATCCACAGTTATCCACAGGTCGATTTGAAAGTTAACTGTCCTACCCTGAAGCTATACAGGACTCAGTAAATCCAAAGGGGTAGTTATGTCGATGTTGGCTCCGGTTTCCTCCGGTGATCCAAGGGTCGCTCCCAACAACATGGAGGCTGAGCAGTCCACCCTAGGCGGAATGCTTCTTAGCCAAGAGGCCGTCGCGGACGTTCTAGAGGTGGTGTCGGGTGTTGACTTCTATGCCCCGAAGCACGAACTGATTTTTAATGCCGTGGTTACCCTGTTTGGGCGTGGTGAACCTACCGACGTAATCGCGGTGACGGATTACCTAAACAAAGAAGGCAACCTGCTCAAGGCAGGCGGTGCTGACTACCTGCACTCGCTTACGAGCTTTGTACCCACGGCTGCTAACGCCAGCTACTACGGCAAGATCGTCGCCGATAAGGCGATTCTGAGAAGGCTTATTGATGCCGGCACCAGAATCGCCCAGTCCGGCTACGAGAGCCAGGGCGAAGTTGAAGACCTTGTAAATCAAGCCCAGTCCGAGATATTTCAGGTGGCCACTCAGTCCACCAAGGAGGACTACGTCGGTCTCAGCGAGTCCATAGATGTGGCAATTCGCGATATCGAGATGGCTCAGAACCGCGGCGGCGAGCTAACCGGAATTTCCACTGGATTTAGCAACCTTGACGCCTACACCCACGGACTCCACCCTGGCCAGCTGGTCATCGTTGCCGCTCGACCTTCGGTTGGTAAGTCGACGTTTGCGCTGGATATGGCCAGGAACGCCGCAATCAAGCAGAACAAACCCACAATCTTCTTCTCACTGGAAATGGGCCGCTCCGAGATAGCGATGAGAATGCTCAGCGCTCAGAGCGGCATCTACCTGCAGAGCATGCGCAAGGGAACCCTTAGCGAGGGCGATTGGGCAAAGCTCGCCGGTGTCAGGGGGCAAATAAACGATGCCCCGCTGTTCATCGACGACAGCCCAAACATGTCTCTCGTTGAGATTCGTGCAAAGTGCCGCCGCTTGGCGCAGCAGGTGGATCTGAAAATGGTGGTCATTGACTACATTCAGCTGATGTCCAGCGGAAAGAAGGTTGAGTCGAGGCAGCAAGAGGTGTCCGAGTTCTCCAGGGCGCTGAAGCTATTGGCCAAAGAGCTCAATATTCCCGTGGTTGCCCTTTCTCAGCTCAATCGTCAGGCGGAGCAGTCAAAGGACAAGCGTCCCGAGCTCTCTCACCTTCGTGAGTCCGGTTCGCTGGAGCAGGATGCCGACGTCGTCGTCCTGCTTCACCGCGAGGGAATCTTCGAGCGTGATCACCCCAAGGCGGGCGAGGCAGACCTAATTCTCGCAAAGCAGCGAAATGGGCCTACGGGAACTGTCACCGTGGCATTCCAGGGCCAGTACTCTCGCTTCGCAAATATGCCAAGCTAACCGGGTGCGTCTTCACCTGGGCCTTCGGGCAATCGTCTCTTTACCCCTTGGGCTGTTTATTACCTTTTTCCAAGCCCATGGTCCCGATGTCGGCTTGATCATGCTTGCTGCGTTTAGTGGCGCTATGGCGTTAGGAAACCTCGCATTCTTGCTCTCGAAACAGCAGACGATGGCAGAGGCAACCAGCACTTTGGCCTACTTGCCGGTGTTGCTCACGAGCCTCTTCGCACTTTTCCAGCCAGAAGAGGTCTTTCTTGCCCTGTTCATAACTGGGGTTGCGCTGATGGGCGTGCTGACCGCAGCCTTTGAGGGCTATCGGGCTAAGGCCGTAGGGCTATCGACCAGAGATGGCAGGGACCTGCTCATTAGCGCCCTGATCGCCCTCGCACTCGGCCTGATGTTCCTAATTGCGACGCTCGATTCGGTTAGCGCGGTGGGTTTCTTCGGGGCGTACCTGATTCTGTTTGGAGTCCACTGGGGCATTGCAAGTGCGACCCCTGCGAGCAAGTAGGCTTTTAGCGTGAGGCGATTTGCAAACCTGAGGACTTATCTGGGTCTGTCGACCGTAGCCTCCGTATTTGTCGGCATCATTGTGGCCTTTGGGACGCGTCAGACCGACCCAACGATCATCGCTGTTTTGGCGACATTTATCGTTTCGATTGTCATCATCGCCACGCTCGATCTGAGCTTCAAAGAAGACGAGCAGGATCCAAATACCCCGAGGCTGCGCTAGTTAGCTACGAGTTTTGCAAGCTCTGCTGCGAGGCCAAGGTAGGTCTGGGGCTTTAGAACCAACAAACGCTCTTTTGTCGCATTGGAAATATCAAGCCCATTAACAAAGGTCTTCAGGTCCTCGTCGGTAATCCGCTTACCCCGAGTTAGCTCCTTGAGAAGCGCGTAAGGGTCTTTGATTTCGCTTTCACCTCTAGCCACGTCTGCTCTAATGGCACTCTGAATTGCTTCCCCTAGAACTTCCCAGTTCTCTAGTAGGTCGGTTAGCAAGGCGGCCTCATTGACGGCTAGCTCATCAAGGCCCTTGGTCAGGTTGTCGATTGCTAGCAATGAGTGCCCGAAGCCGACCCCGATGTTTCTCTGAGCGCTCGAGTCGGTAAGGTCGCGCTGCAACCTCGATGTCACAAGCGTTGCGGCAAGAGAGTCCAAGACCGCGAGAGACATTTCCAGGTTTGCCTCCGCATTTTCAAACCTGATCGGGTTGATTTTGTGGGGCATGGTTGAGGACCCAGTGGCGCCCTTAACTGGTATCTGCTTGAAGTAGTTGATTGAGATGTAGGTCCAGATGTCAGTTGCGAAGTTGTGGAGAATGCGATTGACATGTCCCATCTTTTGGTAGAGCTCCGCCTGCCAGTCGTGGGATTCGATTTGTGTGGTCAGGGGATTATGGGTCAACCCAAGAGATTCAACAAAACCCTTTGACTGCTCTGGCCAATCAACATCTGGTGCGGCAACGAGGTGCGCGGCGTATGTTCCGGTGGCACCGGAGAACTTTCCGAGGATTGCCTGGCCGTCAATGCGAGAGAGCTGGCGTTGAAGCCTGAAGACGAAGACGGCTAGCTCTTTGCCCAGGGTGGTTGGGGTTGCAGGCTGGCCGTGGGTGCGAGAGAGCATCGGCGTATCTGCGGTCTCTTGGGAGAGCCCGCGCAATTTTTCGAGCAGCACCCTCAGCGCAGGAAGCCAGACCTCTTCCAGAGCGTCTCGGATGGTGAGCGCGTAGGCGAGGTTGTTGATGTCTTCGGAGGTGCAGGCAAAGTGAACGAGCTCGTTCAGGTCCTCCCTACCCATCGCCTCGAGCTTGTTGCGAATGAAGTACTCAACGGCTTTGACATCGTGCCGGGTGGTGGCCTCTATCTCACCCAGTGCTTTGATGTCTGAGTCGGAGAAGTCTTCGTAAGTAGCACGCAGTGCTGAAAGCTCCTTCTCGCTCAGCGCTGCGCCACTAGATAGAAGATCCTTTTGGACAAGCCAAATGAGCCACTCAATCTCGACGTGAATTCTGGCGCGGTTGAGACCTGCCTCGCTGAGGTAGAGGCCAAGGTCTCCAACCTGAGAGCGGTAGCGACCATCTAGGGGGCTTAGCGGTTGGCTTGAGAGTTTGCTCACGTGCCCATTTTGCCCCATCCGAGGTTAGATGCCTCGCTGCTGGGTAAAGAGTTGGCTTTTTGTCGCTGCTACTTGATTTTGAGAATTCGCAGGACGGAGCGGGTAAGGAAGCTCGCGATGCTCATCACGATGGCCGCCAGTATTGCCCAGCCAAGGCTGTCAATGGTTAGCCCCTCGGATGTGAAGCCCTCAATGGTAAGGATCTCGGAGCCAATTAGGCCGCTGAGCCATGCCACCAGCAGAAGCATCGCACCATTAATAACAAAGGCAATCAGTCCGAAGGTGATGATGTAGAGGGGGAAGGCCAAAACCTTAATGACCGGCGCAATGACCGCATTCACGATTCCGAACATTGCACCAATTAGCAAAAACGATGCGATGGTCTCCCAAACACCATCTCCCCCATAGGGAGTGATGTTGACCTGCGGCACCAGCGAGGTGGCGACAAAGAGCCCTACGGCATTGACAATCGTGGAGACGAGAAAACGCAACATAGGGCCATTCTCTCAGTGGGGTCGCTAAATTAGGTCACGTGACCCCCGCAACCGAGCCAATGCTTCAGCTTTTGGCGCCTGACGGCAGCTATGGGGTCGAGAAAGAATATTCCCGCTACGGCGAGGTAATTGATTCCCTCGGCGAGGACCAGCTCAAAACCTTCTATAGGGACATGGCCCGGATTCGGCGCTTTGATCAGGAGGCAATCGCCCTCCAACGTCAGGGGCAGCTCGGGCTCTGGGTTCCCGCAATTGGCCAAGAGGCCGCCCAGATTGGCTCGGGTTATGCGGTTGGAAAGAACGACCACATCTTCCCCAGCTATCGAGAGCACGGCGTTGCCATCACCCATGGCGTTGAGCTGATGTCCATCCTCAAGATGATGCGAGGGGTAAACCACGGAGGTTGGAACCCAGAAGAAACTCGCTTCCACCTTTACGCAATCGTGCTCGGCTCTCAAGTCCTCCATGCCGTTGGCTATGCGATGGGGGTAAAGCTTGATGGCAAGGTCGGCACCGGAGATCTTGATAACGACCTAGCCGTCATCTCTTACTTCGGCGATGGGGCAACTGCCGAGGGTGATGTTTCGGAGTCACTACTGTTCGCAGCCGTGAACGAGGCTCCAATTGTCTTTTTCATCCAAAACAATCAGTGGGCGATTTCGTCCAACATCGCCTCCCAGACCAAGGTGCCGCTGTATCGCAGGGGTGAGGGGTTTGGTGTCCCGGGCCTTCGCGTCGATGGCAACGATGTGCTTGCCTGCTACGCAGCAACCAAGATTCATATGGACGAGGCAAGGGAAGGCAAGGGCCCCTACCTACTTGAGGCCCTGACCTATCGCATCGGCGCTCACACCACCAGCGACGACCCAACAAAGTATCGGGACGAGGAAGAGGTCGAATACTGGCGCCAGCGCGACCCGATCGCACGGTTTGAGGTATTTCTAAGGAGACAGGGTGTCGAAGAGGACTTCTTCGAAGAGGTTGCGGTTGCCGGTGATGAGCTCGCCAAAGACATCAGAGAGCAAACCTTCGCCCTGCCCAAGCCGCCACTCGAGAGCATCTTCGACAACGTCTATTCAGACGATCACCCAGAGATAAACGCCCAAAGAGCTTGGCTTCGCGCCTATGAGGACCAGATGGGTGGCCATGAGTAACTATCAGGAGATGGCCATCGCCAAGGCCCTCAATGCCGGTCTTAGAAAGGCCATGCAGCGAGATGAGAAAGTCCTGGTGTTTGGCGAGGATGTAGCGAGGCTGGGAGGAGTCTTCAGGGTTACTGAGGGTTTACTGGACGAGTTTGGCGATAGCCGGATCTTCAATTCCCCCATCGCTGAGTCGGGAATTGTGGGAACCGCCATTGGTCTTGCAATGCGCGGCTATCGCTCAGTTGCCGAGATTCAGTTTGACGGCTTTGTCTTTCCCGCCTTCAACCAGATAACCACTCAGCTCGCGCGACTTACCTATCGCTCAGAGGGCTTTCAGCAGATGCCGGTGGTTATTCGCATCCCGGTTGGTGGCGGCATTGGCGCTGTCGAGCACCACTCAGAGAGCCCAGAAGCCTATTTCGCCCACACCCCGGGACTTCGGGTCGTATCACCATCGAACCCCAACGACGCTTACTGGATGATTCAGCAGGCTATTGAATCGCCAGACCCGGTCATTTTCCTAGAACCCAAGCGCCGCTACTGGCAAAAGGGGCCCGTAAACCTTGACACCGCACCTCTTCCTCTGCACTCCGCCAGAATGCTAAGGGAGGGAACCGACCTCACTCTTATTGCCCACGGCCCCATGGTTGCCACCGCCCTTCAAGCAGCTGAGCTGGGTGCCGAGGAGGGCATCAGCATTGAAGTGATAGACCTAAGGTCCTTGTCACCGGTGGATTACCCGACGCTTTTGGCATCAGTGCAGAAGACATCGAGGGTGGTTATCGCCCAGGAGGCTCCTAACAATGTGAGCCTTGGCTCAGAGATCGCTGCCCGCATCGCGGAGCAGGCGTACTACTACCTTGAGGCACCGGTAATTCGGGTTGGCGGCTTTGATACCCCCTACCCACCTGCCAAGCTCGAGGAGGAGTACCTCCCGGATGCAGACCGCATCCTCGAGGCCGTTGATAGGGTTTTGGCTTACTAGGGAGACACGATGAGCATTGCTAAGTTCCCACTTCCCGATGTCGGGGAAGGCCTCACCGAGGCCGAGATCGTCTCCTGGCGCGTTTCTCCCGGTGACAAGGTCGCCGTTAACCAAACAATTTGTGAAATTGAGACCGCAAAGTCGGTGGTTGAGCTGCCATGCCCATTCGAGGGCGAGGTTTCTGAGCTCCTGGTAGCTGAGGGCGACACGGTAGAGGTTGGAACCCCAATAATCTCGGTGGTGGTGCAGGGCAATGCGCCGCTGCTATCGGAGCCGGACGCCCCAGCCAACGAGCCGGAGGGTGACACCGGAGCCGAATACAAGCTCCCAAACCTGGTTGGTTACGGAGACTCAGGGGACGTAAAGTCCCGAAGAAAGCGCGCGGTTAACACCGCCCCTATCTCAACCGCAATACCGGTATCAATGGTCAAAGCAGCGGCCGCATCCGATGCCGTGATGGCAAAGCCTCCGATTCGAAAGCTTGCCAAGGATCTGGGCGTTGACCTGGGGAATGTGACCGGCACCGGAATGCACGGCGAGATCACCCGTGAGGACGTGGTTGGCTCTGCGTCTCAGGCCTCGGTATTCAAGAACCTCACAACCCCTCAGCAGCCGAGCGAGCGTGAGGAGCGCATACCGGTCAAGGGTGTGCGAAAGGCCATTGCCACCGCGATGGTAAAAAGTGCCTTCACAGCACCGCACGTCAGCATTTTCGTCGACGTCGATGCGACCAGAACCATGGAGTACGTGAAACGCCTGAAGTCCTCGGTCGACTTTGCTGGCATCAAGGTCACGCCGCTCTTGATTATGGCCAAGGCGATGATCTGGGCTATTCGGAGAAATCCAATGGTGAATTCGACTTGGACAGACAAAGAGATCATCGTTCACAACTTCGTAAACCTTGGTATCGCTGCCGCAACGCCAAGGGGCCTGATAGTTCCAAATATTAAAGACGCCGATTCGATGAACATGCTCGAGCTCGCCCAGGCAATCGAGCAGCTGGCCGCAACGGCTAGAGACGGTAAGACAACTCCTGAGGATATGGCGGAGGGAACCATAACTATTACCAACATCGGTGTTTTTGGTGTTGACACCGGAACCCCGATCTTGAATCCAGGAGAGGTCTCGATTGTTGCTCTCGGCTCAATTCGCAAAAAGCCCTGGGTTGTTGATGACGAGATTGTTGTCAGGCAAATTACGACGATCGGTGCAACTTTCGACCACAGGGTCGTCGACGGCGATGTAGCTTCAAGGTTTG